>CAZDNV010000001.1:0-81307 GCA_964506875.1 uncultured Candidatus Bathyarchaeia archaeon
GCCCCAAGACTCTTGCAGACACGCTGAAACGACTTCAAAATGAACAGTTGCTCAAAAGAGAGTCATTCGCTGAAATCCCGCCTCGTGTTGAATACTCATTGACAAGGGACGGACAAGGGCTGAGAGAAGCGGTTGTGCCTATCCTTAAATGGGCGGCAACAAGGCAAGGCTCAAAAAGGAAAAAGTGCTCTCTAGCCTATAAGAAAATGCCCGCACATAGAATAAAGGATGGAGCCACTCAAGAAAGCATGAAGAAATAGAGCATTCTTCTATCAGTCCCTAAATATCCGTTTAACCCATCTGTTCGTTAGAAGAAAACGGCAATGTGAAGACGGACTTCGGGAGATGTCTCCATTGTCTGCGGAAAAGGGCAACCCCGTCCTGTTTTGCCTCGGCTCCGCAGGTTTTCTTATGTATCTCTCTCTTATTTTCGTTTTCTGAAGAGGAGTATATCATCTTTTTGGCATATGCAACCACAGCCTCCAGATAGCAACCTTCTGATTTCTTGTCGCAAGTGGCGTAGACTGAGAATTCGCCGTCGTTATCGATGCGCGCGCTGAGGAGGGCAGAGACAGAGAGACGGTCGGGACCCATTACCAGTAGCCATCTTCAAGTAAGTGGGCCTTTGCACAAACCGCTTTCCAATGATAACCGTCAACGTCTATCTCGAAGCGGACTAGCAACTGGCCTGCATCCTCGTGCTTCTTACAAGCCAGTTCAGCGCGTGTGTGCGATCTGGGGCTGCTCAAATGGTGAGCTTGGTCTGTCTGTGTCCTCTTACCTCGTCGTGAATAGTTCGAGTGGAGTAGCCGAAAGGACTGAATAAGCTAGAGGCTGAAGCATAAAGAAGCAGCAGATACTTCTTCACGTCAGGGTTTGTGTTCTTCTCTATCAGCTCTTCCGCTGTGACTCTTCTTTCATGGTGCTTGTTTTCGGCGCTGGTGAAAAGGAATTTGACATTCTTTCCAGCCACGACTTCTGCTCCTTCCTTAATCAGTTGTTTGGCTGCGATCAACTGGCTGACCATCTGCTTGTATCTTTTAGGATCCTTTGACAAGTGTTTCGTGATTATAAGATCCCAGATTGAAATGTCGCCGGCAAGGAGCTTTTCCCTGTATTCTCTTAAGACCTTCAGTGCGTCAGGGATCTTCTTGGTGAATTCTTTTGAGTTCTTGGCCTGTGCAAGCACCTCTAACATTCTGGTTTGTGCATCGCATACAAATGGAGGCGTGTCTCTTCTTCTCACCTCAAGACCTCTGGCTTTGATTTTGCCGTTCTCCATTGTTCCGTAGTACCGATTTAATACTCCGACGTTCGGATGCATTCTGGAGGGAAGAAAAACAATCCAGTTGTAGCGGCCTTCAAAGGTGAGCGGGATCTTTGTTTCTTCGCGTATTTCTTTGCAGAGCTCCTGGTATTCCTCGTTTGTTGCATCTTTCTTCTTCAGCCAAAGAGAATCGACGATGCCGTGAATAATCCTGAACCCTTTTTCTTCAGCCGTTCTTGACGCCTTCAAGAAGGCATCTCTGCCAAAGGCGCAAACGCCTATGTGCCCGTCTACCGTGCCGAATCTTGCGTTCTTGTAGCCTAAGTAGCCAAAGCAAGTCACTAGAATCCATTTCAGAGCCGTCTGGCGATTATCATACACTTCTCTCTGCCTCTCGTCCTCAGTTTCCGATTTCAGCTTCTTGTAGAGGAGTCTCTTCACGATTACGGGCTTCAAGGCCTTGGGGACAATTCCAACTTTCTTCTCGCAGATGTTGTAGCCGAGTTCTGGAATGCGGAGCTTTGAGTCAGGGCAGCACTTGCACAGAACCGTCTCGGCAGAAATGTTGTTGTTAACCATTACCGTCGGGTACATGGATGCAAAGTCAACTTCTGCAACGTCATCGTGAACGCCAACTTCGGGCTCGTAAACGAAGCCACCCCGGTCTCCGACAAGCAGCTCAAGAGCGGATTTGAAGGCTTCAGGAATGCTCTTGTTTCTAGGAATAAGAACATCGTCCTTTATGGCTTGATAAAACTGAATGGATGCCATGCTTGAGCCGATTGATAAACGCGCGGCCGCGTGCAAGGACACCATGCAAGTCCTCGCGATCTCAAACAATCCATCCAGCCCGCATTCAGCCAAGATGAACGTGTTCTTCTCGTCGACATGAACCCTGCCGTACAATCGCCTTGTAGGTGCCCGATAATAGGTGCGACCGTAGGAGAATAGAGTCTTCCCACGGACATTTCTAGCAACAAGAGGCACATCGTCCCTGCCTAAGACAAGCATATCTAGAACGCCGTTGATCACTGCCCTGCGAACAAGATAAGTGAAAAGATACGAATCGCCGCCCCTCGTAACAATCAAGTCTGGGTCAAACTCTTTGACCGCCTGCACGAGTTGCAGCAACTTGTCTTTCTCATCGCCCGAATCAATGATCACTCTTTCGCCATCTTGGCTAATGGTCAATTTGCCTATCGGATCATTGATCTTGGCAATCTTGCTCTGCTTAGCAGGTTCCACCTCAATTCTCGAGACTCGCAATGCCGGAATAACGTAATCTACGCTTTCAGCGGAATCAAGAACGTTATACTCTAAATGGGCATTTTCAGATTCGATCTCAACAAATGCCAGAGGAAAGATGCCATGATCATAGAAGTATAGTTGCTCGTGCTTCAGATCGCAGTTGAAAACCTGATATTGCAGGTATCTTCCAGACTTCAAAACTCTCCGGGTAAATGACGGTGATGCTCTGCAATCTTTCAGAACTACTTCAAGAACTCCGGACTCTTCTGAGCCAGTTGTCTGCGCGTATTTATGAACAAAATCCCAGGAGGCAACCGACCTATCGTGAAGAAACTGGCCGGCAAGCTTCTCCAAGCCGTCTTTCTTTCCTGAAACGTATATTCTGGGTCTGAAACAGTCTCTTAACCGTAGGCGTTCGCCACTTTCAGTTATGATCCAGACTGCAAATTCGCCTGGCGTAGAAGGGTATACATCTAATATCCAGCCTCTTGCATGATTAGGGTTGGCCAGGCTTCTGCTTGATTGCAAGGAGTTCCTTCTCCAAACGTATTAGCTTCTTCTGCTGTTCCAGCAGGATTGACATGACCATCGGCCCAAAGATCTCTGGCTGCGTTGCATTACTTCCCGCGGATGCGTGGTTTCTGCATGCGTCAGTCATTTGTTCAAATGCCTCTCTGTCATCAGTGCGCAGGGCCTTGGCAAAGCCGTTCCACGAGTGAATCTCTGTGTCTAGAGCAAGCCGATAGGATTCAACCGTCTTCCCCATCATCGAACACCTCCTACAAAATCGTCCAGCGTCAAGTTTTCAATTGGGAAATCGACGGATCCCAGCTTGAGCACTGGATGCTTTTCAAGAGCCAGCCGCTTGGCGAAAGGGTAGGATGGCTTGCTGGTGACAGATATGGTCACGTTGGATCTTGCGCATGCGACGGCATGGAAGAAGGCGCTGCGCATGGAATAGTAGTGTGGTAGGCAAGTTGCTAGCACGATTACTTTTTTTTCTTCAGCGAGCTTTGAGAGGTAAGTTGTCACTTGACTGAAGACCTCTTTGCTTTCTTCTGGCTGGATGTCCTTGTCGAGGTACAGTCCCTGGAAATCCGAGATGATCACAAGCTTAGCATCATATTTTGTGATGGCTTCTTCCAGTTTGTCGAGGATTACTGAGGTCATCTGGTGCGCCGTGAACGCTCTTGAAATGAAGATTCGCTGCAAAGCAATTCTCGGCTTCAGATGATGCAGTCGAGCCAGTTGCGACACTCTGTAAAGCCTGTACGTGTTTCCTCCATCGACGAACACGACGGTCGATTCCAACCCGC
Organism: uncultured Candidatus Bathyarchaeia archaeon; assembly: GCA_964506875.1. Classification (GTDB taxonomy): domain Archaea; phylum Thermoproteota; class Bathyarchaeia; order Bathyarchaeales; family Bathycorpusculaceae; genus CAZDNV01. Next base: position 3,832 of record CAZDNV010000001.1, read on the forward strand.
CTAGCTGATATGGGAGCTGAGCCCTAACAGCAAGAAGCAGCGACAAAGTCAAGATGGAAGGAAGACCATACATGACGGCAAAGTCGCCCAGCATGAATCCCGGGAACAAATCGTCTATATTTTGCATGTTGAATGACAGCAAGGCCTGAGATGAAATCGACTTGACTAGGGTATTCTGTGCCAAAACCATTCACTCCCTCGAGCCAATGGGATTAAAAGATGCGCCTCTCAGAGCTTTTAACATTTAAGGCGAAGAGTAATTCGCCAGTGGTAGAGAGGAAAGTTAAAGTGAAAAACACAATAGCGCGCGCCGCCGGAATCAAACAAATGCTCGCATTGCGGCGCATAGGGTCTTCTTAGGCTAGCCAGCCGCTTGGCTGCCTACTCCTTTTGGTTTAAGATAGTTTTGTCCAAATCAAGCTCGTATAGAAATCATGCCAACACCATTCTTCGAGACCAACCATATCTGTGACGTCTACCAGGATTTCGATCCCACTTTTCCTCCAACCGTGAGAGTAGCTCTTCTAGGCTGACTGAATTGAGGAATCACCAGCACTTGAGGGCGACGCATACCGTCAAGGGCTGGCCCAATCCCACAACGTTTCTCGTAAAGATCGAGGTTGGCTAGGGCCACTTTGACGTTTCTAAGCATCTTTGTAGCATCAGTTTGTGTGACAATGTATGGGATCATAGGAGCCTCGCTAGTATGGGCGCAATCAGCCCGAGAGCATAGTTGTATCGTTTGCTGAGTCCCCAAATGTGAAGTCTTCTGCGCGAGCAAGATACCATGAATGCCAGAGTAATCGCTTAAATATTCTCTCTTTCTGATTGATCTCTATGCTGATTGAAAAGATAGAGTTCACTGAACTGGAAAAAGAGATTTCAAAGAAAGGCAGACCTTTCCGAGACAACGTCGCTACTGAAACCGGAAAAACCTATGTTGTTTCGATTACAAGAGACAGATGCCCAGCATGTAAGAGGCAGAAGCCAAAACTCGAAAAGCTAGCCAAGACCTTGACTGAGAAACACGGAAAAAAGGTAGCCTTCGTCCAAGTCCACGTGAAAAGGCCACCAGACTCAGAGGAAGAATCCTTGAGAAGCAAGGACCTGCTCGGCCACTACTTCTACCCTACGAACCTGATCCTGTTGAGAACCAGAGACAAAGGCGTGCTAGAGTACTACAGAAGCGTATCACCAAGAATGAGTGAATTGAAGAGAAACATTGATGCCGCTGTTGAAATAGCAGCGAGGCTTGAGAAATCATAGCAGCACATGCACTCAGATTCGTCCCTTTGAAGTGACACTCATCGCCGATTTTGCGTAGAATCCTTCAGCAGAATCTTGGATAATTCAGAAACAGGGGGGAAGCTTGCGGATAGTTTCTCAAGTTTCGAGATTAGCTACTAGTCCAAGTAAAGACGCGCGCTAGACTTAAATGTAGATTGCCTGTCAACCATGATAGTAGAGGGCCTTAGAATGGAAGATCTTCGATTTCTGCTCGATCACGGTCTATCGCGTGGAGCCGATTTTGTGGAAGTGAGATACCAGAAACGATCAAGAACAATGGCAAGTGTCAAGAAGGGCGAGTTGGATAGCGCTACTTCTGGTGTTTTGGAAGGCTTTGGAATCAGAGTGTTGAAAAATGGAAGCTGGGGTTTCGCGGTCACAAGCTCACTTGGTCGAGAAATTCTCCTTAAGAAGGTTGAAGAAGCATTAAGGCTGGCAGCAAGCTCAGCATCATCAAAGACCACAAAGAGCGAACTCGCCTCAGCAAAGACTACAAGAATCAAAGCTATGGCGCACGTTACAGATGATCCAAGAGATCATTCTCTTGAAGAAAAAATTAAACTCACTCTCGACCTCGACAGATTCATAAGAGAATATTCAAGTGAAATAGCCTCCACGTGGGTCAGATACGACGAGAACATAATAGAGAAGCATTATGTAAACTCGGAAGGTTCAGACTGCTACCTTTTTGACGTCAAACCTGATCTGCTTCTGATGGTGATTGCGAAAAGAGGAGAGGTTATGACTGAGGTTTATGAGGGAGTGTGCAGAACAGGAGGATGGGAAATGTTCAAGGCAAAAAACCCAGAAGTTGTTGCCAAGAAGGCCTGCGAAAGGGCTGTAAGACTATTGTCAGCGAAAGTCGCACCTTCTGGCACACATGCGGCGATCCTAGACCCTGAGCTTGTAGGACTACTAAGCCACGAAGCCATCGGCCACACAGTTGAAGCAGATCTTGTCATCTCAGGCACAGCGGCCACAGGAAAAATCGGCAAAAAAGTGGCAAGCGATATAGTAACAATGGTTGATGACGGCACAATCTCGTCATGCGCAGGTTGGGTCCCATTCGATGATGAAGGAGTAGAAGGCAAGAAAACTGTAATCATTGAAAAGGGCGTTTTGAAGAGCTACCTACACAGCCGAGAAACTGCTGCTAAATTCAACGTGGCGCCAACAGGCAACAGCAGAGCATGGAACTACCGTGACGTACCTTTGATTAGAATGAGAGCCACTTACATTGAAAGTGGGGACTGGCATAGAGAAGAAATCATCCAAGATACAAAGGATGGGCTGCTTCTACTTGGATCCGGAGGGGGACAAGCCGACAGCAATGCAGAGTTCATGTTTGGCGTTCAAGAAGCCTACAGGATACATGACGGAGAAATACGAGAACCTTTCAGAGGAGTGAGTATTTCAGGCAGCGCCTATGATGTGCTGAAAAGCATAGATGCGGTAGGCAACGATTTTAGCCTCGAGTTGGGAACCGGCCATTGCGGGAAGATATAGCCGGCCAAGGTTGACGCTGGCGGTCCGACCGTCAGGTGTAAAATGCTGTTTGGCGGAGCGTAAATGGAATGGAAGTCTCATCAATTGCAGAAAAGGCAATTCGATTCGCTCGTGGGCTTGGTGCTGATTCCGCAGAGGCATACGTGCTGAAGCAAGAAGGCACCGTTGTCCGAATTGAGCAAGGCGGAATCTCCAGCGAGTCTGTTCAAGAAATCGGCGGCATCGGAATCAGAGTACTTAAAGGCAAAGCCTTCGGTTTCTCACACATCGACAAACTGGAAGAAGAGAAAGTTGAGAAGACAGTTGAAACCGCTTTTTGCCTAGCTAAAGCCAGCGTTCCTGACCCTAACAATTCTCTCCCTCATGCGAAACACCTTCCGAAAGTAGAAGGAATCTACGACAAGAAAATCGTCGACCTCCAAGTTGAGGATGCTGTCAAGTTGACTAAGGACATGCTTGACGCTGCACTGGGTTATGATCCTCGCGTAAGAGTTGACATGGGGGGAATAGAATCTCGCGTCGAGGAAGAAGCCCTGGCAAACACCGATGGTATTGATGTAGCCGAAAAAAGAACATTCCTTGGAGCCTTCATATGGGGAATGGCGAAGGAAAATGGCGAGATCACATCCTCAACAGAGGATTATGGCTACTCACATAAACTCGATTTGAAAGTTGAGGAGATAGGGTCCACTTTCGCTGAAAGAGCAGTGACGCAGTTTGGAGCCAAAGAAATAGGATCCTTCGAAGGTCCTGCCATATTGGATTTCGTTCCCACAGTAGATCTAGTAGGCAGCTCGTTGGTCTTCGGGGTCAAAAGCGACAATGTCCAACGGAATGCTAGCCCTCTCAGAGGCAAGATTGGGAGCGAGTTGGCTGTTCCGCAATTGAATGTAATTGATGATGGTCTTCTGAAAGAAGGAATGATGACTAAAGCTTTTGATGATGAGGGGAATCCAAGGCAGAAAACGCCCATTCTGGAAAAGGGAATTCTGAAGAGCTTCCTCTTCGACACCTACACTTCGAAGAAGGAAGGGAGAGAAAGCACTGGCAATGCTTCAAGGAGGCGATCAGGGTTGTTCTCTGCTTCCTCGTTACCTTTTGAGTCTCCTCCACAATTGCTTCCCAGCAACCTTCTCATAGAACCGGGCAGTCAAACAAAAGAACAGCTTGTTGAAGAGGTGGACAAAGGCATCTTTGTAGGTCGCTTCGCAGGCAACATCGAATTCAGTAACGGCAACTTCTCAGGAAGCGTTAAGCAAGGTTTCCTAATAGAAAACGGAGAGACAAAGCACCCTCTCATCGGAGTCATGATTTCGGGCAACTCATACACGTTGATGAAAACCATATCTGGCTTGAGCAAAGAGTTCAAAGCTGTCGAATCTTCAGGGATACCCTTTGCCCGAAGCCCAATGGTAAGGGTCGAAAAGATCAAGATAACCGGAAAAACCTAGTACGACTAATGCGCACGCCGTATTTTTCTGATTCGAGGTAGATCTCCAGCAAGAGAAGCCTAGCAGCAGTTCAAACCATCTAGCTTATATTGCTTCAAGCCAGTGATAGGCAAGCGGTGATGTCTCTACTAGAAATGAGCTCGTAGAGATAGGTGAAAATCTGTGGTTATATCTTCTCTCAGCGACTCGTTGAAACGGACCAGCGATGCGCTTAGGCTTGGAGCATCCAGCCAAATCGAAGACTACGAGCGACGGTTCTCTTCGCTCAAAACGCTCTATGATTGTCTACTAGTAGATCTCATCAAGATGAACTTCGACTGCCGAGAAGCTTGCGAAACTGCCAAAGAATTCTTCAAAGATTCAACCGCTCGATTTGCAGGCGTAGACGGCACCATGTACTCGCATCCTTTGTTCGACCTTGTCATCTTCTTCGGCGCTGCCTATGCTTCGACTGGCACGGTAGTATTCTCTGAAAGCGGGGGCGTGACAGTGAAGTATGATGAGAAAACCCTTAAGCAGGCCGCGGGAATCTCAAGCGTCGTGCCACTTTACGTTAATGACATTCCTGAAATAGATCAAGCGCTCTCTGAAGCGTCACAGCCGGAGGAGATCAATCCTAACAAGCCTTTGACAGACGAATCAATAGTCAACAACACCACAATAGCGAATTGGATAATGACCTTCGCAGAGTACTATCTCGCATACAAGCTCGCCACGGATTCAACACAGAAGATACGCATAATCCTGCTGGATAGGAGCCTCTCGACAGAAAGAGCGAGCTTAATCTATGATACGGCTAAACGCGATCTGTGGAAGACGAAGAGCAGCATAATCGGATATGAGATAGATGATGAACCCATCGACGTAAATGACGTAACGATCGCGAGACAATGTGTATGCAACCAAGCACTGGGCCTGCCTCCTCCAAGATCAGATTATCTGAGCTACGCAATCATTGAATTGGTGAAGCAGAAAGGAAAGCTGACCAGAGAACAGATGCTCATGGAACTAGGCGCAACTGACGAAGACAGAGCCAAGAGAACAAAGCGTTACTTGGCACGCTCAGTAAGAGAAGGCATCCTGATCGAGGAAGACGAGACCTATTCTCTGAATCCGAAATATAGGACAACTTCAGAACGCATCAGGAGACTCGTAACAAGCTTGGGGGATCGTTTTTTCTTCTCCAAGGCATCAGAAACGAGAGCATCCAGCGTGATGAAGATTGTGAGGGATGGGAAGGAGCAGTGGCTAACCACAGTTGACATTGCCTTCCTGACGCTTTTCACGCTACAGATGCTCATGGAAGAATGCTGGAAGAGAAAAATCCTGTTGATAGGCATAACGAAAGACACGGCTGCAAGGGACTTCAAGCGCCAACTAGTTCCAATAATGCACAATGAGGGATTACTAACTAAAGCAATTCCTCATGAGGAGTTTGAGAAACTGCCGAACACTGACCGAATGATACTGCAGTCAGCCAGCGTTCTCAACCCAGCCAACATTAAGCCCCCGTGGAGCCTAGTCGAATACGATTCAGCCTTCAGAACAATGGTTCCAGACAGGCAGAACCGCAAAGGGCATGTTACAGGTGCCATAAAGAACAGGATAAGCCTCGAGAAAACCTTCCTCAAGACCTACGTGCAGCTTAGTCAGGCCAAGTCCGATCCGATGCTACGCAGCAACGTTCTACTCACAGACCGATTAGCTTACCCAGAATATGACTGCAAACCAGAAAACATGGTTAACCTTTGGAACGAGTTCGGCGGCGCCAAAGAACCTATCCAGGTAATCCTATTCAAGAACAAGGACGTGCCGAACAAACTTCAGAACTTGACCATGACTATGCTGGCAGCCATGGCTCCTACTAGCATACCAGAAGCCTTCGGCCACAACAAACCTCTGTTCATAGCAGACAAAATCGCAAAATGGAACTACAGCCAATTCAAATGCATAGTAGACACGACGGCTAACTGGATAGTCAATAATCATAAATTGAGACGGTTCATATTCTACATGAGCACCTTCAGAGAGAGGAGAGCATCAATTGAGGCCGCAAGAAGAGAATAGACGACGCGAATCCTGCTTCACGGACTTTGAGGACAGATTCAACGCTCGACTAGCCGCCGTCATCCCAAGATTTTTCGCCACAGGCGAAGAATCCAGAGTTGCTGGCACAAGCGCAAGATACCAATGCCGCGTCAAGGTTGAGTATCAAAAAGACCTCATGGGGCTTCTGGAAGAAGGCATGCTGGTAGCCGTTAGGAACTTTAAGCAGACTGACTTGGGCTTAGAGAGATACACGCTTATGGAAGTGACCAGAGTCTGGCCTGAGCATTTCGGGCTGCAAGGCTTGTCAGACCACGGGTACTACCCAATGCAGTTCGAGATCATCGAGCAGTCGGAAGATGATTGGCAAACAAACGACAAGTCCACGATGCTGATCCAGATAGATGCCATCCCAATAAACTATGACTTGGTTTTTAGCGAAAAGCGCGAGTTCAGATTTGTGAAAGGCTTCTCTTATCCGATTGTGGGGAGTTCCTGCCACATTCTAAACAGCGAAATGATAAACCGCATGTATAACCAGAAAATAGCGGAAAAATATGGCATAGACACGTCAAAGACGGTGGCAGACGCTAGAGTCGACCAGCGGCTCGGCCTGATCAAAATGTTTGAGGCGAGCAAAACGGCCATTCCCATTTACGTGGATTTCGAGAAACTTGTGCGCTATCACTTCGGAGTTTTTGCCTTTACGGGTGGCGGAAAAAGTAACCTGATGTCGAACATCCTGCGAAGACTCATACTGCATAACGGCAATACGAAGGTAGTGGTTTTCGATATAAGCTGCGAGTACATGTTCCTACTTTTGGACATGCTCGCAGACCCCAACGTTCCAGCAAAGGTCATACTCGAGCACAGGATTGACTCGCTTCAGCAATTCTTTGATTCAGTCGTCAAACCTCGAGAATACGAGAACGACGAGCGCACCAAGTCGGGCTTGCAGTGCATAATGGATCAGGGCAAACTCGCTCACTATACGAAACCGAGACAGAAAGTGCCAACGTACGCCCAGTTCATAGAAGATCTCAGCGCTCAAAGAAAAGACAATGTTGCCAGGCCGCATTACATGGATGCAATCGACAAAATCCACGACGCTACGCTCGCGTTTGTAGAAGAGCATAATCTTAGTGAAAGCGAGGAAGTAAACGAGGATTTCGTAGAATACATAGATCCGATAGCAACTGGCGCCGTGGATGAGTTCAAAGTCAGCGACAAAAGCGGGCTGTTCGCATGGGCCACCACGCGAAAAACGATACTTGACAGGATAAAGAAGAGAGATGGCGCTGAAGGGACAGACACATCTGGATTGACGATTGAAAAAATACGAGATCTGCTAGAAGACAAAACAACAAGCCTCATCTGCATCTCAATATCAGATCCCTACACGATAAAAGATCTGGCAATAAACCTCACACAAGATATACTGATGCGTCGAAAACGCAAGTTCGCCGTTAAGCCCTACATCCTTATCGTCTTCGACGAGGCACAGGAGTTCATTCCAAGCAACGCAGCAGGGATAGATGCCAAGTGCTCCGTACACGTGGAGACCTTGCTTAGGCAAGGAAGAAAATATGGGCTAGGAGTCTGCTTGGCCACGCAACGCATCGCCTACCTGAACACGAACGCCCTGCAGCAGCTGCACACCTATTTTGTTGGCACCCTGCCACGCCCTTACGATAGACAATTAGTCAGCGATACTTTCATTATAGACAAAGGCATACTGGAAAAGACTCTAGAGTTTGCACCCGGCGAGTGGCTGCTCTCAAGCTACATAGCCACAGGCATGGAAAACGTGCCAATATTCATAAAGGCAGACAACGCGGAAGACGAAATCGAAAAATACCTGAAGGAAAATGCCTGACGGCTAAGCGAACTCCAGAGTCGCTTTTTTCTTATGATCAGATAGGCTTCGCGGGATTTGAACCCACGCTTCCGAATGTGCACACGCAGCTGACGCAGTGGCGCTCAAGACGCGAATAATGGCCGTGCACGAAGTCTCCGATATCTCTTTGGGTAGGATGGTGCGCGGTCTGCTGGTTTATGCTGCAAGAAGAAGACTGATTGTTGGTTTTATGCAGCCTTTGCTGGTTGAGCAATGGCACACTTTTTGAGTAGACGTTGCCATTTCAAGTCTGTCTGTCGTTGGATGTCTTCTAGCATTTTCTCGAATTTCGGCGTAAACAAGTGTCTAAAGCGTCCTTGCACCTGCAGGTATTCTTTCACAGGCTTCTTCTTCTGTGGAGCCAATGCTATGACCTTGCTGGCCGGAGAAAGCTGATAGTTGCCATTCACTGCCTCCCAAAGCGGAAATATGCATGTCTCAACTGCCACTCTTGAAAGCTCGATGGACTTGCTTGCGTCGCTGCGCCAGCCTCTCGGACATGGGGCAAACACGTGCAAGAATGCTGGCCCATTTACTTCGATGCCTTTTCTTGTCTTCATAATCAGATCCTTCCAGTAATATGGTGACGCGGTTGCCACATAGGGCATGTCATGAGCTACCATGATGTCAGCTATAGGCTTCTTGTTTTCCAGCTTTCCAGGAACGGACGTGCCAGCCTGCGAAGTGGTTGTTGAAGCACCAAATGGTGTTCCCCCACTCCTCTGGATGCCGGTGTTCATGTAAGCTTCGTTATCGTAGAGGACATAGAGAAAATCGTGCCCTCGCTCAACGGCGCCTGAAAGGGCCTGTATGCCAATATCATATGTGCCTCCATCTCCTGCGAGAGCGATAACGTCAACTTGCTCGTCCTTAATCCTTCCCTTCTTTCTCAGTATCTTCAATGCTGATTCGATTCCAGAGGCATTTGCTCCCGCCGTTTCGAATGCCGTGTGCAGCCATGGTGCTACCCATGATGTATATGGGTAAATGGTCGAGGATACCTCCATACATCCCGTAGCATTCGTGACTATAGTCGGGCCTCGCGTAGCTTTCATGATAAGTCTCAGCACTGTTGGGGCAGCACATCCTGCACAGGCTCGGTGCCCTGAAAGAAACAGCTCGGGTTTTTCAACGATGTCTCTTGCTGTGAACTTTCCTTCTGCAAAAGATTTTTCCTCAGAAATAGCCATTCACTTATCCTCCTCTTACTCTCTCAACCCCACATACTTGATCAACTGATCCACCTTCCTAGTCTGAACCATCTTCTGCAGGTCTTCGAAGATTTTTCGGATCTGGCTAGGGCTTGTGTCCCTTCCGCCCAATCCGTAAACGTAGTTGACGATGAAAGGACGTGCCCCTGCGTCATAAAGTGCGTGCCGCATTTCATGGAAAACTGCTCCTCCGTTTGCGCCGAAGCCTATGCTCTTGTCCATCACTGCAACCGCTTTGGCCTTTTCAAGGGCTTTGAGTATTGCCTCAGCCGGGAACGGTCTGAAAGTGCGAATCCTAAGGAGTCCTGCCTTCACACCTTTCTCTCTGAGATCGTCTACGACTGTTTTAACGGTTCCGCCTGTCGAACCCAGACAGACTACTGCGATTTCGGCATCGTCAAGCTTGTACTTTTCAAGTAGTCCGTCACCGTAGCGTCTTCCAGTTAGCTTGGCATATTCCTCATTTACTTGTGGGATTACTTTCATCGCGTTCTTCATGGCTTCTTCCTGCTGTCTCTTGAATTCGAAGTAGTAGTTCGGCATCGCCACTGGTCCCATCGTGAGTGGATTTTTTGGGTCAAGCTTGTAGGGCACTGTCTTTCCCTCATGGCTGAGCACTGTTGGCAGCTGGCGTATTCCCACAAACTTGTTTGCCTCATCATCAGCGAGCGTTTGCACGTTTTCCAGAGTATGGCTCAGCGTGAATCCATCCAAGCCTACTATGACTGGCAGCTGAACGTCCAGGTGCTCACCTATCCTAAACGCTTGGAATATCGAATCGTAAACTTCCTGTGCATTCTCGGCGTATATCTGTATCCAACCGCTGTCCCGCTCTGCCATCGTGTCAGAGTGGTCTCCATGAATGTTCAGCGGTGCCGACAATGCTCTGTTGGCTACTGCCATCACGACGGGGGCGCGGCATCCTGAAGTCACGAAAAGCATTTCATGCATTAGCGCCAAGCCTGCCGAAGCTGAGGCCGTGAAGGCTCTCGCACCTGTAGCTGACGCTGCTAGACATGCGGCCATGGCGCTGTGTTCGGATTCGGTGCAGACGAATTCCGTGTTGACTTCGCCATTTGCCACGTACTCGCTGAATTTCTCTACAATGATAGTCTGTGGGGTTATGGGATAGGCAGCTACGACGTCGATATCGGCTTGCTTCGCAGCCAACGCGACGGCTTCGTCACCGTTCAAACCTTGAACGTGCTGTTTAACGACAGTTTTCATCTTTTCCTCACTTCCTATTCGATTTTCATCGTTATTGCCTTTGTTGGGCATTCGTTGGCGCATATTCCGCAGCCCTTGCAGAAGCTGATGTCAAATTCGATGTCATCTTTCTTAGGATTCCAGTGTATTGCCCCATCTGGGCAGAAAATGGAGCATAGCAGGCATTTTGTGCATTTTTTCTCGTCTCTTAGTGGAGTGTAGGTTTTCCAGTCTCCCGTAAGGTACGTGATGCTAGATTTCCAGCATACGCCTGCCGGCGATATTTCCTTCCAGTTTTTCTCTTGGGAACTCATTCAGATTTTACCTCCTGATAAGCCTCTTTTACGACGGCAAAGTTTTTCTCTGCCACTTCCGCCCTGAACCGTTCTTTGACCATCTCTTGGATGGTTTCCAAAGCAACCGCCCCCGTGACACGTGCTACTGCCCCAAGCATGGCCGTGTTTGTTATCGGCATGCCCAAAATCTTGATCGAAATCTCTGATGCAGGAACAGTCCAAAGCTTGCCCTTCCCTGAGCCGAGCAGCTTTCTCACTTCGGCTGGTGCATCCTTCGTGTTAACGATAATGCTTCCTCCTTCTTCGCTCAAGCCATCCGCAACTCTGACTGACTTCAGCAGTGTCGGATCCAAAACGGCTACAACATCAGGATTGTAAACTGCACAGTGCAGTTGAATCGGCTCGGTGCTTATTCTCGTGAAGGCGGTCACTGGAGCCCCCATTCTCTCTGGGCCGAATTCTGGAAATGACTGGATATACTTGCCTTCAGAAATAGCGGCTCTGGCAAGCAGTTCGCTTGCCGTCCATGCTCCTTGTCCCCCTCTACCATGCCATCTGACTTCCAGAATCTTCTTCAATATTCTTCTCCTCAATGATCTTTCACCTTAGTTGCAGAAGCCAGCATATACACTTTTCTAGGAGAACATAGAGAAAGAAACGTCAAGGCTAAGAAGGGTTTTTCAATACGTAAGTCTCGTTTCAGAGGAGAATTGGCGCCATGAGCGGTAAGATAGTCTTGACCGCTGACAGCACTCTTATGAGCGATTATCGACAAAACGAGTTTCTAGGTTTCGGAACATGCGCGCCGCCAAACTTCATTCCGAACTGGCTCTACAAATGGCTCTTTTTCCCGCCTATGAAGGCAAGAGAGGGTCTGCCAGTCGCGGCACCGTATGGCCTGAGAAAGATCGAAGCCCAGCTGCTGGATGATGGCTTTGACGTGACGACTGTTGACCCGAACCATCTTAGAGAATACATTGATGAGGCTAAGGTTTTAGGCATTCATGTCATGGATCCTTTCGGCTTGGGCCCAGCTTCAACTACTCTTGCATCCATTCTCAAGAAGGAGCCATTCTTGGCTCAGTACTTCCGCGCCTTGATGTGCAGTTCAGATGTTAGGAAAGCGAAAAGACGAGGGTTGAAAATCATAGTAGGCGGCCCTGGCTCTTGGCAATTTCAATACAGGCCAAGGTTCACTAGAGAGTGCGGAATAGACTGCGTCGTCACTGGAGAGGCTGAAAACGTAATCGGAAAAATTGTGCAAGCCGCCCTTGACGGCAAAGACCTCCCAGAGTCCTACGAGGTAAGAACTGAAGAAACCCCAACTTTGGACGAGATCCCAGAAATCGTAAATCCCTCAGTTAACGGTTTAATAGAGATAGGCCGCGGATGCTGCCGTGGCTGTCAGTTCTGCAGCGTTACTTTGAGACCGCTCAGATGGTTCCCTTATGAAAAGATAATGCGGGAACTAAATGTTAACCTAGATAGAGGAAACACGAATGGAGCCTGTCTTCACGCCGAGGATGTTATGCTTTATGGCTCCAAGAACACCATGCCAAATGACGAGAAACTCCTTGGACTTCACAGGATGATCATGAAGAAATGCGGTGGCATAGCGTGGAGCCACTGTTCACTGGCAGCGGTAGTATCAAGGCCAAAGCTTCTCTTAGAAGTCGCTGAGCTGGTTCAAATGAAACAGCCATGGTGGGGCGTCGAGATTGGCATAGAAACCGGGTCGCCGGAGCTTGCAAAGAAGATTATGCCTGCAAAGGCACACCCCTTCAAACCTGATGAGTGGCCACATGTTGTGCGTGAAGGTATGGGATTGATGCATGACAGTAAGCTAGTACCTGCAAGCACACTGATCGTAGGGTCTCCTGAAGAGACAGAAGATGATTTGATCAAGACAATTGAGCTGATGGATGACCTTAGAGGATTCAGAAGTCTAATTGTCCCCTTGTTCTTTGTACCTATGGGAAGACTGAAAGACGAAGACTGGTTCAAAGACACGCAGATGACCGAATTGCATCAACAACTGCTGGCTAAATGCCTGGAACACGATTTTCGCTGGATAGACGACCTGATCGGCTTAGCATTTGCCCGAAGCTACTATGCAAGACTATTCAGGCCCTTCTACAGAGCGTTTGTGAGAATAGCGAGATACAAGGCGAGAAAAGCAGGGATAGGAGCCAAAGACAAGGTTCTGTCAAGTCTTCGGTGAAAACGAGCCTGCAAAGACTTCTGTAAAAATTCGGTGATACTCGATCTCTACGATTGATCAGATTGTTTGTAAAGCTGTTACTTTTCAGTTGCCGAGCTAAATCTTATATTGAAAATGGGTGATACACCAATCAAGGAGAGGTTATTGGTGACGGAAAAAATCTACGTTAGAAAACATTGTAACTGTCCCCATTGTGGAAAAAAGGTTGAAGTCGTAATTCGCCATGATACACCTAGTCTGCAAGTCTGGCTTAGGAAGCCAAAAGATAGCTCTCATTGATAGAAATAGGTTCGCTAGTGCTTACCACTCGATTCTATTCTTCATAGCTTGCATTTTGGATTAGAGTTAACCATTTGTTCTTACCTTTTACTGTAATTCCGCAGGCTTCCGCTGGAGTCTTTCCTTCTAGCCCTTCATGGCCTCTAATGTAATTGTGGAAAAGCTGGTATCCTGCCAAGATTGGAGTGTCATTCCTCTTAAGTCCTCTCATTGTCTTTTCTCTGTCTCGGATTTCTCCGTTGAAGCGTTCCATCTTGTTGTTGTTCTTGTCCCCTCTAATCGTGATGTGACGGATATGCTCTGTTCTGGGCTTTGTTTTTGTCCAGAACTCCTTCATGTAGGCAAGGTGATAACTGTGCAATCCGTCAGTAATCAACGTTTTTGGCTGTTTTCCAGCTACCTTCTTGCCCATTTGGAAAAGCTGTCTGGCATCATGCTTCTGCTTCGACTCTGCAACTTCTTGAGCTATCCAGAAACGAGTTTCATCGTCCATCAAGGCGAAGAGATATTTCATGTCGCCTTTTATTTTGACGTATAGTTCGTCTGCTCTCCAAGTGTCGCTTACGTTTGGAACTATCTTCTCAACATAATCTTGCATCAACTTAACATACTTGCGAATCCAATTGTAAACCGTCTGATGTGAGACCTCAACACCTAACAATTTCAGAGATTTCATCGTGTTTCTCAATGATTCACCGCTAAAGTAGAGTTGCATGGCGCTAGTGATTGCTTGTGGGTTGTGCTTCATCTTTTCAAAGCCAATGTTCACACTGAACGTTTTTCCACAGTCTTCACACAAGAAACGCTGAATATCCGCACTCTTGTTATGCCTCACTTCAAACTTCTTAATGCGTGGTGAATGGCAGTAGAGACAATTTGAAATGGCTACTTCCTCAATCACAATGTTCGCTCTTACTCGTTCTCTCATTTTGAGGCTAAACTCTACAGCCCAAATATGCTTGCACTTCACACTACGAAACCGATGATCTGGACACTCACAACGCCATTCATCCTCAGAGAGACAAACAGCATACTCGCCGTTTCCACTCTGAGAAAGAACCCTGTAAGTAGAGGCATCAAACCGAATGATTTGACTTTCTTTGGCCCTTGCGATTTCTAAGCCCCTTGATTCGCGGAGATTCGTTGTTTGTTGCGCGTTCATTTTTAGGCACCTAACAGGTGTTAGGTACCTAATGCTATTTATGCTTTTCGGTACCTAAAGTTTTTATATGGGAACTGTGGATAAGATATTGGGTACTAACTTGAGACTGCAAAAGCAACTATCTAGAAAAGTTGGAGAGAAGGAATACCCTAAATACGTTATTACCATTTCACCCAAACAGATAGAAAAACTGGGGTGGAGAGAAGGTCAAGATTTAGATGGAAAGATACGACAAGGCAAGCTTATAATCGCGGTATCTAGAGAAAACGAAGAACACAAGTGATCTTTTATGGAGAAGGATATGCTTTTTTGAACGCATCGCTTGCCAAACCCGATTGAGCTAGACCTTGGCTAAGACCTTTCGTAATAATGTCTAAGAATTTGTTGTAGTTTCCTGAGACTTCGGTTTCGGATAGTTCTCTAAACCCGCCACTGTTTATGACCGCAACTTTAGTCATGCCCCCAGTGTATCTGTCTGATGTTTTGACTTCGTTGATGACATATGATGAAAACATTGTCGCGTCTTCTACGCTCAGAGTTGACCAAGTTATATGAAAAGCATTCATGCTTCGTTTTATTTGTTTCATTAACAAGTCTGCTAACGCTGATCCAGAGCCAAGCGTTTCATATTCATCAATAGGGTTTACCCAACCAGCAGGTTCAAGCAAATATAGACCGAATGACATTTGACCATTAATATCTTCCAGTTTTGCTCCAAGAATGGACACAGGATGAAAGAACATCCCGACTTCAGCTAATCCCAAGAACCTTGACCTTTCAACATTGTGTTTTCGGTGTAGTTCTAACAAAACACTCAAAACGTTTTCCCGCAATTGCCTATCGCTAAACCTTTGATCTCCGAGACCCTCAGCCAATTCCTCGACACACATTTTAATTTGAGCCGAATCTCCTGATCCAGCAAGGGCTAGGTAAGCTGGTTGTCTTCCCTTTGGTATTGGAAAAATCTTGTTTTCGTCCAAACTTTTCATGTCTAATCCTTTTTTGTATGATCCTTGGCTGTCACAAGCAAGCACGATTCCATCATTGCATTTTATCCCGACTACTGTAGTCAAAGGTTTCACTTCATGTGTTAGGTATCTAAATCTTGGTCTTAAGCCTTCTGAACTATCTTCCTCTTTCAATCTGTCACCCTTATGGGTCAAACGAAGATTCAAAAAAACAGACTACAGTTTACACATCGACCGCTTTGATGGGCTAACCATCAACCGAGAAGTTGAATATGCGTCTCCATCACCGATTTTTTACACGGACTCGTAGGGCTCGTTTTCACCGAAGACTTGACAGAACCAAAGACAACTAGGCTTAAATATCACCACAAAACTCAGACAATAAGCACCTTAACAATGGGCCGCCGTAGCTCAGCTAGGTAGAGCGGCTGGCTGTTAACCAGTCGGTCATAGGTTCAAGTCCTATCGGCGGCGCCACTCACAAACCGAGGACTGCCAGTCTTTTGCCCTCCAGAATCCCCTTTTTTGCATTCCTCTAACCTGACGCGCGCTAGATACCGTTATTACCAGATCAATAGGATAGTCATATTTGTGGTTGGTGGGACAATTGACGCTTATCATAACAGAGCTTTCTTCATTGGGAATAGTGATGGTGGGCGACACTGCTCAATCAGTCGAAAGCCTCCTCCCGAATCGGGCAATAGGAGAAAGAGCATTCTTTGGGTTGATTAAGGTAATACCCATTATGAGACTGCGTGCTGGGGCTTCGTACTGGGGATGGACCAAGATGCCTCCTGACGAGAATACTGGTGTGTGGCTAGACTGGTGGTTGCAAGATTTCATCGACAGAAGACATGGCGAATACGAAACAGTTGAAGGTCTCGCACGATTGCTGGAACATGAATTGCGAGGACTTGTTCCTAGGTTAACAGAGGATGAGCTTTCTGCAATGCCCTTCGGTCAAGGAGGAATTCACCTTGCAGGCTTTGCTGACGACGACGGACGGAGAGTGCCATGTTTTTGGCATATACATAATGGAAGAAGCCAAGCATTCCTAGGAAGAAATCTCGACCCACATATAGTCAATGCCAATTATGATTGCCCGCCAACTAGATTCCTGGAATTTGATAGACGGGGTCATACTTATGTGACCAGAAATGGTGATATAGACGCATATGGGCGATTCTTCGAAAGACATTTGGTGGGCTACGTGGAAGAATTAAATCGTGAACTCGGAATACTAGCCCCTCTCCCGCTGCTATCGACTCGTGCGGAGTTTTGGAGTGCACAGATTGAGTTCATATCGGCGTTGTATGAAGCGAGCGGGTTAACTGTTAACGGAGGCATCATACAGATGGTCAAAGGAATAGGGGATCAGGTAACAACTCTGACAATTACACCTTCAGATATCCGAAGCTATTTTACTCGTTGAGCGCGGGCGCAATGAAAAGAAACTTTTCTGACAAAGAGTTGTGGAACAAAATCTATGCTAATTTTGATAATGAGATTTGCAGAAAGTGTTGTCAGCAGATATTCTCTTCTTCTCCTGCTAAATACATAAGCAAACCCCAACCCATGCCTTACATCGGTCCCGATTTCCGTAGAAGTAAACAGCATTTAATGTTTGTAGGAATCGAAACCTACGGCAATTGGCCTCCAAGAAAGTGTCTCCAAAATAGAGGATACTGTGAATTTGGTACGGCGGAAGTTGAGAGGTTGTTCTTTGAAAGGCAGAAAGAAAAGAGTAGAATAAAATACAGTCCATTCTGGAGATGGGTCAAGGAAATATCAATGGAAGTTACTTCGCCCACAAAGGATCCTCAAGAAGCCTTCAGGCGCATAGCATATTCGAATCTACACAAATGTCAGGTCAGAGATGGACCCACAAGAAAGGATTTTGATGACCGGAAATACCAATTGGACGAATTGTCCTTCAGAAATTGCATCCAAAGAGCAGGCTGGATATATAAGGAGATTGAGGAAATAGGAGCAACAAACATTGTTGTCTTTTCTGGGACCAAAAAAAAGAATCTGCTTGCGCGGATATTTCTTGGCAAGGATCAAGAACTTGCCAAGTGGAAGGGTCGTTATCTCTTCGTTCATCTGAAAGATGGAAAGAGAAGAATCATTGTAGTGAATCATCCGCACGGAACACTAAAAGCTGTACGCAAGAGAATTGCCAAAACAATAAGAGAGGATGATTGGAGCACAGCGCGGGCTTGGAAAATGCCGAATTGACGCGCGCTTCATGGATTTTGAGAGATACGCTAATCAAGAATAGATAGATTGAAATTGCACCGAGGGTTATCTAAATGCTTAGATAAATATTAGCGACAATGGAAGCAGCGATAATACGCGTTCGGATGGATTTGGAGGACCCAAATGAAAGCCAGGCTCTGCGGATAGCTCCAGAGAAGGGCAGCAACCCTCGCGTCTTCCAGCTCAGCCCGAAGGCGGTACAGATGCTCAACCAACTGCCACGCGACCACGAGCACATATTTCTCGGCCACTATAGAAACAGTTACAGTCTTCGTCGGACGTTCCAGAAGCAGAGAAAACGAATAGCCATTAAACTCGGAAACCCCCGCATCAACCAGATACGTTTCCATACACTGCGCCACTGGGTTGGCACGATGACCTACTACAAAACGAAAGACATACTCCCCACGATGCAAGTTTTGGGCCGCAAACGCATACAGAATACACTGAAGTATACACAACTCGCAAAGCTTCCAAACAAGGACGACTACGTATGCAAAGTCGCAAAGAGCAAGGAAGAAATTGCTCCGTTAGTAGAAACAGGATTCGAATACGTCTGCACGGATCAAGAAGGATTGAAATACTATAGGAAACCCAAGTGAGCGCACACTAATGCGGGTGACTTGACCAGGAGTCGCCAGTTCAAGTCCTATCGGCGGCGCCACAAGACTATCCCCGACCAAGCTTATACCAAAGGCTTACTCTGGCTTTCTACGAACTTTGGGCCCTTGCTTTCGCATTGTTCAAAGCCGCGCGTTTTCCAACACGAAGGAATAAGATTAATGCTGTCGAAGGACATACTGCTGCCTGGGGGCTGCGATCGTGGATTCAGGGGAGCCGCGTATCAAGGCAGTGACTTTTGACCTGTGGGAAACGCTGCTTTTTGAAAGGGAGGGTGCTACCAATCGCAGAAGAGTAGCCCGATGCAGCATCCTTGTCAGCGCCTTCAATAAGCTTGGAGTGTCTGTCTCCACTGAACAAGTGAGCAAAGCTTTGACGCAGATAATAGAGCGGCTTCTGGCGGTTTGGGACAGAAACATCGACATCAGCCACGTGGAGCAGCTTGAGCTCCTTGTTAGATACGTTTCGAATGGCTCGCTTACCTTAGAGAATAAATGGGTTGAGGAGTTGAGTAGGGCTTATATTTCGCCCTTTTTCGAGATTCCGCCCTATCTTAACCCAGATGCAGAAAACGTATTGAAAAACTTGACCGACATTGGGAAAAAGATTGGGTTGATATGCAACACGGGTTTGACTCCTGCATTCGCGTTGAGAAAGTTCCTGGATTCAGAGAAAGTGCTGGGCTACTTTGATTTCCTGGCTTTCTCCGATGAGATCGGTTTCCGGAAACCAGATGCCAGAATATTCCACCTTGTAGCAAAAAAGTTGAAGGCCTCCCCCTGCAATATTGTCCATGTAGGCGACAACCTGAGAATAGACGTTTGTGGCGCCAAGAACGCTGAGTTCAAGGCGATACACTTCGCGTGCGATGCCGGACGAGACAAGATAGCAGAGGCAGACCCAACATCACTCGTGGCCCAATCACGGAACCTCGGAGCATTGAAGAAGGCAAACATGGCGCCTGACAAAACCATATCACGTTTCGATACTCTTGCCGAAGTCATCAAAGAAATAGAGGCAGATGCCTAGTCGCACGCTTATCTGGCTTCGCAAATGGATGAATTAGTCAGGAAAGAGAAGAACAATGGAGTGAGAAACGTCTATCTGAAAGCTATGAAGGCTTCGAGTAAGTGGCTTCGCAATGAATAACGCGCCGCGCTTCTCCCGCTGTCCAGGCAAGTGAAAAAAGATGGAGTGTTGTTGTTTGTGGTGTTTCTCGTGGTTTCCAGACGCGTACACGAACGTAGTTCCAGTACATGTCAGCTAGTCCCCTGTGAAGAGTTATCGAGTTGGCGTCAGAGTCAACCCAACCAAGCCCATTCTCAACATCTGTTTCGACCAACCAAAGATCACCGCTACCAACACCATAAGAGTGTGTATTTCCTGCTAGCGCATATCCGCCGTCAGCCGTCCGAACCAGAGTGAAAGCTTCGTCGCTTTTCGTTCCTTCGTGCGCGCTAATTGCCTTGTGGAAACATCCTCAACTACGTCAGATCTGCACACGCGGCTTGGAAGATCATGAGTGTCTACCAAGAATCCGAGGATTCCTGATGCGAACAAAGGCTTTTCTCTTTCAGAGTGGGAGACGACGCACGCAGATAGATCTTCAACGATCATTGTACATCATAACACTAGAGAAAGCAGTCTGAAGCAGCTCTTTCCCTAGTTAAGGCAGCAAAAGAGCGCACGTTAGGGAGACACCCCAATCTGAAGACGGTGCAACCTATTCACTTAGTCCTCTATTGTGTAGACGGTCGTGCTCCCATGCCTCAAAGTCCACTGGAGGATTGACAATTTCGTTGTCAGGCTTTCTTTCAAGTTTCGCCGCCTCGCTTGGACATCCTGTCGCGCACAAACCGCAACCAATACACCTTTCGCGATCCACGACCGAAACCCCGTCTTTCTCCGAGATGGCATGAACTTGGCATCTTTTCCTACATGTTCCACAGTTCACACACTCGTTTGGATCAATGGCTGCGTAGTAGTTGGCGTGGGCAACCGACTTCTCTATGCCCCACTCTGTAATGCCCCTGAGTATACCGCAACAACATCCGCAGCAGTTGCAGACGTATCCGATTCCTCTCATCACGTTGCTAACCGTGTGAACCAGCCCTATCTCCTCAGCCTTGTCAAGAAACGCCAGCGCTTCTTCCTGCGAAACAGTGTATCTGTGCGGAGGGGTTTCGAGTGACGAGAAGAAGAGGCAAGTTCTAAGCGGAAACGTACATTCGTGACCAATCTGCTTCTGCTGCACTCGACAAATACAGTCACGCAAACCGAATGACTTGGAGCTTAGCAGTATAGCCTTTACGTCATCATAGGGAAGAATCCATTCGGACTTGACTGCCTTCTGAGCAGGAATGACACGGTGAAGTGCCGGCTGAGGCTTCATAATTCCAGCAGCTCCACCATTCCCCAAGTACTCCTCAACTAGATGAGCCAGCTCGTGATCCATGACTTCCAATTGAGCCTCATATATGCCCACGACAAAAGGCGCTAGTCTGAAAAGTTGCGTATTGCCTTCTTTCCAGCGCCACAGGAGCCCACGCTTAGCCATCTTCAGCAACTTCGCTTCTATCTCTTCAGGCGAGAGCCCAATGCGCTTGGCGATGACTTCAGCTGACTCCATTGAACCGCTCAATTGGCTCGCCAGTGAAGCCTCCTCAAGCGAGAATATCTTCTTCAGGACACGTATTTCGACATTAGAAGCGGTCCGAGGGAATCCATTTGGAAGCTTGTCCAAGGCCTCGGCAAGACGCTCATAAACACAATCGTTCAATGCCTGCTCTCCCTCTATCGAGTCACATGCAACATACTTATTTAATGCTAACCTGAAGCCCTAGCTTTCAATGTCCACGTTCTTTGCATAACAATCGCTTAGGCACACAACCTTGTCCCTCAACGTTTCAAGTATGACGCGCGCACCCGCCAACGAGTCATGTGCGGCACGCCTTACGTTTCGAATGCGTACCATCGCCCAAGCGCGCAATATGTTTCTGACGTGGGTCTAGGAGACATGGGCACTGGAAGAAGAACCAATCAGAAAAAGTTGGGAGTGAGAGAGGAAGTGGGATCATCTACTCATGATGAATGATTTTCCGTTGGTTGACACGATGACCTGTTCAGGGCTCTTCAGGACTGTTTTACTGTCATTTGAAACGAAAACCATATCCATCGCCTTGTAGACAACCTCAGATCCGCGAACCACTAGAATGTCAAACCTGTTGACCGTATTAGGAAACGCGAAGATCGAGCTGCGGTCTTCTGCGTGGCTTTGATGCATTCTGCCTCTCTCGAGAAACTGGCGGAGCGTTGTCTCTGCTCTAGCTATGAATTCCTCTTGGCTTTTGTAGTCGATTTTCTCCAGATCCTCGTTGCTGGCTGCAGTGAGTGTTCGTTCTATTTCCTCGGAGTCGCCCAGCATTAGGAATGGTTCATTGATCTCTCTTTCGATTGATCTACCTACTGCACCTTCGTTGGTTTCAACTATCGTGTCTAGAATCAGCCCGCCATGCCCATGAAAGATCAAGCCCTTCCGCTGATCTCCAGATCGAACTGCAATAGCCAGTCCGTTGCTGCTTATCTTAACCAAACCTCTTTCGGATTGCCACAGAACAGTGTCTTCGGACACTTTCGAGATCGCATCAGCTAACTCGTATCTTTGCCACAGCATTTTTCGTCCCCTCTTCCAAGGAATTGCGTGATCCTTCGAGCCATCTTGTAGGCAGTTCGACCAGGCATTGTGATGAGATATCGTCCTCGGACCTTTTCTTGGACAACCAAGCCTGCTTCTTCCAGCACGTTGAGGTGACTGGAAAGAGTGCTAGTTGTAATCTCAGGAAGCTCCTGCTGCAACTCGTTGATGTACTTTCCCCCCGTCATCAGTTGATTAAGTATTTTCAGCCTATGCTCTTGACCAAGAGCACTCATGGTTGCTGCCACTTTGGCAAGATCGACATTGTCTTCGCTTTCAACCCTATTAGGTTCGCCTCTTAGGATTCTGACGCCTCTAGGACCTATGAATATTGATTTTTGGAGTTCGCCTTGTATGCCTTCAGTGACTCCCTGCATCATTTCTTCAACATAATCTTGAACAGAGTTGCCGACATCAATGTACAACCCACGGCTTTTTCTGCGTTCCACTTCTGTTATCTCTCGAAGTCGATCTTTCAAGCTGGCCATTTCTTCCTTGAGTTTCTTCATTTCCTCTTTCAGATCTTCAGACATTAGATTGTCATCCCCATGTATTTCACGCTCACCTATTTCAATTCGACAGAAACCTAATAGAAAACGATGCCTATAAGCTTTACTCCATAAACCAAGGCATAATCTCATGATGCCTTAGGAAGTATTCCTCCATTTAGTGGAATTGAACCCGAAAACCCTCAACACTGTCGATTGTTCATGCTTCCTTTTCCAAGAAGCGATAGAGTCAGGATTCCTTAACGCTCTTAGACACTTCAGCCAAGAAAGGAAAGGTAATCAGACCGACCCAAATGCTAGATCGATTCCCCCGTCTATTTCCGCTTGATTCGTTATCTCTGGGTATTGCTAAGTCCTTCAGGCATGCAGGCCTGAGATCCCGTTTGAACGGAAGGTGAACTTGCCACTAATGGTCTTTTCTGAATATGCTTGAATCCGCATTCACATTCAAAGCCCACTATCTGGTCCTTGCTTTTCACCTCTCTCCATCTTCTCGCGTTGCAGTTTTGATCTTGCTTGTGAATCATCCAAAGCACTCTTGCTTCACCAAGGGATATTGGTACATTGTGTTTTGCGGAAGTAAAATACCACGTAACATAGGCTACAAAGGAAGTCCACATTACAAACGCAAGTATTTCGAGCATTCTTCCACCAATCTCTCCTTTTCAAAACAGTCGATACTGTTTTCTGTCTTGGGATATATCCAGCTTAGGAATATTATGTCTTAAGATATAAGTGTTGTTTCAGATTCCGAATAAACCCAACACCCTAGAACTGCTGAAGCACGTCCTTCCTCTCCATAATATACCCGCAGTAGTGACACTTCAACAGGAGGGGTTCCTCACTATCAACGTAAAACTTGGCCTGCACAGGCTCATTGCTATTGCTTATGCAGGCAGGGTTGGCGCACCTGATTATGTTCTCAATAGCCTTCGGCAACTTCACCTCTTGCTTCTTCACAACCCTGTAATCACGAATAATGTTGATAGTGGCATGAGGCGCCAACAAAGCTATCTTGTGAACCTCCTGCGGATTCAGTTCGCGCCCTTCGATTTTCACAATATCTTTGCACCTAAGCCGTTTGCTCGGCACGTTAATCGCAATAGTGATGGTTCCTTTCTCTCGTCCTGTTATTCCCAAAATCTTGGCCACATCCAAGGCATACGCAGCAGTGATATGATCAATGACTGTACCGTCCTTGATCTTAGAAACGTACAATTCCGTTTCGCTCATACGTACTGTCTCCGCCAAGAGGAGCCTATACCCTAACAGAGATAAAAAGACTTTTAGCTCATGATGTCCCTTGAATCCAGATAATTCACTCTGCTCCTGAGCAGCCGCTCAAACATAAGCTTAGAGTCATCCAAGAAGGATCACGTAAAGAACCGCTCAATTCATGAACAGCCAAGGTGAAACTGAAACAGGTATGGCACGCCATCTTCCAGAGCGTATGGCCCGAGCAAGGTTCGGGCAAACTTATTAATGCGAAGCATGCGTTAGGTTTGCACTTGCCAAAGAAGGTACAAAATTGAACGCAAACCCATCCAGTTCGCCTTTGCCCTCACCATCCCCACTGCCTACGCCATCACCCAAGACAGGCAGAAAAAGAAAAACAGCCATAATCGTTTTGGCTCTCATCACGATTATCGTGGTTGCGACGGTCGCCTTGTTCTATTTCAACATCTTGCCATGGCCTTTCAAAAAAGGAGGAGGAAAAGAAAACTACGGCTTAGTAGTAGGCATAGTCACCAACACTTACGGTCTTCCTCTCCTCAATGTTAATTCCAGCATCAGTAACCAGACCACCCAGACTAATGATCAAGGATGGTTCTGCATACCCAACTTGGCGGCTGGCAACAGAACAGTAGTCAAGTTCAGCAAGAGCGGCTATGCAACGACCTATCAGTTGGCCAACGTCCAGGTCGGCAAGAGCAGCTTTGTCGAAGTCTCTATGGGTGAGGTTGACGAGAACGACTCTTTCAACGCCTCAAACGGTGCCAGTATAACGACTCTTGAAGGTGGGACAGTGACGATCCCTGCAGGCTCTCTGGTTGACACTTCAAATATCTCTTACATGGGCACGGCGCAGGTCTCTATAACCATGTTTGATCCCACTGACGAGACAGAGATAGATGCTTTCCCGGGAGAATACATCGGACTTACGGCGCAGAATGAAACGGTTCCCCTGACATCTTTCGGATTCATGGACATCTCTGTAACCGATCAAGGCGGAGGAACGCTTCAACTGGCACAGGGCGAAAACGCGACGATCAGGATTCCAGTGCCGCCTACACTGTGGCAGAACGCCACAGAGTTAAGCAGATGCTCACTCTGGTATTTCGACTCGGCAAAAGGCATCTGGCGCGAAGAAGGCTACGGGATCTATGACCCAGGCCGAGTCTGCTTTACGGGAAGTGTGACCCACTTTTCCATGTACAGCTTTGACATCATAACCAGAACACTGGAGACTTACATCGAGGGCAATGTAGTTGACTCAAACTCCACAGCAGTTCAAAACGCTCAAGTTGCATGCTGGACCCGTGGCTGGAGAACAGTTGGACCATCAACAGGCTCGACGGGTTACTTCAAGATACCTGTTGAGCCAGGAGTCGCCGTTAGGTATCAAGCCTCTAAAGGCGGTCACAAGAGCACCATCGGAGAAACAGGCCCTCTAAACGCAGGCGAAGCAAAAAACATCGGAAACATAACCCTCGATTCGCCACTTGCCCAGATCATATTGACTTGGGGGGCAAGTCCGCAGGACTTAGATGCTCATCTGGCAGCCAAGCCTGCAAATGTCATGGAGGCAACTTTCCACGTGTACTATGGCCAAAAAGGAACTCTTCCGTCTGAACCATATGCAGACTTGGACACTGATGAAAGGGAAGGGTACGGTCCAGAAGTAATATCCATTTCAAGACTACGTCCCGGAACCTACCGATACTCAGTAAGACATTATTATGGCGATGGCAACATTTCAACCTCTGGAGCAGTAGTCAACGCGGCAATAGAAAACGTAGGACTGTATAGGTTCACACCGCCTGGTAGTCAACCTGCAGAAGCAGACATCTGGCAGGTCTTCGATTTGGTCGTGAATTCAAACGGCAAGGTTACAGCCGTCAACCAAATAAGCGACTACAAACAGGGTGGCGACGACTCTCGATTCCTTTACCCATAGAAAACTGCATACCGAAGAACAACTTAATTCGCCATATTTCTTACTTTCGCGCGCCAGCATAGACCCCGGGCAATGGTCAATCGCTATCGTTGGACCAGCAGCATCCGTCAAAAGGACGTTCGTAAAGAGTTATTTATTAGATGCTCGGAGTTGTCTTTCTAGGTATCGGCTTGAAGTTCGAAGGCAGAGACATAATATCGATCAAAGATCTCTCCCGCGACGAGATTGACTATATTTTCAAAATCGCGAAATCCATGGAACCCTTAGCTACAAAAGGCTCAAGCATGCTCCGAGGAAAAATCTTAGCAACTCTCTTCTTTGAAGCGAGCACGCGCACCCGCCTTGGTTTCGAGGCGGCCATGCACAAGCTAGGCGGCTCCACAATAGGCTTTGCTGAAGCTGAAATAGCCTCAGTCAAGAAGGGCGAGAATTTGGCAGACACAGTGCGGACTGTCGAAAACTATGCTGATGTAATAGCTTTGAGACACCCGCTTGAGGGTGCAGCTAGGCTTGCAGCCGAATTCGCAAGAGTGCCTATACTCAATGCAGGAAGCGGGGCAGAAGAACATCCAACGCAGGCCCTTCTTGACCTGTATACCATGATGAAAGAGAAAGGCCGGATCAAAGGACTGAAAATAGCCTTTGCAGGAGACCTGAGATACGGGCGAACTGTTCACTCACTCGCGTATGCGCTTTCTTTGTACGATGTCGAGCTATTCCTTGTCTCGCCAGAATCTCTGAGAATGCGCAGGGAGGTTCTTCAAACGATCAAAGAGAAGATACAGGTCACTGAGAAGACGAGCCTTGAAAAAATAGTTCCAAATATTGACGTTCTGTATGTCACGAGAATACAGAAAGAGCGCTTCCCTGACCCAGCAGAATACGCTAAAGTGAAGGGGTCCTACAGAATAGACTTGCAGGTCTTGAGCGACGCCAAGAAAGACTTGATAGTTCTTCATCCGTTACCACGCGTAGATGAGATCTCGGCTGAGGTTGACAATACACCCTATGCACGATACTTCCAGCAAGTCAGAAATGGCATAGTCGTCAGAATGGCACTCTTGGCTCTAGTAATGGGAGCCGTGAAATAGATTCTTGGCTTAAGGCCTCTTCACGACGTTGCGTATTGATCATAGATTGATAGCGCCCCTATTGAATTGCATGATGGACACTTGTGCAGCAGGCCAAACCAGCTTCTTTTGCAGCTGAGGCAGTAGGTTAATCTACGCCTAAATGTGAGAAACTCCAGACTGCAGTTTTCGACAGCTTGCTTTGTCACAGACAGAAGCTCATCTGGTTTGTATTCGAGGTCGCCAAGCTCTATAACCGCTAGGCTACCGCCTATGCTCAGCCCTCGTAGCTGCCTCTCAACGTCTGAAGCCTCTGGTGGAATCTGGCCACCTTTAAGAGCCAGCCTACTGACCGTAGAGTAGAATGGTTTTTCCCTTATGCCTGAAAACTTGGCCGTTCCAAGACCATACTTGTCGACGTCCAATTGCGCGAGTCTCTCAGAGGCTTCAGTTTCATACAAGACAGCCGGAAGCAAGCGTTTTCCGCTTTTCCTGCCGATCTTGTGAGTGTAGTCTAAGATGATTTGGATTACGTCCTGCATCCATTTTCGGGCCTTCTCGTCCTCATAAACGCTCTTCCCACTAAGCAGCTCCACGGTCTCCTTTAGCCCGACCAAGTTAATCAAACGCGAAGATACTCCAGGCTTGAAATACTGATCTCCGTTAATGCTTTGCGCGAGAAACGGAAGCAACTCTTTTCCATGTCGCTTTAGCGATCCATATTTGACGTCAAATGCGCGAGCCGCTATCTCAAGTCTTTCTTTCAGCAACTCAGAGAACTTCGTTTTGTCTTTCTCACATTCATATGCGATTCTAGGCAGATTGACCGTTACAGTTCCCAAACAACCCACGCGCAATGTGTCTATTTCCCAATCACCACTCGACTCTGTCATAAATCTGCGACCAGAACCCGAGAAGACAGTTTGTCCTTGGCTGCCATTTGATAGGCAAGCAAAGCAGATAGTCCCTCTCTCTCCTGCTAGACCGTGAGCCTTCAGAAGTAGCGCATTTGCCCTGTTATCGCTAAATGCTTCCTGCCGTGTCTTGACAACAATCTTTGGATTAAGCAGTGGCTTGAGCCTGTTCTCCTCAATGCAGATGTCTAGGATAACAGACGCCAAGAGCTGAGCCTCTTCAAGGAAGCCTCCGTATTCTCCGGCCGTTTTCCCCGCAAGGCCTACAGCAGTTTTCTTAGCTATGAAGTCAGGGATAGTTAGTTCCAGGCCTATTGAAATGTTCAAGTGGTGAGTTATGCTGGAAATGAATAGGCTCAGCAACTCCTTGATCCTTGCCGGCTCTACTCCTCGTGCGAAGGGAGCCAGAAAAACGTTGAAGTAGTCAAGATGCTGTGCACTGTCCACTTCTTTCGCTGAGCTTAGAAGAACGTCGAGAGTTAAGGATAAGGCTGACTCAAAGCTATGTGGAGGCAACGAAGAAGATTGGTGGCCGTTTGATTCTTCGAGAGTTGCGCCATTCTGATAGAAGAACCTCAAGTCATGCATTATCTCACTTGGCTTTAGGGTCCATGAGCCTAGGTCTTTGATGTGGATTGCACCAGACAAGTGTGCGTCAGAGATGTCTCTGGGCAATGCTTTTAGTAGCATGTATTCTCTGAGAACTGCCTCTCCAGCTGTTTCGCAGACAGAAGAGGAACTGTGGGTGGTTTTGCTTCTTCCTTCGACAAGCATGGCAACTTCGTGAACGGGAAGCCCTAAGCGAGTAAGCTCGTGACGATAATCCTCTAATCCCTTCTCTATCAAGATGGCATTTACGATTTCTCTTACAAGAGGTGCTGTCAAGTATCTTGTTTTCGATTTGATCAGCCGCTTTTCGGCTTCTTTGGCTACTTTCTGAGCCAGTTCAGCAGGCACTTTCGCCTCTCTTATTAGAGAGTTTGCAATCCTGTTGGCATCAAACTCTTCTAGAGCAAACCTAGAAGCGCGGATGATAATTCCCTTCTGCTTAGAAGCCTTCTTCTCAACGCGGTCAGCAACCTCCAATATCATTTTGCCTAGGTCAGTTAAGCAGTACTTTCTTGTTTCAACGTCGGCCTCAAGCAGATCTGCCTTCAAAAGGAATTTAAGGTGATAAGCGAACCTGCCAGCATCCCTGCTGGGGTTCATCTTCAGGGAACTCATCAGCTCCGTGTAGGAAAGGGGTCCTTTGTCAAGGAGCAAGTTAAGGATCTGCAGTCTGAGTGGTGACGATACTGCTTTGAGCACTTTGACTCCGCGCACCCGATGTGGAGCAGACAAGCTTGCTCAGACCTCTGAAGCACAGCAATTTCAGTGAGTAAGAGCTTAAAGGTTTAGGAGCACTTATTCTTATGGCTTTAGAAGAAGCATAGGAAGGGGCTGTCGGCTAGTTTGGTCTAGGCTTGGAGCCTCGGGCGCTCTAGACCCCGGTTCAAATCCGGGCAGCCCCACCACTCTAGAACTGAATGTGTACTGTTTCCTCAAACATTTCCCCCCTTTTTGTAATTTGGCCAAAGCAGGTGAATGTTTTCGTTTTCTAGTCTCGCTCGGCGTGAGGCGCGAAAATTGTTGGTTGCAGACTAAACCTAAAATTCAAGAAAAAGTCAGGCTGCACAGTTAACGCGACGTGCACGTGAGTACCCTAAACAGCACGGGTTCAGCTAGCTTTTCCAACCATGTCAACGATGCGATTGACTTGATCGCTTAGAGGTTCTGGCAGTCCCATTATGCCGACGTCCATGAAACCACGGATAATCAGCGAAACCGCCTGTTCTCGAGTGAGTCTCCGTGTCATGAGGTATGTGATCTCCTTTTCTGAAATCTTGCCCACAGCTGCTTCATGGGTTATCTCAGCGCCTTTTCTTCTTGCAATGAGCTCGGGAATTGACTGTATCAGAGATTCGTCATCGATAAGCAGACCTTTGCATTCCAAGTGGCCTTTACATTCTTCACTGTTTCCCTCAACTAAGCCTCTGACAATCAGCTTTGAGCCCTCCCTTGCGATGGCCCGACTGATCATCTCAGCTTTACTGCCCTTTCCCGTAAGAACTGCCTTTGAGCCAATGTCCAGAAGCGAATTTCTGTTGCCGTAAAGGATAGTGTTGAAGCTGACTTTCGAGTTCTCGCCGTTACAGAAGGCTGCAGGATACATCTGAACATCCTTCACAGGTCTGAGACAGATGTAGTTTGACACAAACGTTCCATTGTCATCAATCATCGCACCGCTTCTGGGTCGAACAAGTGTTTGCTCGCTCCAGCTGTGAACCATCGTAAAGCTCAGTATTGCATCTTTCTTTACGTAA
Organism: uncultured Candidatus Bathyarchaeia archaeon; assembly: GCA_964506875.1. Lineage (GTDB taxonomy): Archaea > Thermoproteota > Bathyarchaeia > Bathyarchaeales > Bathycorpusculaceae > CAZDNV01. The sequence continues at coordinate 33,970 of CAZDNV010000001.1, forward strand.
AACTCCGAAATCCCGATGTGCGAAGCCTTGTTAGCTGAAAGATGCTGGACGCAGCTGCTTATGATGTGAGCTTTTGATCCCTCCTCAGCAATGATGACGTTGTGTATCCGCTGCTCCAGGTTGTCTTCCGTTATCATCAAGCAAGATTGTAGTGGAAACGTAACCTCCGCGTGCGGCAATATTCGCATGAAGTATCCCCCGTTGAAGTCATCTGCAACTCTCTTCGTGAACTCATCTTTCTCCTTGGCAACGGCTTTCCACATGTAATCCTCAAGCCAAGGATACTTGTTAAGCGCCACTTTCGTGTCCATAAGCTCCACTTTGCCCTTGAACGCTTCGTTGACCTTGGAGTATATTGTAGATTGGTCAACGAGGTAGAACGTGCCTGAGCGGCTCTTTTCGTCGGAGGACATGCCGGCCTTCATTGCTTGTTCAAGAATCTTGTGAGGGACGCTCGTCAACTCGTTCTTCTGTGCCAAGTTACCACTCTTCTGTTACTTTTTCTCGGCATCTCACGCATTCTTCGTACCCGGCTCTCTTTATGTCCTCGTAGATCCTCTCAGGATCAACAAAGCAGTGCAGTCTGCCTTCAAGCAGAACGCAGGCGTGCTTCGCTTTTATGTACTCCAGAATGTCGCCTTTATGCGTGATCATCAGAGCTGAACTTCCAGTGTCTGTGATATACTGTTGGATTTCACCTGCGACCAGCTTCAAGCTTTCTATGTCAACGCCTGAGTCGGGTTCATCTAGAAGGATGAGTTGGGGTTTGAGGAATATCATCTGAAGAACCTCGGCTCTCTTACGCTCTCCTCCTGAGAAACCAACATTAATGTCCCTGTTCAGAAAATCAGTCAGCTTGAAGGCTTGAATTAGCTTTGTCTCGCTTTCGCTGAATTTGTCCTTCACGTTTTTGCCAAGACACAGCTTCAAAACATCTGCTAGTTTGACCCCAGCAATGTCCGGCGGGTTCTGAAAACCGATGAACATCCCTAGTTTTGACCGCTCATCCACTCCTTTTCCGGTGATGTCTTCGCCTCGAAAGATGATTCTTCCGGACGCCATTTCCTGAGGAGGAGACAGCGTTCCCATCATAGCGTTGATTAGTGTTGTCTTGCCGGAACCGTTCGGCCCGAAAAGGATGTGGCTTTCCTGACTTTTCACCCTCAAGCTGACGTTATCGAGAACAATTTTGCTTCCGACTCTAACAGTGAGATTTTTAACTTCCAAAATGTTCATTGCGCTGCCCTCATGCAACGCTAGAGTCTAGTGCAAATAAACTTTCTTTTACTAGGAAGCCAGTCGATCAACAATGCCTCATGTAATCGTCAGTGTAGAGTATTGATAAGACTCCAGTAATAGCGAATCCTAGAGTAAAGCCGTAAGCCATAATAAAAATGCCTCCAAGGGCTTAGCCGACTACGTTAGCCAGTAGGCGGAGAGAAGCGCCCGCAAGTCAAACAGAAATAGACTTCTTACATGGACATGCAAACTCAAGCGTGTTTACAAGAAACTGCTCTAACCCCGTATGGATCAGCGATTTGAAAAACAGAACATTACAAGCGCGCGCGATTTCGAAAGTCAGCCTGAAAAAAAATCGTCCATGCCTTAACTCATAGGCTGTTTGAGGTGTAGAACTTTCCGCAACGCCAAAAGAAGAGGAACACCAACTGCTAAAGTCGCTATTACCACGAGTACATCTTCTATGTAGGAGTCAATCGCTCCAACAACAAAAATGCCGTAAACAACGTCAGGAGAAGAAGTGATAATGTTGTACAATCCTACTGGAATCAACAGAAACACTCGCGCCAAAGCGTCAGTTGCCACGGCAACAAAAGAGACTAGGACAAGCGACGCCGGAAGGAGTTTCACCCCTTCGTTGAAGAGGTTTCTGCTTAATCTTGCAGCCGGATAAACCAAAATGAATGCTAGAAGAAGGTCCAGAATAGTCCAAAGCGGAAGCCACCTTCCAAAAGGGTGAACAAAGTAGGGGACAAGCATGACCGCATAAACAACTATCACTGGTTTCCATTGCCGCTTCGCCAGGAAACCAGCGGCCAAAGCACTCAATGGCTCTGCAGCTATGCCGAACATCCAAACGTCACTGGGCTTAATGGCTCTGGCTAAGGTGCTCCCGATCAGCGCGGCCGAAAGACCTGCCCAAGGACCCAGTACAATTCCCACGATTGGCGTTAGATAAATGGAACAGTTGCGCCACAAGCCGAAAGACATGAAGTATAGAATCACATGCAATGATGCGAAAACTCCGATGAAGGCGATGATCTTAGTAGAAAAATGCTTCATTTTCAATCGAATGTAACTTTTTACACAGAGTTAAAAATATTTTGCTTTCAGAATATGCGTTCTCAAACCTGAAAAGTGGAGTTTGAAGGCTTGTTTAAACATTATGAGGGTAGAGTTTCGCCCAAGATTGTGAGGTAAAGTTTCGGGTACGATGCCGACTATTTCGATCGATAATAGAGAAATTTGTTTGAAAAAATCTTTTGTGAGTGCATACCTCTTTGTTGGGGTGCGCTTAATTGGTTTTAAGCAAGGCAAAAAGACCATTCAGAGCCCGGGCGGGGGATTTTCTGGTAGCGCGCGCACTTCCACTTCATTGTCATTCAAAGTGTTTAACAATTGAGAGGTGACATCTACTCTTGTACAAAGTCTCCCATTATTCGCTGACGCCCGCATTATCTATTTATGTGCGTATGTACATTGCAGCGCACGTGGAGTGAGATGATTGTACGAATGAAAGTCTTTCTTGTTGCACCATTGTTCAGCGAGGCTGAGCGAGAGTTCAATTCCAAAATAGCCAAGAGACTGAGAGAAAACGGGTTTGAGGTCTGGCTTGCCCAAGAAGCTCCTTTCATTCAGCAGCCTACAACGCAACCTATCTAGTCTCAGAATTCACAATCAGTGCGATCGTGATATTCATACTGCTCAAGAGAAACATACTCTACATCTACACATAGGTGTCTTGCAGAATAGTCTTAGAAATAAACCTGGTGCATTTGAATGCACATTCAAAAAACTAATAACAAGCGAAAAAGAAGGGAATGAACGGGATGGCAAGCTCAGGAGCGATCGCGGGTTTTACTCTTTTTCTGACAGGGCTCGTTATCAGTGTTATCACCGGCATGAGTTTTGTGACAGGATTGTTGTCTGGACCTGTCATAACTGTGTTGCAGTCTTATTACCTAGGGTTTCTCCTAGCCGTCTTCCTGATGCTCATCGGTTTGTTGTTTTCGCCCTTTTCAAATAGCATGCACTGAAGTATCGTGCAACGTCACTCAAACTGTCAATCTAACCTGTCGATGGCCTCAGTCCTCATCATAAACGGTTCCAGCAGAATAGCCGAATGGACTGAACATGTCAGCAGCTGACGCGTAAAGAAGAAGCAGATACTTCTTTACGTCCGAGTTTGTGTTTTTCTCTACCAGCTCTTCTGCTGTAACCCTTCTCTCGTACCGTTTGTTCTCGGCGCTGGTGAAAAGGAACTTCACATTCTTTCCAGCCCCACTCCCATTTGGGTTCGGGGAGGGGCAACCCATCTTCAACGATTCCAGACAAAGGGCTCTAGGGTCTAACGCATTCAGCTTTTGGTCTATAAGGTCTCTTTCTTGTTCGCCTTTGTTTGTGATAAGAGCATTCATGGACACGAACTACTAGAAAACCATTATCCACATATTTGCAGCCACAAGGTAGAGTAACCGTTTCAGTCGTCAGCCAACCCTCTTGGTTATGATAAGGTAATAGTCGGATTATAAGTCAATCTTCTTGTTGCTATTGTGGTGAGATGACTTGAGAATCTTCTTACATCAAGACTCTATGGGAATATGATTTTATCCTAGAACGTACTTGTCAAACGTTCACAGGCTCAGATGGGGCATCTGCCGCTGGGTCATGCCTATAGCCTTATTAAATCCCCGGGTCTCTTCTGGCTGTAAAAAGGAGGAAAACGAATCGTTCGCTGTCGGTCACCTCGCTCTGGGCTATCTTTCAGGCAGGCTTTCAGCCAAAGCCTTGAGCACGAGAATCAACGTTCCCATGTGCTTTACTCTGTCAGTCTTGGCAGATGTTGACATCCTTTTTGAGCAGTTCATTGAGCATCGTGGACCGACGCACTCCCTTGTGACGGCATTTGTAGTGTTCGCCCCATTTTTCGTCCTCTTCCGCAAAAGGGCGGTGCCATACTTCCTGGCTTTTGTCCAGCATTCTTTCATAGGCGATTACTTGACTGGTGGACGTATCCAACTGCTATGGCCGCTGTCAACACAGTATTACGGGTTCAGCATGAGCATAATGAGCTCTACGAGCGTAGCACTGGAATGGTTATTGTTCATCGTGTCGCTTCTTGTTATGCTAAGAGCTGGCGACGTTAATGGATTCTTCAAAGCTCATGATTCCAGCTTGATACTTTCCATTCCAACGTTTGCGGTTCTGATGCCAACGATTCTAAGCTTCCCTTTGAGTGTTCCCGTTTGGCTCATACCGCCACATCTAATCTATACATTCATGTTCTTGGTCGCTGTGATCCTCGCCGTTTTAGGCCTTGCTCGGCGCTACTCCTAGGTTAGAAACTGCTTGTAGACGGGATGCACATCGAACTTCAGTGTGGTCTCAGACATCTCAACGGTGCCGCTTGGGAGTCTTACGCAGATTGAGCTCACGATTGCTCCACTGGGAATAAAGCGCACACCATCCAGAAGCTCACCTTTGGTCACGCCTGAGGCTGCAAAAACGAGCTCCTTGCCCTTTGCCAGATCATTCTCGCTATAAATTCTGTTCGCATCCACTCCTTCCGTTTTCAGCCTGCCTAGCCTTCCTTGATCATTCTTCCTGTCTTGCCAAACCTTGACGAGCATTGTTCCACCTAGGCACTTCACAGCAGTCGCTGCAATAGTTGCTTCAGGACCTGCTCCAGCGCCTATCAAGAGGTCAACGCCCGTACCTGGGGTGCACGTGGCCACTGCAGCGGCGATGTCCCCATCAGGAATCAGAATAATTCTCACGCCTAGGTTTCTGAGGGCCTTCAGGATGTCCAAGTGCCTGTCACGTTCTAACATTATGACAGTGAAGTTGCCAATAGGAAGACCCTTTTCACGCGCTACTGTCCGTACGATTTCTTCAATTGACATATCCAAAGATATCTTGCCAATCGAATGGCAATCCGTTGCAACCTTGAAATAATATCCGTCATCAGGAAGGACTTGGAAGCAGCCGGGAGGCGCACAGGAAAGCGCGGAAATAGCGTCTTTTCTGCCCTTAGAAGCAGCTGCGGTTCCGTCAACAGGGTCCACGACAAACTCAACTTTTGGACCTTTGCCGGTTCCGACCCTTTCTCTACGCATGAAAGCGGGTGCATTGTCCTTGGGCCCTTCGCATGCGATGACTTCGCCCTCAACATCCGTTTGAGCCAGTACAGCTCTTGAAAACTCAACTGCTTTTGCGTCTATCAGGTCAGGATCGCCTTGACCGATATGTCGCGCTGCCCCAATCGCTGCGGCAACGGTGATTCGCGTGAGTGAAGGTGCCAATGCCCTCAGCGAGACCAAACCTACACCAGCAAGGCTAGTCTTCTTCGTCTGCTCTAAAAGGATTTTCTGTTGCTTGTGCAGAAATCTGCATCGAAGTCGATACTCAACCCCAGTGCACTCAATGGCCTGGACACTTTTGCGATTCTATGAGCCTTCTCATTTGTAGACTCTAAGCGGCTTGCCCATCAGCCCTTGATTCAATCTTCCCAATCCCAAACCCTGCCGTCTTGTGAAGACGCGCATTGAGCCCTTGATTCCTGCACCAGCTTCATCGGTGAGGTTGTCTTTCAGCAGGAGGTCAGAGTCAAGGTCTGCATATCGTATGTTCTTAGCTGAAGCAGCAAGGTGAGCGCCTGCTGCAATGCCTACCTCCGATTCGGCCATGCACCCAATCATGCATGGGAGCCCTCCGGCTTCAGCTATCGCGACGATTCTTCTGGCCTTCAGTATTCCACCGCATTTCATCAGCTTGATGTTGACCAAATCCATCGCCTCAGCTTGCACCAAACGTAACATGTCTTCTGGGGAATGAACGCTTTCATCAGCCATAATTGGAATAGGAGAGCTCTTTCTGATTTCCCTCATGCCCTTGATGTCATCTGCAGCTACTGGTTGTTCAGCGAACTGGATCTCAAACTTCTCCATCCTGCCGAGGGCTTCTATGGCCTGCTTGAGTGTCCAACCTTGATTTGCATCGACTCTTATCTGAACTTGATCACCAACAACCTTGCGGATCGTCTCAACTCGCTCCAGATCTTCGGTTGGGTCAGTTCCGACCTTGACTTTCAGGGCTGTAAACCCGTTCTGCACAGCCACTAAAGCATCATTCGCCATGTCCTTTGGCGGTTTTATGCTCAGCGTAATGTCTGTCTGAACCTCGGTGCGGTAGCCACCCATAACCATAAAAAGCGGCTTGTGAGCTGTTTTCCCTAGAATGTCGTGCAGAGCGATATCAACAGCTGCTTTTGCGGAGTAGTTTCCCATGACGAGAGAATCCATGACTTCAACGTTAAGCTCGATTCTCAGAGGACACGACCCGATCAGCTTAGGTCCGATTCGATCAAGTGCGCTAACCACAGTATCAGCCGTTTCGCCAGTTACTCTTCTTGAAGGCGAAGCCTCTCCCCAGCCTACCGAATCATAGTCTGTGGATACTTTCACGATAATATTGTGAGTCTCAGTGCTTCTTCCTTTGGCAATCACAAAAGGTTCCCTATAAGCTAGAGTGACTTCGTAGACCTCGATTTGCTGAATGCCCATTATGGAACTCCAAAGAGCAGATCTGGTTCTCTATGATAAAGCTTTACCAAGATCCTTCGTCCTGCGTTCCTTTTCTTCTTTTCAGACCTCTAAGCTTCAACTTAGCGGTTAGGATCTTCTCAGTTGCGAACAGCCTTGAAGCGGCATACATGACGACGACCGTGAAAGCTGCAACATAGACAATGCCGAAGGCAACCGTCCAGTAGTCGCCCATCGTAACCGCCTTGGAAGCTATTATAGGATGACTGTAAGGTATCGCCCAAACAATCGCTTTGACTGCAAGTGGCAAGCTGTTGACGTCTACGTACATCAAGAGAAGTGAAGGAAGGAAGATGAACGGGTAGATGTATCCAACCACGGATTGCGCACTCCTCACATCTTCTGCGAAGGAAGATATAATCACTGCTAAGGACAAAGCCGAAAGTAGAGAAACGAAAAGCGAGACTCCTAGAAGCAAATACCCAGGAAGCGTGGGAACGAGTCCAAGTGACACTAGATCCAGGTTCGCTACCGCTGGAATCACGGAGGCAAGAGACCCAATGTAGTAGTTGAAACCTATCATATAGGCTACTGCTGCTATGGCTGCCACGATAATTGAGCCTGACAGCTTCCCCAATAATATTGCAAAACGATCCATCGGCAAGGTCAACAGTGTCTCCAGTGTTTTCTCCTCCTTTTCCATTGCCACTGAAGTGGCGGCTATCTGCATCGAATAGGTGAGCAAGATCATCATTGTAATCGGCATCGCGATCGCCTGTAACATCATCAGCCTAGAAATAGCACTTGGGTCAGCGCCACTAGCAATATTGCCCTTTATGATTGCTGATTTCTCAGCACGCACAGCATCCGGTGCGACTCTTCTGTTGAACTCCATAACCAGCTTATCAACAACTGAGGAGCCAATATCCTCAAGCATGCCTCCGCCCGAGAAGACACCATAAAAGCTTATCGAAGAAGTGACGGTCAGGTTGCCTGCCAAGTATTGAGTCATATTTGCGCTGAAGCCTTTTGGAATCTCTATGAACTGCGTCGTATCATACTTTTGAAGCAGATTGCCGCTCAGAGCTTCCTGCGGAGTCGTGTCATTCACAACAGCTCTCACGAAAGAGGAGATATCTTCTATGAAGCTGTGCGAGTATGCGCCTCCATCATTATTAAGCACAAGGATAGCTGTCTTCCCAACCTTTTCTTGGGCAGACTGGAATGAAAAGCTCATTATTGCACCTAACGCGGGAAACATTATTAATGGCATGATAATCATCCCAAGCAAGATTTTAGGATCTCTAATCAGCTCCTTGAGCTCCTTTATCAGGAAATTCACAAAACCCTTAAGCAAGTCCTACCACCTTTGCGAAAACTTCCTCCAAGTTTTGGCTTTCGAATTTCTCTTTCAGCTCCTGCGGTTTTCCTTCCGCCACGATTTTGCCTTTGTTGACCAGAGCCACTCTCCCGCAGAGATGCTCAACCTCAAGCATGTTGTGACTTGAAAGCAGAACCGTCACCCCATGCTCTCTTACATATCCTTTGATGATTCCTCTCACATGAAAGGAATGTAGGACATCAAGTCCACTTGTGGGTTCATCTAGTACTGCAAGCCTAGGTCTTGTCATCAATGCTCTGGCCAAGAGGAGCCGACGCTTCATTCCTTTGCTGTAGGTTTTGGCCCTGCTCTTCAAACGATCACCGAGGCCGCAAATCTCAGCAGCTTCATCGATTATTTTGCGAACTTGATCCTTGTCTTTAGCGTTGAATCTGGCCATGAATTCCAGATACTCCTTACCTGAAAGGTTGCGATAAGCTCCAGCTTCCTCCGGAAGGTAAGCTATGATCTTACGTACTTCAGCAGCTTGGTGGACCACGTCCAACCCAAACACTTTGATAGATCCTGAAGTTGGCAACAGCAAGGTCGAAGCAATTCGCAGAGCGGTCGTTTTCCCAGCGCCATTAGGACCGATGAGACCGAAGATCTCCCCAACACTAACATGAAGGTTCATGTGGTCCAGCGCTCGAATGCTGCCAAAGCCCTTAGATAGATCCATCATCTCGATTGCAGGATCCATGCGTAGTTACACCAACACGTGCTCAATTGCTAAGGCCAAAGCGAGGCTCTCAGATTTAACGCTTTTCCATGATGGCAACTAAACGAGATCGGTTTGAGTAGGGAATTGATGCAGCGATTCCCGCGCGCTACTAACTCAAGGGAGTAGCAAACTCCTTCAGAAGCCAAGTTTCTTGTCCATTTTTGGCAACATACTTGCTTTAGAGTTGCCTGTTTTTGGTGGGGCCGGCCGGATTTGAACCGACGACCTTTACCCGGAAACAGTGCATAGGCGCTGCTCCTACGGGTTTCTCTAACTGCTCCAGAACTTCTTCATCCCGTTCTGGTCCGCAAACCCGTTCGCTGCTTTCTGGAGCCCGTCGTCATACCTGCCTAGACTACAGCCCCCAACCGTACTGAGAATAACTTGCCAGATTTTAAATATATGCATTGTTCCCTTGGCCGATCCGACTTGCAGTAAGGCCCAGCGATCGTGAAGCGAAAAGTTAATGAGTGAAGAGTTCACGTGGTATTTGGGGTTTGCCGGCCATGGGGCGCGGGACCCACCCGATCCCATACCGAACTCGGAAGTTAAACTGCGCTCCGTTCTCGGCTGTAGTGTGGTCTTAGGCCACGTGAACCCGGGAAAGCTGGCAGCTCCACTCAAAATAGACATTTCTAAGATGCGGCTTAGTTAGCCAAAACTTATAACCAAGAGCTTGATAGTCTTTTCGAAAGGTGAACCCTTTCGTGAACATATTTGCATCAATGGTGACGATGCTTCAAAGCCAGATTGCTGCTGATCCGCTGGGAGACTACTCTTGGATACTCAATCTGCTTTTCTATGCCGTTTTCGTGGTTTTCATATTCTATGGTCAACGGGTTCAATTGTATGTTATGCTAAGAGAAGTCGAAGGCTCTCTGCACAAGCTGAGATACATCAAGGATGAAGGCCGGAAGACTGCGATAGAAACAATAAAGGAAATTGGAAAACCACAAACAGATCCTGCCGACAGAATCGATAGATTCCTTGAGTATTTCACGATATTCCCGCAGAGCCTTGACCCGGCGGGTATAATGTGGAAGCTTGAACACATCCTAGACGTGAGGGATACTCGCCTCAAGGATGAAGTGAAGATTATGGCGCCTGCTGCAGACGAGGCACAGACAAACAATTTGGAGAGCACGCTTGAGGTTGCAATGGCGCTTAATTACATCTACAAGGTAATAAGGCACTTCTATTTGCTCGGTAAGAAAACACTCAGCCTTTATGTTGTCATGCAGATTCAGATGCTGTTACCCCTTATCATGAAGGAGGCAGAAGCATACGCAAGTGGGTTGAAAGCATTTGCTTATGGCCAACCCATAGGTGATGGCGCCGGAGCGTTGGTGGCAGGAAAGCTCATGCACGGTTATGAACATAGGAAAGTTGCCAAAGACTGCGTAGTAGCAACTGTGCCAATGGAAGGGCGCACTGCATACGTGATAAAAGCTGAAGGACCAGGAGGAAACGTGGGAAAACCTGGAGACGCCATAGTATCAGTGATCGAAGAGAATGAAGGAAAGATCTCTATGATAGTCATGATTGATGCTGCCGCGAAATTTGAAGGTGAAGAGGTTGGAGAAGTGGCGGATGGTGTTGGCGCAGCCATTGGTGGACCTGGCGTCGACCAGTTCAAGATTGAGGAGTCCGTTCTAAAGTACCACATCCCGATAAACGCGATAGCGATAAAAGAGGATATTGGGGACACAATTTCGCCTATGCGCAAAGAGATCTTTGATTCAATAGACAAGACCATTGAGAGAGTCAAGCAAGTCATTCAGGAAAGAACGAAGGAAGGAGATAGAGTGATAATCGCCGGAATCGGCAATTCAATCGGCATAGGCCAATAGGAGATTGAAGGAAATGAGTGAAGGCAACGCGTCTGCAACGCCGAAGGTTTCTTCTTTCTTGCGGATGATAATATTCATAGCTTTTGCTCTGTCTCTGACGGCGCTCATATTGGCTGTGAGCTTTCTCGGTGACAACCAATCTATAGCCAGCATACTTGGGGACAACCAAGACATAGCAGTCTACTTACTGTTGATAGGTCTCATTGGAGTGGCAGTGTCCACCTACGTTTTACTCCAGGTGAGAAGACAAGGTAAGCGTCTGAGCATTGCGGTTGCTCCCATAACTACCACTATTGAGTGCAAGAAATGCGGCTTCAAAAACGTGAGAGAATTCCAGCGCAGCGATTACGTCTTCAAGGAAGTTGAACCCTGCCAAAAATGCAATGACAAGATGCTGATAACGGCGATTTACAGAGAGGTCAAGGAGAAGGAGAAATTCCGCTACTAGGTCAAGACAATACAGCCGTCTTTCACTATTAGCACAGTATGCTCTGCTTGGGCAACAGGTTTCCGGCTTACCTCAACAAAAGTGGGGTAGGCCATAAGCGTCTTCGACGACAGAAGCTCTGTGAAGGCTGCTTGATAATGTTCTTTCGGCACGATGTTCTGTAGCCAGCGTTCAGCGAAGGGTAAGGTTCTGTAGCTTTTCTCGATATGCCTCGAGAGTTGCTTTGCATAAGGGTTCTTGAGCGGTTTGGTTCTGAGAAATCGGAAAATCGTGATCTCGTCGCCATCTTCAACTTTTCCTGCTGCATTGGGAAGAGTGACGAAGGGCTCAATGGCATATACTCCGCCTAGCTTGATTTTTGAAGATAACACATGTGAGACGTTAGGCAATGAAGTGCCCGCGTGGACGGTGTAACGCCCAACTTGGTGGCCAGTCAGGTTGGCTATAGGTTTGTAACCTCGCGACTTTATCGTAGTTTCAATGATTGCCCCAAGCTTGGAAGTAGATGTATCTGGGCCTATGCTTTCCACGGCCTTTTCAAGTGCAGTCTCAGCTGCTGTCACAAGACTCTCATACTCAGGATTGAAACAAATAGTAGTTGCCGTGTCAGTGACGTAGCCATCTACGTGAGCCCCAATGTCCACTTTGACAATCGATTTCTCGGGGACCCTTCTCTCATCGTTTGGCGGGGACGTGAAATGGGCCGCTGTTTCATCTATTGAAACATTACATGGAAATGCAGGCTGTCCGCCCTTTTCACGTATAAGTCCTTCGGCTTTTTCGCATATTTCTATGATAAGCTGATTTTCACGGACAAACCTTCTCATTTCCTCTCTCGTTTCGCGCAGGATTCTTCCGGAGAGTCGAAACTTCTCAAGCACCTGTTTGTCCTCATAGCTCATTGAACCTACGCTCATTTCCACTAACGCATCAAGCTTGATTTAAAAGGTTTAGCAACGAGCCCAATTCGAAACATGCTAGCCCAAAACCAAACTGGTAAGTCCACAAGAGATCTTGCTCACGTTGTCAAATCAATACGTTCATCACATGTAACTTGAACAATGCTGAGGCAGCATAGGTTCGTATGTAGCTTAGCACGCGTGAAATGCGATGACGGATGGTTTCTTTTTCCTACCTGCTTCAGGTTTCTGGTGTGAAGATTCGACTGCCAAGTGTTGCGAAGTCATTCCAACCTAGATTGAAGATCATCTTGGCCTTTCTTGAGTTGCATTCCTCTTCAAAAGCCGCTTTGTTAGCGTAAGCATCAACCATTCCCCCAATGAAGATTGTGTGATCCCCAGTGTTGTAATTGGCTGAATGGTCTGCATTCCATGTGGGCTACGCATCTCTTATAATAGGCCGTTTCACTTTCTTGGCGCTTAGGAGCGTCAGGCCTGTCTACGAGAATTCCTCATGTTTTTCCGCTGATTCTGCCGCAGATCAGAGTATCTCTCCGCAAGCCCATCGTTGGCATGTTCACTACAAATTCCTTTGTCTCTTCGATAAGATGGTGAGAATGTCTCCTGTGTGAGATGCTTACTGCCAATAGAGGCGGGCCAATCGATGTCGGCATTGCCCATGCGAGAGTGATTATGTTTGCGCCTTCTAGGCTACCTATGCACGTAACTAGTACCGTGTGCATCGAATGAATGAGTCTGTAGGCTAATCGCAGGCTGACATTTACTTTCTCCATACAAGGAAACTCTGTTTCTCAACGTTTCACGTGAAACTTTCCGATTATGTTCCTTGCTTTTTCTCTTTTCTTTTGATGCTCAGACAGAAATCTATTTAACCTTTCAGTTAGGACGGTCTTGCAGTCCCCGCACATTGTCTCGCCATTTTTGCACTGTCTCTTTCTTTCCGCAAGCTTCTTGTCGTCCTCCTCGAACAAGTAAAGGAAATACTGGAAAACTGTGCAGATATCAGTGTCGCCACCTTCTTTCTTCTGCTCTGCAAGAGTTCCTTTACCGCCAGTAAACGCGTTCCAAACCTTGCGCTTGACTATCTCTGGCGAATCAGTGGTAAATATTGACGTTTCAGGTTCTGAAGCGCTCATTTTTCCGCCTATCCCTAGGCCCGGTAGAAATCGACAATGGATTTGAGCAGGCTTGTAGAAGCTCAGTCTCTGAGCGACATCTCGTGTGATCCTCCAATAGGGGTCTTGATCGATGGCTGCTGGGATAAGCGCAGGAGCATTTTCACCTGTCAACTTCCTATGTATGAAACAGGGCACTGCTTGAACAGCCGGCCAAAATATCCAACCCAAGTTCGTGTTATCTTGGAAGCCGAAAGTGGCCTTCGCAGTCGAATAAGTAATGCGCTTTGCAACCTCTAGGGCGATATCGTATAGGAGGTCGATGTCTTCTACGTCATATATGATGTAAGTGTTCTCAGGTTCGAAGCCTAAGGCAACGAGATCCAATGCATTTTCATGTCCGAATCTGCTCGTATTCTCTAGTTTCTGTTCATCGTCTACCAAGAACTTCTCGTCATCGGTCATTTGAAAGTAGAGCCGTACGCCAAATTTGTCTTGTAGATGCTTCGTGAAAATCCATGGCACGAGGTGCCCAATGTGAACTGGACCAGAAGGCCCACGACCAGTATACAAAACGAACTTCACTCCTTTCTCATACAAGTCGAGCACAACGTCCAAGTCTCGATGCGAAAAGAATAGCCCTCTTCTCGCTTGCATATGAAGCTCGCCTGTATATCCTGCCAGCCTCTGCAAAAGTTGCTTGGTCAACGGTTGCGTGCCAAACTCCCGTATTAGCCGCTCGTAGTCAATCTTACCTTGGACTTCCCATGGAGTTACGACCATCTCATTCTTCTCTTCATCTGCCAAGCATCTGCCACCTTCGAATCATAGGTCCTTATAGAGTCTAGAGAAAAGTATTAAGTCTTATGTGAACGCGGGGTTCATGTGTCCCCTCTATTCAAAAAAACCCTGGTGTTCGCGGAGATTGAGCACGTCTCAGCAGCAAGCCAGGCTTTAAGTCAAATGAGTAGATAGACTGCTAAGCGCATTTAGGCTGTTTTGTGTCAGGCAAAGGCAAAGAGGAGTGCGCTTCGGTGAGACGTGTTATCGATTCATGGGAAGCCAAGCATACTTTTATTAAAACTATGAGAGTTAAAGTCTAGCTTGATCTGTATATAATGGGAAACATGATGGTCGAACTCAGAGAGCATGAACGCAAAACACTCTCGACCTTGAGCAGGCTAGGTGGAAAGGCATCAGTGGAGCAATTGACGGAGTCTACTGGACTGACAAGTGCAGCCGTGATGCGCGGGGCCATGGTGCTGCAAGAGAGAAAACTGGTGAAAGCAAGCGAGAGCAAACAGGCTGTCGCACGGCTCACCGAAGAAGGGAGAATGCACGCGAGAAACGGGTTGCCAGAACGTCGCTTGATAATCGCTCTGAGTAAACTCGGCGGAAAGGCCCCTTTGAAAGAAACGGTTGAGACGGCCAACTTGGAACACCAGTTCATACCAATAGCGCTGGGTTGGATTCAACGGAAGAACTGGGCCACATTCGACAACAAGACCAAAACATTACAGATTGCTGAAAAGCTGGAGGAAGGAATTGACGAGAAGCTTCTGAAATCACTGGCAGAACGGCCGCTTCCCGTTGAAGAGCTGAGCCCCAGATGTCAGGAATCGGTTCAAATTCTCAAAGGAAGGAAACTCTTGGAAACCGAAGAGAAGAAGGATCGATACATCGAGATAACTGACGACGGAAAGACAATGGCCAAGAAGGGATGGAAAACCTCACCTGAAGTAACGCAGCTTACGCCGGAATTGATCATCAGCGGAAAATGGCGCAAGGCCAGGTTACAAAGATATGACGTAGAGGCCCCAGTATCAAGCACTTGGCCAGGCAAGAGACACCCGTACTTAGCCTTTCTTGATGAAGTAAAGGAGAAACTTGTCAATTTAGGATTCAAGGAAATGGTTGGTACCCAGGTTGAAACATCATTTTACAACTTTGATGCGCTTTACACTCCTCAAGATCATCCAGCACGAGAGATATTTGACGTATATTTCGTAAAGAGACCCAAGTATGGTAGGTTGAATGCTGAGAAGAAGGTTCTCCAACGCGTCAAGAAAACACATGAAGACGGGTGGAAAACAGGTTCGGCAGGATGGAGATACAAATACTCCATGCAAGAGGCGAAACGCTTGATCCTACGGGGACACGGAACCTGCCTGAGTGCAAGGACACTACTGAGTAAGGATTTAGAGATTCCTGGCAAATACTTCTCTATCGCACGTTGTTATCGGCCTGAGGTCTCGGACAAAACACATCTCACAGAATTCAACCAAGTAGAAGGCATAGTCATTGACGAAGGACTGAACCTAAGCGATCTTCTAGGGGTCTTGGAAAAGTTCGCGAAGGAAATAGCTAGTGCGGAAAAGATCAGACTTAGACCCGACTACTATCCATTTACCGAACCAAGCGTTGAGTTGAGCGCCTACAAGAAAGAGCATGGTTGGGTCGAGTTCGGAGGCTCAGGAATTTTCAGACCTGAGGTAACTATGCCACTAGGCATTAGAGTCCCAGTAATTGCATGGGGCCTAGGCATAGACCGCCTTTTCATGATGAAGGCTGGTGTGGATGACATACGATACCTTTTCGCGCAAGATTTGGCTTGGATAAGGAGGAAAAAGGCGTTTTAGATGCCGACGATTGACATTGACTATCCGGAATTCGTAAGAATGCTTGGAGCTGACCTGCACCAGGACATGGACAAGCTGAACGATATCTTAGCCTTTGTCAAGGGCGAGCTGAAGCTTTTCGATCAACAGAATGGCATTATGAGCATTGAGATAAAGGATACAAATCGGCCAGACCTCTGGAACATTGAGGGCTTAGTCAGGGCCCTACGAGGCTTCATGGGACTAGAGATGGGCCTAAGGCAGTACACAGTAGGCAAACCACAGGCAGAAGTCATCGTGGATTCTCAACTAGGTGACATTCGCCCCTACATAGGCTGCTCCGTGGTCAGAAACGTCAAGCTGACAGACACGGTGATCCGTGGCCTAATGCACTTACAGGAAAAGCTTGACCAGTCATATGGCAGAAACAGGCAACGAACCTCCATAGGCCTGTACAATTTCGACCTCATAAAATCACCCCTTCAATACACTGTTGCTCACTCAGACGAAATCCGATTCGCACCGCTAGGATTCGAAAAGAAAATGAGTTTAAAAGAGATCCTGCAAACGCATCCGAAGGGTCTGGAGTATGGTCACATCGTAAGCAAACATCATGTCTACCCAATATTGCTTGACGCAGAGAAAAAGGTGCTTTCTTTCCCGCCTATCATAAACTCCAACGACCTCGGAAGAATAACTGATGCAACAAGAAGCGTTCTAGTCGAAGTGACCGGAACCAGGCTAGAGACAGTTCTGGCAACGCTGAGAATAGTGACCTTGTCATTGATTGATCGTGGCGGAAAAGCCTACTCATCAGTTGTCGACTACCCAGGGAAGAAAGGAAAAATCGTGACGCCGGACTTCTCTGCAAGAACCATGGATCTAGAAGTGCAGTACGTGAACAAGATCTCTGGCTTACAGCTAACCGCGAGGCAAATCATCAAATTGCTTGCGAAGGCAGGCTATGGAAGTCAAATCGTCTCTCATGAAAAAGTGACTGTGAGTATCCCCTGTTACAGAGTTGACGTTATGCACCCAATAGACCTAGTTGAGGACGTAACCATAGCATACGGGTATCAGAACATGAAACCACGATGGAGAAAACTACCGACGACAGGAAGCATGAGGCCAGAGCAAGACTTCCTCAATGTAGCACGGGAACTGATGATTGGTCTTGGATTCCAGGAGGTCTTGACTTACACAATGACCAACAAGGAGAACCTATTCACGAAAATGAACTGCAATAAAGAAAAAACTGTGGATCTAGCCAACCCAAAAGCTCAGACTTTAACGTGCTTGAGAAACTGGCTCTTGCCAAGCCTTATGGAATTCTTAAGCAACAATGTCTCAGTTGAATATCCGCAAAGAATATTCGAGCTAGGCAAGGTGACGCTTCCGAATGCGAAGAGCGAAACCAGAACAAAAGATGAAGAACGGATTGCCGCGGTCGTTTCCCATGCGAACGCAGGTTTTAGCGAAATAAAGTCATGTCTAGACGCCTTCTTCGTAAATCTGGGACTAAGGTGGCAGATAAAAGAAGCAAGGCATTCAAGTTTTATCGAGGGACGAGTTGGAAGAATAGTAATTGAGAAAGCAGTGGTCGGAGTCATAGGTGAGATATGCCCAAAAGTCCTGTCAGCGTGGAAACTCGAGAACCCGACAGCAGGCTTCGAGCTGGATATGGAGAGAATCGATGGATTTCTGTGAATTCGCTGGGCACATGACGCGAGGGTGCTTGTCCAAGGACTTAAGATCATGGAAGTAACGCGGGCTAACTTCTGGATGGATTTTGCCGTGGACAACGCCTATGGATTCTTGTAGTTGCGGGTGTAGTTTCCATGTTGCTCCATTGTCGGCGGTCTCAGAAGGCGTCATATTCTCCTCGAAGGTTACAGAGAAAAGATAGTCGAGAGTGACCCACCACCAGAAGTCTTATATTCAGTTTTGACACAAGAAGCGAAAAAACGTGTTCTGCGCAAAGGAAAGCGAGACTTGGAACATACGAAGGTTGTTAAGAGCGATTCGCGGCGACCGAATCGGGCAAGTCAAGCTGGCAGCAGTCATATTGAAAAAGAAAGCAAACAAGTGCAAGAGCATAAATGACGTTGTCGAGCTTAGCTTTGACGTATTTGGCAATTTTCCCTTCAGATATTTCGGATGGAGAATTCGACCAGGGCAGGTGAAGGAAGAAATCACTGAGCTTCTGAAGATCCTTGCGAACCGTAGACCTAAGGCCATTCTCGAAATCGGAACTGCAAGCGGTGGAACCCTCTTCTTGTTTGCAAGAACTTCAAGTCCAGATGGAGTGATAATAAGTATAGATCTTCCAAGTGGTCGATTTGGTGGAGGCTATCCTGAATGGAGGATTCCGTTATATGAATCATTTGCAGCGTATGGACAGAAGATTTTCTTACTCCGTGAAGATTCGCATGCGCTTTCTACGTTTGATACGGTCAAGGCAATCCTGAAAAAGCGTAGGCTGGACTTTCTTTTCATAGATGGAGATCACACGTATGACGGCGTAAAGATGGATTTCGAAATGTATAGCAAGTTGGTTGGCAAAGGTGGAATAGTAGCTTTTCACGACATTTGCCCTCACCCTCCCGAGACTGGGTGCGAGGTCAACAAGCTCTGGCGTGAGACAAAAGAGCGGTATGCGCATGATGAAATAATAGGTGATCGCAAACAAAACTGGGCCGGAATAGGTGTTGTGTACTACACCGAATAAAGCTGAACTCCGTTCGGCGCGCGCTTAGCAGATAAAATGCCAAAGAAAGAGCCGCCATTAGCGGCTATAAGAAGGATGGCATAACCAGAACCTTTGCCACAGCTATTGGAAGAGAAATGCATAAAACCATATGCGCGCCAGTCTTCCATTGCCTTCTATTCCGAAGTCCGATACTATGATGTGTTCATTCAGCCCTGTAGTAACACATCTGAGCACATTCTTGATAAGCGCCTGGTACGTGATTCACTCCAGACTCTTCTTCTGGGCACAAGACTTTATCAACCGACCGATGAAGCTGGCGGTTCTTCAGAATGGATGCCATACAGCGGAGATAACGAGTTTTTGATGGAGCATCAACTCTCAGCACTCCAAGTGGGAGAGTCTGTGTATTCACTATCGGTGTGTATCCAGGCAACTATCGGATGAATTTAGTGCTCAGAAATATGTCTATCCAGGTCCGTGTTTCACTCTTGTTCGTAGCTCTTGCCGTGAACGCGCTTTGATAGGTATACCGTGATTATAAGGAGAAGCCCTGTGGTAGCTGCAAAGATGTACACGAGGCTCCTTAGGTTCTGGGAGTCTTGAAACAGATCAGATCGATGCTCCTGCACAGAAGCATTCAGTGTCTGATAGCTCTGTTGGAGTTGGTCATAATTGTTGTGGAGAGCAACGTAGCTGTTGAGCAAGTCATTGTAAGTAATGTTCAGATCGTAAAGATTCGCCAGCAAGCTGCTAGTGAAGTTGCGTAGCAGGTCTGTGAATGTGCTGTTCAGGCTGTAGAGCTCCCCTTGCAGACTACTAGTATAGTTGCTCAGCAAGTTATTGTAAGTAATGTTCAAACTGTCAAGGTCTGCTTGCAGCATCTGGCACTTGTCAAGCAGCTCATAGTAAAGACGCAGTATCGTGGAAGATATCACAGTGATGGTTCGACATTCCAGTACATAGGTGAAGTACAGGTAGGTTTTCGATTCGTCTGAAGCACTAAGATAAGTTGGTGTAATCTCCTCCTCACCTGTAACGACGATAAATGGTGGTGCCATCAGTCGATTAGGAATGATGATCCTGCTGAAGCCAACATTGTCGACCTCGCCGGAAACGTTGAAGTGGATCATTTTGTTTCCCGTTTCTCTGCCCACTTCAAATTCTAGTGCTGAAAGTGACGAATTGCAGATCATTGTCACATGATATGTTTCGTCTTTCGTGGAGACACTGAAATCATAGAAAGCTCCCATCAAGGGGTAGCTGTCGTGATCATTGGCGCCTACCGGGTACAACGTGTCTCCTATTCCGTTGTCATCCAAGTCTTTCCCTGAGTAGTCAGGCCAGCGATTGCCTTCGCCTCCATAGCTCCAGTAGTTTGTTGAGTCGCTGGACTCTTCAACTGAATCCATGAAATTGTTGTGATAAAAGATATTATCTTTGCTGGAGAAGGTGAGACTAAGCCCTTTCTTATTGTTGGAGACTGTGTTTCCTGAGAACACGTTGTCGCTGGAGAAATACAGGCTTAATCCTCCTTCGTTGTTGGAAACGGTGTTGGATGAAAAGGTGTTGTCACTCGAGAAATAGAGGTTCAGACCTACGTCATTGCCCAAGATGACATTGTCCGAGATTACGTTCTTGCCAGATGAATAGAGTAGAATCCCGTTATAGTTATTTATGACTTTGTTGTCGCTTATTGCGTTGCCGCTTGAAGCTATGAGAATCCCACTGACGATGGGGTTTGTGCTGTTACTTTTTATCGAAAAGCCTTTTACAGTCACGTTGTCAGCTACTATGCTGATCATGTAGATTCCGCCATGGCCGTATATGGCTGTGGCTTCCATGCCATCTCCAATAAGGGCTACGCTCTTGTTGACGACAATGTCTTCGTAATAGGTCCCATTATGAACGTATATAGTGCCGCCTGGAAGAGCAATGTCTATGGCAGCCTGAATCGTACGTGCAGACTCGCTCGGAACGTGAATCACATTTTGGTCTGCCTGCACAGATATCTTCTGTATGAGCAAGTACTGCGCAATCGGCAAAAGCAGGATCATGAGTAATGTTGAGATTTTTCTCAATTCGATCACACTTTCTTTTTCATGCTTGGAGCTTTTAAGCGTTGATGTGGCACCTTTTCAGTGTTGCTGGGAAAGCACTTTCCCCAGCATTATGGCGCATAGAATGGAAACTGAAAGTGCGGGGACAAAAACGACTGAGTTTATGACAGGTTGCACAAGCGACCATACTATGACAGCATAAGATGCCGCAATGATGATTATCAGAGTGGAGAATCTGGCTAGGTTCATTCGGGCAACTTCCTGCTGGGTCAACGTGGATTGCAAAAGACTCTGTGCTTGCGCTATCTGCTGGTCCGTTGCGAAACTCGCAAGATTCTTGTCACTGTCCTGAAATTTGAAGCTCGTAAGCGCATATCTTTGTAGTTCCCAAGGCTTCTTTTTTGGCAAAATCCTTAGGATATTGCTCTTTTCCATCTTCTTTAGTATGGTCTGGATCTTGCGGACAAACTGGAGGTCAATAGCTTTCTCTTCTCCATACTGCCTTCTGATTATGTCCCTAACGTCAGGAAAATGCAGCTCCAATTGGAAGGATGCGACGGCTTTTGCAAGGCCATATTGGTATTCGCCATCTCGAAGACGTATGTTAGTCGTCCTAGAGTTTGCACTCATTATCTCTTCAAGCATTTCCTTTTCACTAATGAGCAGCCTACGTTGGGCCAGACTCTAGTCCCTCTTTCAATAGTTTAAATTGAAAGCAAGATAAAAAAGCTTCGTGCCGCCTACATAGCTTTTCAATTCTTTCAACTCACTGGAACAATGTTTCAACTGGTTCTATGGAAGAAATCTGTAAGTGTTTAAACGGCCATGAATAAGCTTGAAGGAGTGTCACATGGCAAACTACGCGTTAGAACGTAGCATGTTCCAAGTGCCTTTAAGGAAAAAATATTGTTTATGCGATCTACCCTTACACAAGAAATATAGGAGTCACTTCGAGATCATGGCCCTCATACTAGAAGCAACCAAGGACGATGGGGAAGCCCGGTTTTCGATTATGACGCATGCCAGCATAAATTTCAAACAGCTGAAGGAGTTTTTGAACTGTCTTATAGAAATGGGGTTTATCGACATGGACATGAAGGAAGGCAGGGTTCTTTATAGGGCAAACGAGAGAGGGCTTTCTTTCCTCAGACAGTATCATGTGCTGTTGGAGATGCTACTAAACAGGCGAGCGCAAGGGAACCCTCATAACATCAGCGCATGATGTAATAAGCCACCGTGTAACACGCTTCCAGTGGTAATCATTTTACTCGTGATGTTGGCTGAAGCAAGCCTAGAGAGCTTCCTCGTGGGACTTATTGAGGTGCTCGCGGCAGGAGTTTGTGTTTCTTGGGGCCTTTCGTTTTTCTCCTTGGTCTTTGTGCCCTTGAACGTTGGGATCGCGAGTTCGATAATCACCAACAGGATTATGAATGTAACCACTATGTAAATGCCTGAGGAATCATGCATAAGAAGCGACAATTGGCCGACCCATGGTACGCGCATGATGACCTTGCCGACCAAAAGTCTCTCCGAAATCATTCCTCGGTAGGTATAGTTTTCGGTGTCGTAGCTTTCTCGGTAATCTGTCCAAGTATCCCAAGAACCTGGGTTGCCATCGCCTTTAGTTCTGAAGTATATTATTCCGGACCTAGTGACGTTTGCTATGGCCCTATGGACTATCAGATCGTCTGGCGACTCTGGACTCGGTTTTGGTTGATGGAAGATTATTATATCTCCTTCAGGATCAGAACCAGTAACAACATCCTTTGGGTTCACTACTCTGATAATGATCAAATCTCCCTTATGTAAGGTGGGCTCAAATGGGTGTGACCAGCCGTCACAAGGGTGTTGAACTTTGCACATACTACCAGAAGCTACAGTCAGAATGGGATAGGGGGTTCCAAGCACCGATTGCGCGCCGAGCCATACGCCCCAAACTACCGCGATAATCACAATGATCATTATCGTTGTCTGGAAATACTCGTTTTTCCATAGTCTTCTGAGAGTCCCTATTTCCATTCTCATCAGCCCTCTATCATCTGAAATGCTCTCGTTGACGTAGGGCTTCTTTACTCTAAAACTTAACGCTTTTGAAAAACCGAAAAATAGGGGGAAGGAGGGGGTTAAGCGCGAACGGCTACGCTTTTCGGCCAAGCTTAGACGTTTAGATCTTCTTCTTGCTTAGTACTTCTCGGAAGGGCTTCTTGCACTTTGGACAGTCGAACAATCCGATTTCTAGCTGAGTCCTTTTTCCAGCCTTGTCTGGGCGACCTGCCATTGTCCATTTCTTCTTTGGCGCCGAGACCATTGTTCCACATTTTGGACATTTTCCCACTTGATTTCCTCCAATATCTTGATAACCATGGTTTCTTATGATGATAGATAAAAGACTTTCCATTGTTTCAGAATAGAAAACGTTTTTCTATACATCGGGTCTAGTCAATTTCAAGGTGAAGAATCATGGCGATTCATCTATGGCTTTTATGCCAACTTTGGGAAACACTGCATAGATCTCGGAGCAACGACTGAATATGTGATTTATTGTTTCTAGTTCAGTTCACGTGCACGCGGAGCGATGGTGGCATATCCTACGTAGCCGACGTCATCGTGAATCGGGCGCAAGAACTGCAGTATCTTCGTTGCCGCATTGTCATTGTTCATATTGATAGCACTTCCAGACAAAAATGATGTATGGCAAGACGCTGGAATCCCGGGATGTCAGAAGATCCGAGCAGTTGCTTCAGGTGCCATACTCGTTCTTTAGCTCTTGCACATGAAGAAGCACTTGGCCCGTTTGTGGCTTTTCCAAAACGCTTTTACTTCTGCTCTTGCGCATATTTCTTATCACTATTGAGGTTTAGTAGGATTTGCACAAATCAAGTAAAGATGCTTTTGAACTACTTGTCAAACCAATTCGTCGGCTCATTCACGAGAAGGGCTTCCAGAAGCCAACGGAGCCGCAGGAGAAAGCAACACCTCTTATTCTTGACGGAAAAAACGTTCTTCTCATCTCTCCGACTGCCACGGGCAAGACCGAGGCAGCCTTTCTCCCTATCTTGAGCCTGCTTCTGCAAGGGCAACGGGGCATACCAGGAATCAAAGTCTTGTACATCACGCCTTTACGGGCTCTAAATCGCGATATGCTTGACAGACTCGAGTGGTGGTGCAACAACCTTGACGTCAAACTGGCCGTTAGGCATGGAGACACCGAAACCAAAGAACGGACAAGACAGGCCAGAAGTCCACCAGATGTGCTGATCACGACTCCTGAAACTCTGCAGGCGATTTTGTCTGGGTGGATCATGCGTCAGCATTTGCAGAGTGTCCGTTGGGTGGTTATTGATGAAGTGCATGAAATGGCTGACAGTAAACGTGGAAGCCAACTTTCGCTGGCTTTAGAAAGGCTCAGAGCGATGATAGGAAGGGACTTTCAGGCTATTGGGCTATCTGCGACAATAGGTAGTCCCGAAAAGGTTGCCCAGTTCCTCGTTGGAAGCAATAGGAGCGTCGAAATCGTCCGAGTCCCTGTTGGCCGATTGATGAGATTGAAAGTTGTCTTGCCAAAACCTACGGATGAGGATGCCCAGCTTGCATCCAAACTTTACACACATCCTGAAGTTGCAGCTAGACTTCGAATCATTCGAGATTATATCAGTACGCATAAGTCAGTACTTCTGTTCACAAACACTCGAGCAGAATCAGAGGTTCTGACAAGCAGATTCAAAGTATGGGACATTGATTATCCCGTTTCAATTCATCATGGCTCACTTGCCAAGCCTTCCAGGATCGCTGCAGAGAAAGGATTGAAGACTGGCGAGTTGAAAGGACTCATCTGCACAAGTTCACTCGAGCTAGGCATAGACGTTGGCAGAATAGACCTGGTCATTCAGTACATGAGCCCGCGACAAGCTACGAGACTTATTCAACGTGTCGGCAGAAGCGGCCACAGCATCGGAAGAACGGCTGAAGGGATAATCATAGCGTTAGATTCTGACGATGCACTTGAGGCCCTAGCCATTGCAAAGAAAGCTTTGAATGAGGATTTAGAACCTGTTGAAATTCCACCCAAGCCCTATGATGTCTTGACGCATCAAATAGCAGGGTTGCTGCTAAAGCAGAGGAGACTTGGTTTTGAGGAAATATTGGAATTGTTCAAGGAAGCATATCCTTATGCAAATCTGAATGTAGAAGACATTGAGAAGAACCTAAGGTACATGCATCAGCGTTTTCCACGGCTAGCTTGGGTTTCGGTAGAGGATAAGACGGTTCTTAAGCCCAGACAAGCAAAGGCACTGTTTGAATACTATTTTGACAATTTGTCCATGATCCCAGAACAGAAGCAGTTTCTCGTCGTTGACGACTCGGACAACTCTGCCGTTGGCGTATTGGATGAAGCTTTTGTGGCAGAATATGGCAAGCCGGGAACAAAATTCATCATAAGAGGTAGTCCTTGGTTGATTATGCACTTGTCTGAGGACAAAGTGCACGTGAAACCCGTTGATGATCCTACAGGAGCTATTCCAAGCTGGATAGGAGAGGAGATTCCAGTTCCGTTTGGAGTTGCACAAGAAGTAGGTCACATCAGGCGCGTTGTTGAAGAGCAGATGACGAAAGGAGCGACACCCAGAGAAATCGCTGCTAAGCTAAGTGAGCAATACCCGGCTGATCAGGACACGATTCTAGACGCTATGGCTGAGACCATCGAGCATGTGATGGCCAATTTTCAGGTCCCCACAGAAAGTCGGGTGATAGTTGAGGATTGGGAAGGGTTTGTCCTAGTTCACCTGAATTTTGGCCTACTTACGAATAGGGCTCTGGCTCAACTGCTGGGGGAATTGCTCTCAGAAAAGCTTGGGTTCACTATAGTGGTTCAACATGATGCATATCGCATCTTCATCCAGACGATGGATGCAGCAGACTCTGATCAGGTGCTGGCTGCCTTCACGGAGATTAAGATGTTGTCTGAAGACGCTATCAGAGAGACGCTGAAGAGAGCAACGGTTAAGACAGGGATATTCAAGAGGCGGATGATTCACGTCGCGCGTCGCTTCGGGGCCATAAAAAAGTGGGCAGACTTCAGCAGTGTAAGCCTTCAGAAGTTGACCACAAGCTTCGAGGGAACTCCCATCTATGAAGAAGCACTTAAGGAAGTGTTCACTAAGGATTTGGATCTGGAAAGACTCATTTATGTGCTTGGTAAGATCCGTACCGGTGAAATCGTTGTTCATAAAATCATTAACGATGGAAACGCGACTCCTATTGCTCGAGTAGGCATCGAACGAATAAGCATGAAAACTGATTTGATTCCACCTGAACGCATGCGTGCCGTACTCATAGAATCTGCGAAAGCGAGATTGCTGAATGAAGCTGGGAGCTATGTTTGCACTAACTGCTGGAACTACGTGGAGGTGATGAGAGCAAAAGATCTGCCTGACAACCTGAAATGCCCAAGATGCGGGTCGACCACTATAGGCCTGATCAAGGTTGAAGAAGAGAGAGCTCTCGAGATGATCGAGAAGAAGAACGCCAAGCTCACGCAAAGCGAGCAAAGAATGCATGAGCAAGCACTGCAGTCAGCCAAGCTGATCTCCAAATATGGAAAGGCAGCTGCAATCGCTTTGGGAGCCAGAAAGATTCAGAACTCTGATGCAGTCGAAATCCTTAAGGAAGAGCCTCGTGTGACTGATAGGTTCTATGAGCTAGTTCTTGGGGCTGAACGCAAGATTATAAGCAGGAGATTTCACTAGAGACCGCATATTTTGAAGCTTATCTAATGAGAGGGTGTCCCCTGTCTCATGCAGTCATCGGTCGAATCATATAAACACTAGGAGACTCACTGTCAAAGGCTGATCTTATTAGCTGTTCGGGCAATAGAAAAACGAGAGTCAAACCATTCTATGACAGCATAGAATTGAGGCAACTCTTAAATGAATGATTATCTAATTCTGCCTGAGCATCTGCTTGCGTGCCATATGGAGGCTAAAGATTTGGAGATGAGTCGAAAGAAGCTTCATGACGAAATCCTGGAAAGAATCAAATATGTCCGAACATGTGTTTTGGCTCGGGAAATCTGCCTTCTCGTTCGAACAAATAGAGCCGTCCTTGATCCGAAAGATGTGCAAGAGATCTGTTCTTCGGTCTCCAAGCTCTGCAAAGAAGAAGATTGCCAGGAACCTAGTGAGATGTGTCGCAAAGCCGCTGAGTCTGTCGGTTCTGTAGATGAGGCGAAATATCTTGAATTATGTGCTCAGAGCTGCATGAAGTGTGGGGAAGCAAAAAAGCCTACACAAAAGGATAAGTCTGCTTACGTGACTTGAAACCATGGAAGCCTTAAAGGAATGGCACATTGGATAAGCCGGAATAGAAGAGATATTTGATCGGAGGCCAGCATCCTGTATATTGCCCCCTTTGTCCCAAGTCCTCCACAGGTGGTCCAGCGAATGCTGGCTTTGGCAGAATTGAGGGCTGGAGAAGTGTTCTTCGACCTAGGTTCAGGGGACGGCAGAACTGTAATCATGGCCACAAGGGAATTCGGGGCAAGATCTGTTGGCGTCGAGTTAAGGGAAGATCTGGTGAAAAAGGCGCTAAGCACAATCTATGAACAGAGCCTCCAAGACAGAATAACAATAGTCAATGGAGACATCTTCAACGTAGATCTGACATCTGCAGACGTAATCTTTCTTTACTTGACAACAAGCGCGAATGAAAAGATAAGACCCAAACTGGAGTCGGAGCTAAGGCCAGGTGTCCGAATAGTCTCCCACGATTACGAAATCGTTGGCTGGAAACCCCTCAAGACAGAGAACTACTGCGAAAACCAAGCCTTGGGGTACCCCTCCCACACACTGTATTTGTATAAAAAGGACTAGGTCGGCATGTATTTTGTCTTCCCATGTTTTCAGAAACTCCTTCAGAGTGACGTGGACGGATACCGATGCCGCTCAAGTGGTGCATTACTCGAGTTACTTCAGGTTTTTCGAAAGGACTGAGGAAGAGTTCTACAGGCAACTTGGGTTCAGTTTCACAGATATGGTGGATGAAGGAGTATGGTTTCCTAGAGTTGAAGCTTTCTGCCAGTATAGGCAGCCAGCAAGGTTCAACGACCTCATCGAGGTTGAGCTAACGAAGCATTGAAAGAGAAATCGGTGAGATTCGGGTTCAAGGTCTTCAACAAGGAAACATCAATGTTTCTGGCCAACGGCTACGTTGTGATTGTGACTGCTAATAGAAAAACTGGGAGAGCTACGCAGATCCCATCGAGTATTATGAGTGAGTTGAAGTCTTTCCTCAAGTAGGTTAATAAAGCGAAAGACTGATTCTTGCATTTCTAACAGTGATTAGGAAATGCAGTTTGTTCCTTGGGGGCAAGTTGCAGACTGGAAATGTATAGCATGTGGCCAGTGTTGCAGACTCTACCGTGTAGTCCTGAATTTTCATGAGTGGCTTAGGATAGTAAAATACTATGGGGTTGAACAGACTGCTTCTAGCTTGAACGAGTTATTCATAAGAAGAAAAACCGACGGCTCGTGCGTCTTTCTGAACAGCTTTCCTAACACGTGTGCATGCAGCCTTCAGAACATGAAGCCAAAAGCGTGCCAGCTCTGGCCTTTCAAGATCCTGCAGTATCCCAAGTTTGGCCGCTCAAGACATGCAGCTTACCAAGTGGGGGATAGTGTGTTTTTCGTTTATGTTGACCCAATGTGTTGCGGCTTAAAGTACGGAACGCCAACTTGGGAATTTGCTTATCAGACAGTAGGCGAGTTTGTGGAGCTTGCTTTAGGGCTTCGCAGCAGCCAGTTGAAAACCACTGCAAGCATGAGCTTACCAAGACCGGATATGCTTGGAAGTTACGGAGTAGGACGACTCAGACACGAGCACCTGTGAAATCAAAATCATTGCGAGTACACTGTGAACAATCGGCAATGGGTATCGTGTGAAGGATCTGGAGCTTCACAGCAATATGGTTACAGCCTGGAGCAATAGTTGCTTATTTGTCGATAGCGTGCGCTGATTCCAGTTCTAACGACAGTAGTCTTCATCATCACAATTGTACTCCAGACAAAATGACGTGAAGACTAAGAAAGCGTGGCTACCATTTGGCGGTGCTTCTTGAGAGGTCGTGTCTATGGGCAATTCCTTCTTTCTCTGAGTTTGCTGGCCAAGAGAACCTTATCTTGCAGAAAAGAGAGAGGATTCTAGTTTCTCTGGCGCGATGTTACGTGGTCCTCTTCTAGCTCTTTGACGCGTGTCTCTATGAACTCGGTGACTTTCTCCTGACTGAACTTCCTCTCGGTTTCTTGTTTTGTCAATTGGTCTCGTATTGTTTTCAGGACTTTCTCTACATCGAACGGTTTCAATATGTAGGCGTTTGCACCTTTGTTCACAGCATCAACTGCGTTCTGCAATGACGGATAGCCCGTGACTATTACCTTTCGCATCTTAGGAGTAGTATCTCTTATCTTTGTAAGCAGTTCCGTCCCTTCCATGTCGGGAAGCTTTATGTCTATCAAAGCCAGGTTGTAGAATTCAGTTTGAGTCTTCTTGATGGCTTCCTTCCCGTTCTGAGCCATGTCGACGGTGTACCCTTCCTCCTTCAGTATCATTGAGAGAGTTTTTCTTATACTTTCATCATCGTCGACAATAAGGATTCGGGCATTCTCACCCATGTTTTCTCACCTCCTTCTGTTTTTGGTTCAATGGGCAGGGTTACCGTGAAGGTCGAACCCTTGCCGAGAATGCTTTTGGCAGAGATCTTGCCTCCATGGGCCTCTACGATGCGTTTGCAGATCGAAAGACCAAATCCCATTCCCTTAGCTTTTGTAGTGCACAGTGGCGTGAAGATCTTTCTAACCATGCTTTTCTTTATGCCTATCCCAGTATCGGCGAAGGAGAACTCCACTTTTCCTTCTATTTCCTTGCTCCTGATAGTAAGCGTTCCGCCATCGGGCATAGCGTCGACTGCATTCTTGATGATATTGACAAACGCTCTCTTAGTCTTCTCAATATCGACTTTGATTCTCGGTTTGCATCTTGCTAAATTCGCTACCGTAATGCTATCTGAAATATTGGCGAGTGACAAAGCCTCTTTCAATGTCGCCTTCGGAGTTGTTTCTGCTAGCTCTAGCCTGATTTCTCCCGAGTACTCCAACAGATCATTTACTATCTTATTTGAGTATGTAATGGCCTTCTTGATGAGCTCAAGCATTTCTTTTGCTTTGCTGTCCATTTTGGGGCCATATTTGGTTTTCAAGTAGTATGCGGCGCCCGCTATGCCTGTCAAGGGATTGCGTAGGTCGTGTCCAACCATTCCAGCCAACTCGCCGATTGCTGCAAGTCTTTCCGATCTGAGAAGTCTCTCTTGGGCCTTCCTCAGTGCCAATGTTCTCTCTTCCACTTTTACTTCGAGTCGCTGGGCGTATTCCAGGACTTGATTCTTGGCCTTGTTCAATTGCTCTATCAATCGAGCGTTCTCAATGGCAACCGCGGCCTGATGCAAAAAGAGCTCTAATGGAGCCAGTGACTCTTTCTTAGGTCGTTTTCCGTCCATTGGGTCATCCATGCTAACCACCCCTACGATTCGCCCATCTGCCAGCTTCAATGGGGCATATAGCAAGTCCTGTGGGTCCCAGTCTACCATCTGTTTTGGAGAAAGCTTGCTTGGCACTGTTCCTTCGCTGAACCTTTTTCTAACCCAGGCATCGCTCCAAGGCAGATGGTAAAACTCGCCTAGCTTGAAGCGTTGGTACTCCAGTCCGAAGCGTTCGGCCCATGTATTGCCCGGTTGCCTGTGGGTCCACAGATACTCTCTCTCTTTGGCGTTCAGTCCAGATGCCACTATATCCTCAGGCTTGGCTATGTCCAAGTTTCCGTCTCTGACTGAGAGCACGACTCGACGCCATCCGAGCAAGCGAACGGCATCTACGATAGCTTGAAGTCGAGGTTGCAGGTCTGCGGAACGGATCATTTCGGCCGAGCTTTTCATTAGCGAAGATAGCTGGCTGGATTGGATTTCAAGTTCTCGTCTTCTTTCTAGGTTGTTGATTGCAGTTGCAGCGTGAGAAGCCAGAATCTGGAGCAATACGCTTTCTTTGTCACTGAATGCGTTCGAATCCTTGCTTTCTACGTTCAATATTCCAAGAAATCTTTCCTCTCCGATGATAGGGACCGCAAGCTCCGATCTAATGTCTGAAGCGCCTTCTACATAACCTTCGTCTTTATCAACGTCACAGACAAGTACGGGCTTACCTGAAGTTGCTGCTCTGATTGTTATGCCTTTTCTTGTTCCATCTAAAGGCAATTTGATGGATAGGTTTTCTGGGTATCCTCTTTGGCATGAAATCTTGAGGATCTGCCCCTCCACAGTCATGAATGATGCACGTTCAAAACCTAGTGTCTGTTGCATTGCATCCATAGTTAATTCATAGACTTCGTTAAGGCTGTTGGCTGCATTCAGCTTTCCTCCATATAGGTTAAGTGCGGAGAGTCTGTCTTCTGTTCTCTTCACCTCTGTAACGTCGCGGTCAGAGCCTCGATATCCGAGAAGATTGTTCTTTGAGTTGAGTATTGGAACTCCATTCGTCTCCAGGACAACGACGTGCCCATTCTTGTGTATGTTGCGGTTGATCAGGTTGTTGAATGGTTCTCTCCTATTGAATGTTGTTAGAGCCGCCTTTTTCAATTTCTCTCGTTCATCAGGATGGAAAAAGCTGTAAAGGGTCTTTCCTAGCACTTCCTCGGGCTTGTAGCCCAGCAGTCGCTTGACTGCGGGACTGGAATAGGTGTAATGGCCTTTTGAGTTTACTTCCCATATCCATTCACCTGTGTTGGCTGCGATATCTTGGAATCGTTCTTCACTTTCACGGAGTGCTTCAGTGGCTTTCTTGCGCTCGGTGATATCTCGCATGATTCCTGTGAAGAAGGTTGCTTTTGCGGTTTTCCAAGTAGAGAAAGAGAACTCTAATGGAAATTCCCTGCCATCTTTTCGAAGCCCTGTATACTCGATCGGTGTCTTGATAGTGTCCGGTTTCCCTGCAAGCATCAAACGTCTCATTCCATCTGAGTGGCTCTTCCTTGACCATATGGGTATTACTAGGGTAATCGGTTTTCCGAGTGCTTCCTTTGAAGAATGTCCGAACATGGTTCTTGCAGCTTGGTTCCAAAAGACTATTGTGCCGTCAGCGCTAGTGGTGACGATGGCTTCGGAAGCATAGTCTGCTACTGAGCGGAAGCGTTCTTCGCTTTCGCGCAACTTTATAGTCCTTTCTTCGACAAGTCTTTTCAAGCTCTGTGAGTATCGCTTGAGCCTCTTTGCCATTTGCGTGCGCTCAGTGATGTCATCGACCATCTCTATAGCCGCAGTTGTTCTTCCATTCTTGGCGTCAACAATCGGGGTTGAGACTATTCTATAGTTAAGGGTTCTGTTTCCTCCAGGAGTATTCGTTACAGACTCATGAGTTCGGCCATCTTTCAAGGTCTTGCACGTTGGGCAGTACGAGCATACATTTTTTCTTGGTGGCTTGTTGAAAGCTTCATAGCATATTGGTTTCCTTGAAACATCAATTTCTGGGAACCAATCCTGCATTTGTTTGTTAAGGGCCAGTATTTCCATGCTTGGACTTATTAAAGCGACGCCGATGCCGAGGTTATCTATGACGCTTCTGTACCTCTTTTCAGATTCAGTTAGTGCTTCCTCAAACTTTTTCCGTTCTGTGATGTCTTTGGTTACTGCAACGAAAGCGACTGGATTGCCTGATGCGTCTTTCACTACGCTCGCAGAGAGTTCGGCCGCGAATTTCCTGCCATCCTTACTTAAGAGGGTATACTCAACGTTTCTTACTGCTCCCTGTCTCAAGGTCCGTTTCAGGTTGTCCCTTGCCCTTTGCTGATCCATTTTTGCAATGAAATCTAGTGCATTTCTACCGATCATCTCGTCCTTAGAGGGGCACCCGCGCATATCGACTGCGGCCTGATTGCACTCGACTATTTTTCCATCTAGATCAGTGACTGTGATGGCGTCTGGTGATGCAGAGAATATGCTCCTGAGTTTTTCTTCGTCCTTTCTCAGTTTTTCTGATGCTTCTTTGGTAGTTCCTTCGAGTCGACCACGGCTGGGTGTGTTTGTGGAGTCAGCATTTTGGCTTAGATCCATTTTTCCGGAGCTAGGAGGGATCATGATTCTACTTGTGCCTTTTCCCATACTGCTAATTCCTCTGTCATACCTGAATTCTCTTTTTCTTGGAAAGCCCGTCTGGCTACTGCCACGTATTCGACAAAAGCAAGATCAGTTGATTCACGCCACTCAAAAACTCCTCCAATCTTCTCATATAACGCCTTCATAATCAGAATCTCCAGGAAGTTTGCTCCTAACCCGAAGATTTTTTGAATGGATTCTTTGAAAGCCTTAATATTATATGGGATGTCCGATTTCCTGATGTTGAAGGTTTTTTCCAGGTGAAAATAGATTGCCTGCTTCGAGGATTCACCCAAGGAAGACAATCCTGCATCTACAGCTTCAAGCAAGATCTCGTTGAAAAGACTTTTTGGCAACGCCTATTCTCCTGAGTGAAGATGCACCTTGGACATAGGACCTTCTTAGGGAGAAAGAGATAAATCCCTTATGAATCCACGATTTAGATTTCGGTTCAGCTTGGAAATACATGTGCGGCACAGAAAGGGCCCAAGCGCTCAAAAGGGCGAAGCCGTGTGGCAATCTTCGCAGACAAGAACAAGCCATCAGGATTAGATTTAAGGATGGAATTCCCATTATTCATGGACGGGTTGAATCTGTGATCAAGCCAAAAATTGGACTGTCAATGCTGTACTGTCTTGGCAAGCCCTTTGAAGATATGATTGAACAGCTTGCCTCAGTTCAAACTGAATACATTGAGATCGTTGATGACGGCTATCACGCTTTGAACAAGCAGAGGGTCACGACGCTAAGAAGCGTTGGGGCGTCTTATGATTTCAAGTATTCCGTGCACGCTCCTTTTGCGGATATAAACATCGCTTCTCCATCAAGGCCGATTCTCAAAGGCATGGTTAGGCGACTGAGACAGTCCATTGCTTGCGCAAATGCTTTGGGTGCGTACTTATGGGTCTTTCATCCGGGCCTAAGAACAGGAATCAGTTCATTCTATCCCGGGTCAGACTGGTATCAAAATCTGGCAACTGTAAGACTCTTGAGCGAGGCTGGTAGAGAATATGGCGTAAAAGTGGCAATAGAAAATGTGCCTGAGCCATTTCCTTTCTTGCTCAAGAACGTTGAAGACTTCCTACGATTCTATTCTGAAGCCAACGAAGAAATAGGCCTAGTTCTAGACGTTGGTCATTCAAACATCCGTGGGCTGACAGAAGTCTTCTTCAAAACTTTCCGCGATAAGATTGTTCATATGCATATTAGTGATAACGATGGAACAAGCGACCAACATGTGGGGATAGGCTTAGGCAATATTGACTGGAGTAGCTTCGTGGATTTCACGAAGAAAGCAGGTTGGAACAAGACCATGATCGTTGAATCTATAGATCACGCTCAAGACAGCCTACGAAGATTGCAGCAGTTGTTCGCCTAGCTGTCTCTGAATGGGATTTCTATTTCCATGAAATCCTCGGCCACACGTGTTCTCTTAAAGACTTTTTTGGCTTGACTCAGTAGCTTATTAGGGTTATCGTATCTGGCGCTGATGTGATTCAGGATTAGCTGTCTCACTTTAGCTTCTTTCGCGTTCTTTGCTGCTTGGCTAGGAGTTGAATGGCCATCCCGTGAAGCTCTTCTTGCTAGATCATCACTCAGTGTAGCATCATGGATAAGCAAGTCAGCGTCAGATGAGAATTCCACGAGTTTCTTGAATGGCTTCGTATCGCCGGTGTAGACAACTTTTCTTCCAGCCCTAGGGGAACCAACTACTTGCTCAGGCTTAACGACGCGACCGTAGGGCAGTCTTACCTCCCGTCCTTGTTGAAGCTCGGACCACAAGTATCCTTTGGGGATGCCTAGAGAAGTCGCTTTATCTGGGAAGAAGACTCCAGGTCTAGGTTTCTCAACAAGCGCGTAAGCTAAGCTTGGAATCACATGATTGGCCCAAGTCGCATGTACACTGTATTCTTTTTCTTTGCAGACCACTCCTGTCCTTCTTATTTCATGAGTCTCAACAGCGAAGGATAGGGTAAACTTCACTGTCTTGGTGATGCACTTGAGGAAATTCTCTATTCCTGGCGGCCCATAGATTTCCAGTTTTCTTTCTCGGCCAAGCAGGGCCATTGTTTGCATAAGTCCAGGCAAGCCCAAGATGTGATCACCATGCATGTGAGTTATGAAGATGCTTGTTTTCCTGTGGAAGCCGCCCTTGGCTCTCACGATTTGTCTTTGGGCGCCTTCGCCACAGTCAAACATGATTTGCTCACCTTGTCTTTGTATGAGTATGGCTGGTAAGCTTCTTTCAGAAGTTGGGATGCTTCCACCTGTGCCTAGGAAAACGATGCGCAGGCTCACTGCTCACACCTTTTCAAACACCACTATCTCCCTAGTTAGGCTTCGATGAACATAAACGAAATGTGACTCCAAATGCTTATAACCTAAGGTTTTGCCCATATCCCCGAGTTTCAACGTGCTCGGTGAAGCCATGCAGATTCTTTGTCCTTTGTTTAGAATCCTATGAACCGCCACTAGTAGGTCCTCAACTATCTGTTTTGTTGTTCGTTTTAAGGTAGTTGAAGACAATCCGTACGGAGGGTCGGTCACGACGCAGTCGACCTTTGTTACTGGAAGGCTGCGTGCGTCTCCGATGATCATGCCTTCTGGTTTGATCTTGAGATGACCCAAATTCTTGAGAGTTCCGATCGCCATACGGTGTTGTATATCTAGGCCTAGAACGCGGCAGCCGATGAGCGAAGCCTCTGCCAGCGTGCTGCCTGTACCGCAGAAGGGGTCGAGGACGAGCTCACCTGTTCGAGGTTTGGCAAGGTTTACCATGCATCTTGCGAGTTTTGCCTGCATTGCAGAAGGATGAAAAAAGGGTTTTTTCCTCGGTCGTCTTTCAACGAATGGTTTTGCAGGGATTTCTGCAACCTTCAACCCGAAAACAAACCGACTGTCAGTTAGAATTCCAATGAAAGTCTTGTTCGGATTTCTTAGTTTTACTGTAGTGCTGGGATTGGTGCTCAATATGAGTTCGCCGAGCTTTCTTTCAAGAGTCATCACGTCGATCTTTCTAGCGTGGTTCCTCACCCTTTTTACTCGCACCTCAAAGCTTTCTGCCTCTCTCAAGACACCATCTAGACTGGCTGAACGCATCTTCTTGACTATGTTGCCTGTGTCCGCTTCGCAGTTGAGAAGCTCCAATCCGCAGAGTCTAGTAAGGGCTGCCCTTTTTCTTAATGTGTCCGTGCATTCTGGGTCGACTTCAAGCCTTGCGACTTGATCAAGTTTATCCAAAACCTTGTATGTGTAACCTTCGGCCTCAAGTATAGCTTTCAGCTCAGAAAGTGGAAGGTTCTCATGCTCTCCGGACAATAAGAAGAATAGGTTGGCCACACCTGCTTTCCTTCTCAAATCAAAGCCTTGCTTACTAACGGTGCAATCGAGACTCTGCTTACTGGGCTTTGAACGGCGTCTGTGCCAATGATCTCTTCGGCACCACTATCCAGTATCCTTTTCTGTGAATCACCCATCAGCAACGGGTGCACACAAGCGGCATAGACTTTCTTGGCACCTTGGTCTTTCGCGTATTTCACGGCCTTTGCCATGGTCCCTCCGCTGCTTATGATGTCATCGAATACTATCACGTCCCGATTCTTTATGGGCAGCTCCTTTTCTTCAAGCGTGACGTTTCCGGTTCTCACGTCTCTCCTTGTTGTGATGTAGTCAAATTCACCTTCTAGTATCTTATTGGCTTCTGCTGCCATGCTTACACCTTTTTTTCCGAGGGACAATGAAACGGGGGCTTTCAACAGCTTTGCGGCTTTGAAGTATTCTGCTAGGAGTGGAATGGCTGACAGGTCGTCAATCGGAATCGGGAAAGTCTTTAGCACTGCAGGGTTGTGCGTGTTCACCGTTATTATCCTTCTTACTCCACAGCATTCAAGTAGTTTTAGAATGGTCTTTACGCTGAAGGCTTCGCCTTGAATGAACCTTTTGTCTTGGCGACTGTAGGCGAAGTATGGTATGACTGCAGTTATGCTTCTCGCCTTCATGTCGTTAGCATTGTCGGTCATTAGCAGGAGCTGGATCAGTCGTTGGTCTTGAGGTGGGCTCGTGGTTTGAATGACTGTAACGTCCTCCCCTTGGAGGGATCCTATTTCGAAGCGAACGTAGGATTCTCCGTCTGGAAAGGTTTTGAAGAATACTGGCACAACTCCTGCTTCTAAAAGCTTAGCGATTTTCTCGCCAAGATCCTTTGATGATGGTCCGGGTATTATCTTCATTTTTTCGCCGTGGTCAGATTGAGTCGGATTTCCTTTTAGGCTTTCCTTGGGGTCGCGTACTGATCTATTAGTTCTTTTGCCCTGTCCATTCGGATCTTGTGTTCCTGAACCATTTTTTCGGCAACTATGTCAACCATTTCGCCTGTAGCTCCCGCTGCCACCGCTATGTTTCTTGCATGAAGGGACATATGGCCGCGCTGGATGCCTTCATGTGCT
This sequence comes from uncultured Candidatus Bathyarchaeia archaeon, assembly GCA_964506875.1. Lineage (GTDB taxonomy): Archaea > Thermoproteota > Bathyarchaeia > Bathyarchaeales > Bathycorpusculaceae > CAZDNV01. Next base: position 71,204 of record CAZDNV010000001.1, read on the forward strand.
AGGGCTCTTAGTGCGCCTAGGTTCTGAGCCAAGCCCACAGCTGTCACGACCTCACCTAGTTCGTTGGCTGTCTTTACGCCCAGAATTTTTATCGCGATCTTTGCAGTTGGATGAGTTCGGACAGCACCGCCTATTAGGCCAATCGCCATGGGCAATTCAATTGAACCTGTCAGGTCGCCGTTTTCGTCCTTCTCCCACGTCGAGAGCGACGTGTATTGGCCGTTTCTGGCTGCGTATGCATGTGCGCCGGCTTCAATTGCGCGGTGGTCATTGCAGGTGGCTATGGTCACCGCGATAATACCGTTTAAGATGCCTTTGTTATGGGTTGCTGCCCGATAGGGATCTGCAGCAGCAAAGGCATAGGCGTTTACGATGCCTTCGACTGCTTCTTCGCCGCCCACGGCCTCTTTCGGTATCATGCACCAAGCTCTTGCGAGACGTTTCGTGGCTAGATTTGAAATTATCCGCAAGTAGACTTTCCCGCCTGTCAAACGCTGTATTAGCGGTGCTACGGCTTCTGCCATGGTGTTTACGGCGTTGGCTCCCATGGCGTCGCGGCAGTCAACGTGCAATTCTGCAATAAGCATTTGTCCTTTGATCGTGTTGATGACCTTCGCATCTAGGTCCTTAGCGCCACCGCCTGCTGAAACGAGCACTGGGTCCTGCTCGTTTGCCTTCTTCAGGATCTCTTCTTTTGACTCTATTACTCGCATTCTCGCAGCATAGGGATCTCTCACGCTTACTACCTGTATCTGGCCAATCATTATCGGTGGCGTGCTACTCGTGTAGAAGCCTCCGCCTTCTCTTGCCATTTTTGCTGCGTAGCTTGCTGCAGCTATGACAGAGGGCTCTTCGATCGCCATCGGAATCAGATAGTCATGCTTGTTTATGAGGAAGTTGACGGCTATGCCCAGAGGTACAGGAATGGCGCCGACAACATTTTCTATCATGCGATTGGCTGAATCCAGTCGTAAGGATCCAGTGTCCAGCAGCAATGCGGCTTCTTCATCCGACAGGCCTGCGAATTCCTTGACATATCTCAGTCTATCTTTAGGGGTTAGCTTGTAGAAGTTAGAGACCACAGATGATTTGCCCATCGTTTCCACCTTATGAGTTATTGTTCACCAAAAGGATAAAACCTTGCCTAGTCTGGATTCTTAAGCTTTGGCGAAAACAGGGTCAGTGACAACTCCCGCGCAGAACCCTGTATTATTAAGGTGGCCGAGTTTCAAGCCTTTTCCCCTTTTCTTTCATAGCAGCAGTAGGTCGATGGTAGACAGATTGGCGCAGGAGCAGCTTTGGCAATGGCTATTAAAGGCTACGACTTTAGTGGCCTTGAATCGGCTGGGAATAGCCTCTGGTGGGCAGAGCGATGGCGGAAATGCCAAAGCGTTTGTGGATTTCTCTTGCCAGGTTCTCAGCGTGACCGACACGGTAGCTGTCGGTTATGACAAGCTTCGGTTTTGAGCGTCTGACGTATTCCAATAGCCCGTTGAAATCTGAGTGATCGCTGAGGGCAACGATGTACTCGTTGCGTGCTATTTGACGGGCAGGTGAATCAAATTCCCAGCCGCTTACGCAAATGCGAAAGTCTTCTAGACCCACGTGATTCTTGGTATTCATATGATAGAAGGCCACGCAAGGTGAATGCTTTGCTTGCAGTTCTCTCGCTTCCTCTTCTTCAGACAATATTAGGCGCCCCAGACGCATGCCATGTTTCTCACATACTTTGGAAACCTGAAAAACCTTTTCGGATGCAACGAAAGGAGCCTTGATTCCTGCTTTATGGAGGATTTGCATGACTTCTTGTAGCTTTCCGTGATAACCAAAAACGTAGACGGTTTCTCTTTTCAATGCTTCCTCTACTAATGATACTAGTAGATCCTTGACATCCGTTTCGAAGGAGCGCTTGCAGTTCGGGCTTCCGTAGGTGGCCTCTACGACGAGAGCATCCGTGTCCAAGACCGGAGTCTCGTCAATCCTAAAATCCCCAGTGTAGGCGAAACGTTTGCTTTCAGCATCTTCAACAAGGACTTGCGCAGCGCCTAGGATGTGGTCAGCCTTGAAGAAGGTAACCCGTTCTTCTTCCCATTGAAGTGTTCTGCCATTGTCCAACGTTTCAACATGGCCTCGCATAAGAAATAGGGGCCCCTTCAAAACGTCAACAAGATCCTTCGTTGCTTCAGTCATAAGGACTTTGTTACAGCTCTTCAGGCTTTGGTTTAGACCAATCATGTGGTCGGCATGAGCATGAGTGACGACCCTTAGGGGCTTAGTCTCGTCGAAGGCGTCGCATGCAACGTGTTTTCCAAGCTGGACTGCTCCTCTCTGAGTTATCGATGCTGCTAACGACGTTGGGGTCAACACCTATCTGCTGCTGGAAGTGAGCCATTCTACAAGTTTCCTTGGGTTCTTACATGCTATTCTCACTTTTATCGGTCCTAGTGGTGACTCAGCTACTTCCTTGGCAAATGAAACATGCCCTGCGTATGCCACCTGCTTGTTCAAGCAGAATTGGATAGTCTCTCCGCTGACACCCTCCAGAAGAGCCATTCTAGCTGCAGCGCGGATTTGCTCTCTGTGGAGTAAATCATGAAGGTTCGTGAGTACTTCTCTTCCTTGGTGCTCGCCGACGAGTATGCTTTGTTTTCGATTCGGCTTTGAATGGAGCTGAAGGGCACCCAAGACATTTTCAATGGCTTTCTTGACTTTCTCTTCAGATTCGGTTGGATTGACCTCAGCTTCAACGTGAACGATTACTTCATCCATTTGGCCTCCACCTTTGCAAGTGCTTCTTTGATTTGGTTCTTTACTGAGTCGATCTTGCCTTCGTTTACAATTAGGTGCTCAGCCATGGCTATCGCGTTACCCAGTCCCACGCTGAGTTCTCTCAGATCCCTTTCGCGGAAGATATCCCAGCTTCTGGGGTCATCACTTCTCTGTCGGTCGTGGAGTCGCATGAACCTAGCCTCTGGTGAGGAGTGGATTGCGATCAAAGCTAGCTTATTGAACTCCTTCTTGAACTCTTCGACCTCGCTTAGGCTTCTTATTCCATCTATGATCACTTTCATTCCATTCGTGTTCTTGATCGTCGGGATGCACCTTTTGGCTATGGCTTCTTCTCCTTCTATCCGTCTCAATTCAAGCATTAATCTGCCGATGCTTTCGTTAGTGGGTGTTACATTCCTCTTCATGGCTTCCTTTCTTATTTCATCACCCATCACAACTACCTGATAGCCATTTTGACTTGCGACGTTCACTACTATGGATTTCCCTGATCCAGGCATACCGGCAACGGCAACTATTAGCTTGTCACTTGGCATCTTGCTTCTCTGTTCAATATGATGGCAGGAACAGATAATCCTTTAGATAAAAAGCATTTATGAGCAGAGAAGGTGAACAGTAGTCGAAGGGATTGAAGTGGCAGAGGCGATACGTAGCTTCATAGCATTTGATCTTGACAGCGCTTCAGTTTTGAAGAGACTATCTGAGGCACAAACCCTGCTGACCAAGACTGGTGGAGATCTAAGAGTGGTTGAACCCGAAAACATACATGTAACCCTACGGTTTCTCGGGAACATAACACCGGACACGGTTGAGAGGATCTATGAAGAAATGAAGAACATGCAGTTTGCTCCATTTGACATAAGCATACAGGGTCTTGGCGCTTTTCCTGACGTGCATTATCCACGAGTCTGCTGGGCTGGAATACGACAAGGCGTCGATCAACTGAAAAATATCTTCAGTCAGTTAGAGCCTCGGTTGCAGGCATTGGGGTTTGCGCCTGAAACTAGGGGATTCAGCCCACACTTGACTATTGCTCGAGTGAGGTCAGGAAGAAACAAAGCTGAACTGGCAAAATGCATTCATGAAAACTTGGATTACGATTTCGGTCTCATTAAGGCTGCTTGTCTAAGGCTTAAGAGAAGCGAGTTGACGCCGAGGGGTCCCATATACTTAACCTTGAAAGAGGTTTGCCCACAAGAATAGAAAGGGCTTAAGACTCATGTACGAAAAGGCTGCGAAAATCTGCTCGGAAATTCTGGCAAAGATATCACCAAAAGCTAGAGAAAGAGCCAGAATAGAGGATTTGGCAAGGAAACTGGAGGCAAAGGTTGATTCTGCAGCCCGAAAGTCGAGAGTGAAGGTCAAGATTCGCGTTGAGGGCTCAGTTGCCAAGAACACGTGGCTCAGCGGCGAGCCAGACGTTGATGTTTTCATGCGTGTCTCTGCAACTGTACCTAGAAAGTCGTTGGGTGTCGTGGGTTTGGAGGTGGCAAGAAAGGCCACAGCAGGTTCAGAACAGATTGAAAGGTTTGCAGATCACCCTTATCTTGAAGCCATTGTCGAAGGAACTAGAGTCAACATCGTGCCCTGTTATGATGTTAAGCAGGGAAGTTGGCTCAGTGCCACGGATAGAACTCCGTACCATACAGATTATGTGAACAAGCGCTTGGATGAACAGATGCGCAATGAGGTGCGCCTTCTCAAGAAGTTCATGAAGGGCATAGGTGTCTATGGCGCTGAAATCAAGGTTGGCGGTTTCAGCGGATATCTATGTGAACTGCTGATCCTGCATTACAGCTCTTTCATGGACACTCTGAAGACCTTTGCAGAGCACAGACAGAGACTGGTCATTGACATCGAAGGATACTACGAGAACAGGAGGAACGAGGTTGATCTCATGTTCAGCGAACCTCTAGTGGTTGTGGACCCTGTTGATATGGCAAGAAACGTGGCTTCTGCCGTGCGCAAGGATAGACTCTGCAATTTCACTGCTGCCGCACAACTATTTACGAAAAATCCAAGCCAGAGCTTCTTCTATCCCAAGAAAACGACTCCTTTAGCGTTGAGTAGGATGAGACAAGAGCTGAAGGAGAGGGATTCAACCATAGTTCTTGTCGCATTTGGAAAGGTTGACGCTGTCCCCGACGTCCTGTGGGGTCAGCTCTACAAGTCCATTCGTTCCCTGCGCATGCTTGTTGAGCTTAGCGATTTTCCCCTGCTAAGAGATTTCGCTTGGAGCGATGAAAAGGACCTTAACATCTTTGGCCTTGAACTCGAGCAATGCTGCATCCCAGAAGCCAAGAAGCACTTGGGGCCACCGCTTGAGAAAGAGTATGAATGTACAAGATTTCTAATGAAATATCGAGAAAATCCTGACGTCATTGCAGGGCCTTTTATTGAAGATGGACGGTGGGCTGTGGAGGTTCGAAGAAAGTTCACAGATGCTTGCACCTTGCTTCGTGAGAGGCTAAGAGATGGGGGGAAGGACTCAGGTGTGGCCGAGCAGATATCGCACGTGCTTGGGAACAGTTTCGAAGTGCTTATGAACGAAGAGATTGTCGAGGTCTATGGGAAGAATCGGGAGTTTGCTGAATTTCTGACCGACTTTCTTTCAGGCAAGCCTAAGTGGCTAGAAGCCGCATAGAGTCAGAATTATCAGTGCCACTCCAAGCAACCAAGTGTAGGATGCGAAATAGTGGAATTTTCTCGTTGCAACTATTTCCGAAAGCAGTCTGAGGGCAAGATAGCCCACGATCATAGCTACTGTCACTCCTACTAGGAGTTCAGGCCAGCCCAGTCCTGAGATGGAGACTTGACCATTCTGCTGGATTAGTTCAATGAGCAGGGCTCCGAGTATAGCTGGGATTGAGAGTAGAAAAGAGAGTCTAAAGGCTTTCTCCCTTTTCAATCCGAGAAGAAGAGCAGTTGAGATCGTGATTCCGCTTCTTGAGAGCCCGTGGAATATGGCCAACCCTTGTGCTGTGCCAATTATCAAGGCTGTTGAGTAGGTCACCTTATCGGTGTTTTCTTTTCCAAGTTTCGAGAGGTAAACCAAGGTTCCGCCCACGATGAAGGCTATCCCGATTGGGAGGATCTGCTGAAGGCTATCTTCCAGGTATTTGACGTAGATTAATCCGATTATGCCTGTGGGAATCGTTGCAGCGATTATCAGCGGTATTAGCTTTCCATATTCTGTTTTGAAGTCCAAGTGAACCAGAGCCGAGAGTATATTCTTGACTTCCTTTCGGAAGTAGAACGCTACGACAGCTAGTGTCCCGACATGCAGAACGATTTCGAAAAGCGGCGTAGTTGCCAATCCTAGGAAGTGTTCAGCGACCTTCAAGTGACCCGTGCTGGATATGGGCAGCCACTCTGTCAAACCTTGAATCAAACCTAGGATTATTATATCTACTACGTGCTCAAGCATGACTTGCCCTCTCTGTCCTATGCCTTAGAGCCATGGTTCTTGAAAGACTAATTAACATAGCTTATTAACCATTATTGTCAGGTGCCAGTTATGAGCAGTTACCCAGCAGGCAGTGTCGAAGACCGGGAAACGCTGAAGAACATGCCAACCGAGAATCTTCTTGACTATTTCTTCTTGCAGATTCGCAATTTATGGAGGGTCGACGGCCTATACTTTCTGGGTATTGAGAAAAAATTCGGCACAGAAGCCGCAACCACTATCGATGCAGAAGTCTGGGAGACCATGGCAGAGATTGAAGCAAAAAGCCTTAAGAAAGCGTTCGGCGTGGGCGAGAACCCTGATGTTGTCACGATTATCAAGCTTCTGCGAAAATCAAGCTGGGCCCTAGATCAACCTTTCAAAACAGTAGAGGTTAGCAGCAAGAGAGCAGTTTTGAGCATAGACCGATGCAGAACACAGGAAACCCGCTTAAGCAAGGGTCTAGACGAGTTTCCATGCAAGAAGGTGAGATTCGGCTACTTGACGAAATTCGCAAAAACACTGAACACAAACGTGAAAGCGAACTGTCTAGCTTGCCCACCGGACAAGCATCAAAAAGACTCATGGTGCAGATGGGAATTCACACTCTGATTTGAGGAGTTTACAGCTTATCTTCGCTTGCGAAATAGCATGACTTCATCTTTTTCGCAGATGCACTCAAAGCCTTCTTCCAGGAGCTTGCGTGATTCGTCGACTACTTCAGCGACTGCTGAGTGGTTTTCGTCGCTTTCAAAGTTGACTAGCTACCGGGTGGACTAAGAAGCTTTTGATATTTCTGCAGCCAAGCAAGTTCGCGACGCGAAGGATGCCTCTCGTTTTGTGGTGTTCCATAGTTGCTTTCCAGTGCCGTAGAGTGTGGAAGTGGATTTGCATCAGTAGTATGCGCTATGCAAGCATGGAGCTGTAGCCGGAACCTGCGGTGTCGGCGCTAGGTGACAGAATCTAGTTCCTACTTAATGTTTCTTGACCCCTTTCCTCTACTTTTTTGCGCGAAAACACAAGCAGGATCGTGCGTGCGGGGCTAGTATTGGCGCATCCAGTTCTGCTTCTAATACGATGAAAGGAGGTTTTGGGTCAATCTTGTACTTAGGTTGTGAAGAGTGTCCAGGTAAGAAGCGCACGCGCTACAAATATATCGCCGGTCTGAGACTATAGAAAAAGTGAAGGATCGTTGGAAAAGGAGCAAGATAGAACCAAGATGGGAATTCTTGAATCTTCTGTAGATAATATAGCTCGGATCAATCCAGCTCTTCAAGGTGAGATCCTAAGTTGCACAAATGGCTCCGAAGAAGAGTGCTTCAAGCGCCTGCTTTTTGGAACGAACAAAGTGTATGCACCAAGTTTCATGAGAATCAAAAAAGGCTTCTTCTTGTTTCTGCTTAACCTGGACTCAGAGAAGCTCTATGGTGTTTTCAGAGCTACGTCCGATGCAAGCTTGAACGTAAAACCAGAGGCTTGGGGAGGCAGATATCCCTATCAAGCCAAGGTCGAACCGGTCCATGATATTGTTTGCCTAAAGGACGGCGACAAGCTTCTTGAGAAATTGGGCGTGAAACGTGCAGCTCCAATAAGCAAAAAGGCATTGCTTAGGCTTCTTGAGCTTTTCCGTCCTAAGGATCTTATGATGAGTGCGTGGGTTGGCTACTTATCCAATGGGAGTTCCAAAGCAAATGCGTTGGCGCGTCCAAAAGAGTGCAGGAATTGGCAGCTGTTGGGTGAAGTTGCCAAGATTGAAGATGATGTAGAAGAGACACCGCGGTTAGAAGCTACGACGCTTTGGGATTTTCCCAGACAGAGTTATGGAAAGGTGCCAAAAGGCGACAACAAATATCCAGGCGTGACTCCTGCATTGATTATCTGGAATCTTGTGTGGAGATATTCGGATCCTGGCGATCTTGTTGTCGACCCTATGTGCGGAAGTGGCACAACCATAGATGTGTGCAGAGAAGAAGGGCGCAGGGCGATCGGGTATGATATCAAACCGACGAGGCCCGACATAATCCCAAATGACGCCCGTAAGATTCCTTTGCCGGACAACAATGTGGATCTAGTGTTCGTGGATTCCCCCTATGGTGACAACATCCGATATAACGATCACTCGGATTGTATAGGCAAAATCTCAAGCGAAACAGAAGTTTTCTATGATGAACTTGAAAAAGTGATAAAAGAGTGCCACCGAATACTCAAAAAAGGAAAGACTCTCGGATGGCTAATCGGTGACCAATGGGTAAAGGACAAGTTTACTCCAGTTGGATTCAGACTATATGGAAGGCTAGACAAATACTTTGAAACTCTCGACATAATATGTGTAACAAGGCGAGGGCAGTCATCGAACACAAGCCTATGGTACAACCGCGCCAGACGGTACAATTTCTATCTTCGAGGCTTCAAATACCTGTTCATAATGCGAAAGCCAGATGGCACGGCTATTAAGAATGAAAGCAGAAAGATACAATGGAACTTCTATGAAAGGCGAAAAAACAATGAGGAAAGCACATGAGCGATCATAGAGAGCTCATAAATGACATAATCCGTAGAATAAGTACGGGCGACATAGCCCCTGACAAAGCATGGAGCACCATTCGAAGCCTCAAGGACAAATACATTGAAACATGCGAAAAGCTACACCCTGACAAAAGGACGCAGAGCAGTCCTGGCACGCCTTCATTGGAAATTCGTTCCAGAATCTGGTCTATGCAATTCTGAAAGGACATTTTGCCAATCTGAAAAGGAAGGATAAGACTTTTGAAAACCTTCAGGTCTTGAAAGAAGGCGAAGCAAACAAGAACGACATTATCGTCCGAAAGCTAGCGATAAGATACAGAGATTACTTGCTTCTTCCAGATACAGACATGGTTATAGCCAGCTATACAATCGACGACCCATGGAATTCCGACGTATTGGCCATCGTCTCCTGCAAAACAAGCTTAAGAGAACGGATAGCACAGGCTTGCTACTGGAAGTTGAAGTTTCTCTCATGCGACACGACAAAGAATGTGAAGGTATTCCTAACAACTACCGATAACGACAATGACTTCGTCCTGCAGGAGAATAGAAAGAAATCATTTGGTGGTAAGAGCCGCAACAGGGTCATCGCCGAATATGAACTTGATGGAGTCTATATTTTGAGGGAGGACTTCATCAAAGCATGGGAAAGCCAAAAAGTCAAGCGATATGAACGCATCTTTGATGATCTGGTTGAAATCTTCAAAAATGTTCACAAGGATCCCTGAGCTCTCTTTCCAGAAAGGCCTGCAATATAGAAACGCGCGCTAACCTGTTGAACTGGAGACATTATTCATATGTTTGGCAAAGCAAACTTGGTCCTCCGTTCACGGGCAACGTGTCAGCCCAAGCCTGAAGCGCGCGCTTTTCGCCAACGAAATGGCGCTCGTTCTGTTCTTCTTGTCAAATCGGGGGGGATGCAGAAATGCCAGGACCAAGTAACAGAGCCATCTCATTGTATAGTTCTAGAAAGTCTTGGCCAGCTTGAGTTCTCTGATATGTTACTTTTCCTGCTGTGGCGTCCATCAGGACAAGATCATTTGATCTCATAAGATTCAAGTATTCCCCTGATTGCTTTGTGCTCATATTACAGTGGGAAATAATATTCGTCTTACGAGTTGGTTCGCGCAACTTTCTCAGAATCTCAGCTATGATCTCAAGTCTGCTACGGTTGCTGTCGGAAACCCTTCTTATTCTTGGCATATTGCACTACCTTCAGAAAAAAGCAAGCCATTTCTAAGGCAAATAATATTGCAGGAACCTAGCGGCACGCCTTTCCTGCAATACATATTGTCAGCATACCTTATAAAGATGGGCCTCCCAATGTTGCGTTTCTACCTTCTCTT
>CAZDNV010000002.1:0-55550 GCA_964506875.1 uncultured Candidatus Bathyarchaeia archaeon
CCTCAAGACATTGGCAACTAACGGCTTTTCAGAAACAGCGCAAGAAGTGTTGCAGGCAATGAACAAGCACTTCTCTAGCAGAAGGCCCCTAAAGAAATGTTACTTGTGTGCTGGCACTTTCAATAATATCGGGGAGCTGGCAACGAAGGCTCTAAGGCTTCTCGAAGCGTATGACTATGATAGCTTTCTCGTTGGAATAGAACTGCCTATCGCTGCTGAGGAACGTGAGGATGAATTCAGAGCTGAGTTCGACATCAGATATGGCGAAAGCATGCGAAACGAGTTTGGAAGACTAATAGGAAAGAAGATTGCTGAATCCAACGGCAAAGCTGTGGACTTCATGAAGCCCGACGTTGTGGTACTCGTGAATCCACTCAGCGGGGATGAGCGACTGCAGGTAAACCCACTTTTCATTGCTGGTCGCTATAGGAAAATCGTAAGAGGAATACCACAGTCCAAATGGTTTTGCTCACATTGTCGAGGAAAAGGTTGCGAGCGGTGCAATTGGACAGGAAAAATGTATGCCGAATCAGTTGAGGAGATCATAGGCCTACCTATTCTCGATGTAGCAGGAGGTGTTAGATCCTCTTTTCACGCATCAGGGAGAGAGGATATTGATGCTCGCATGCTAGGCACAGGTCGTCCTTTCATAATAGAAATCACACAACCTAGGAAACGATTCTTGAATCTGAAAGACATCAGGAGAATTGTGAATGTCCGTGGAGAAGGCAAGGTTGAGGTCTCAGACTTGGAGTTTGGAAGCAAGGACATGGTTAGGAGATTGAAAAGAGGAGAATCCAAACAGAAAGAATATCGCGTCATCATGGAGTTTGAAAATGAAATCATGACCAAGGATTTGAGTATGTTGAAGAAGAAGCTGACTGCGGCTACTATTGAACAAAGAACACCGATTCGTGTTCTGCACAGACGCGCAGATTTGACTCGGGAAAAGTACATATACGACGTGGGCGTAAAGAAGTTGTCGCAAAAAAAGGCTGAGATGAAGATACGTTGCCAAGGAGGACTCTACGTCAAAGAGCTGGTAACTGGCGATGAGGGAAGAACAAGGCCTAGCGTCTCAGAGATTCTCAAGAACCGAGCGAAGCCAATGAAACTTGACGTTTTGAGTGTAATTATGGGCGACTGACAAGGTGGAAAAATGAGGGGATCAAAGGGATATCGTTCAGGGACACGTCGCCTGCTAAAAAAGGAACCAAGAGAACGAGGCAAGATCAGGCTAAGCAAGCTACTGCATGAGTATGAAGCTGGAAGCCATGTAGTTATTATGATTGATTCGAGCGTTCAGAAAGGCATGCCTCATAAGCGTTTTCACGGAAGAGTAGGGACAGTGATCGAGAAGCGTGGGCGAAGCTATGTGGTGAGCATTTCCCAAGGAGATGCCGTGAAAGAAATCGTGGTTAGACCTGAGCATATAGAACCTTTCGGAAGTGATTGAATGTCCAGAAAGGATGTTACGGAAGAGAAACTGGCAGTTCCTCAAGTCAAGAAACTACTTGAAACTATAGGGGAAGAAAATTTGGATCAACTGCAGCGTCGAACTTTTGATTATGTGTCCAAATTCTCTAAGGTAGACGCTCAAGTCTCCAAGAAACTAATAGAGAAGCTCGTTGCCGATTTTGGTCTAGAAGAGGAGGAGTCAATACAGATAGCGAACTGCATGCCGAGAAGCGTAGACGAGTTAAGAGTCTTCCTTACAGGCGGTCGCAAGATTATTGATGTGGCAATGCTTAGAAACATCGTTACTCTCTTGGAAGAGAATAGAGAACTGAAATAGACAGCATGTTATTCGGCGCCTATTTTTTAAGCAATAAATGAGTAAGATACAGGCGAACATGACTATGATGGAGAAACGTTACGAGGAGTACGCCTACGTCCTAGATTTCCTGCCACATGGCCGACCAGGAATACGTCCTCAAGGGAGGGCTGGGTACCGAGCGGGAGCATTGGTTCAACTAATCGGCGAAGAGTTCTTCACGTTGCTGGAAGCGCTAGTCAAAGACGGCATTGTGGTTAAGGCCTATGATCGTGTCTATGTTGGAAAAGAACCTCGCGAGGAAATTACGTACATCATTGGGCGAATAGGTTACGAAGAGCTGACAGCAGCAGCTAGAATGGAGCTCTCAACCGTTATTAACAGAATAGCGTTAGGTCGTGAAAAGTGGTTCATCAATTTCTTTAACACCGCGAGAGCTGTGACGCCGAGGATGCATGCACTCGAGTTGATCCCAGGGATAGGCAAGAAATACATGTGGCAGGTCATAAACGAGCGCGAGAAGCGTCCATTCGAGAGCTATGGTGATTTACAGAAGCGAACAGAGTTGCCTAATCCAGTAAAACTTGTGACCAAGAGAATCCTTGAGGAGTTGTCCGGCGACAGCAAATATAGGCTGTTTACGAGAACTCAATGATGAGGCTACTTGATTAGCGAGACGCCATGAGCTTATTAGAAACGACCAAATCTCTACTGCAAACGCATCAGATTGTTCCGAACAGGCTTTTAGGGCAGAATTTCACAATTGAGCCTTCAGTTTTCCAAACGATGGTTGACCATGCGTCTCTGTGTCCGGATGATGTCACCCTAGATATAGGCGCCGGTTTAGGCTTCTTAACGCGCTTCCTTGCGAGCAGATGCAAAAAAGTATTGGCTGTTGAAGCGGATAAACGACTTATGATGATCTTACGTGGCCAACTCGACGATACGTCCAAGGTTGAAGTGATTGAAGGCAACATTCTTAGAGTGCAAGTCCCTGCCTTCAGCAAGATTATCTCAATACCTCCATATCAAATCTCTTCGCAACTGCTCCCGTGGCTTTTCGATAAGCATTTCGACTGCGGAGTCATGATTTTGCAAAAGGAGTTCGCCAATCGCCTTGTAGCCCCCGCCGGGAGCAGGGAATACGGATGGTTGACTGTTCTCACTTATTATTTCATGAATTGCGAGCTCTTAGATAACGTGCCCAGATGGTTGTTCTACCCATCACCAAAGGTTGGTTCAGTAATCGTACGCCTAGTTCCCAAAAGACCATTGCCTTTTGCCTTAAAAGACGAGGAACTATTCACAAGACTGGTGCAAACAATCTTCACTCAACGCAACAGAAGAGTGAGGAACGCTGTTTTACCCTTCTTGCAGGACATTTATGGGAGGAAAGCGAAAAAGTTCATGAAGATCGACGACGTGCTTCCCTTTCACGACAAGCGAGTAAGAGAGCTGGCACCTGAAGATTTTGGTGAATTAGCGAATGCATTCGCCTACTAGGACAGCATTCTTCGGCAGCTTTGTTTTCCATGTTTGGGAAAATGTCTATGAACCAGCCGAAGATTCCATTCTTTTTGCTGAAAACCTGTCTGTTAAAGAAGGCGACTCGGTTATTGATATGGGCACTGGTTGTGGAATTCTTGGCATAGTCGCGACAACCAAAGCAGAAAGAGTTGTTGCCATCGATACGAATCCTTACGCGATCCATTGCGCCAGAGAAAATGCTAGACGGAACGAAGTCCTTGGAAAGATGCTCTTCATACGAGGTGACCTGTTTTCGCCTTTTCGGTCCAAGGAGAAGTTCGATTTAATCCTGTTCAACGCTCCCTATCTGCCAAGTCACCCTGAGGAAAAGTGTGACTGGCTCGTTCGTGCTTGGGACGGTGGGGTTAATGGTAGAAAAGTAGTTGACCGTTTTATACAGGAAGCGTCGCACCATCTGGAGCAGAACGGGCGCATTCTTATGATGCAATCTACGCTATCAAACGTTAATGAGACTATGGCGAGGTTCAGACAGCGTGGTTTAGAGACAAAAATTATTGCTGACCGTGCCTTGCCCTTCTTTGAGACAGCGGTGCTTCTCGAAAGCAGAGTATTATACTAACAGATTGACGACTAGCTTGAAGAACAAAGCAGTCCGTTACTATCTCTTGGATCAGTGGATGTGCAATGTACAGAACTCCCAACTCGCATGTAGGCTAAGACCTAAAAGCCAGAAATTGAAGGTGACCTTCACATCGTCCACGCACCATAAGATCTGGGGGCATTGCCGTACACGAATCAGAACGCTCGGTCATATATCTTGGCCTTCAATGCATAGGAAGGAGACTAAGCTTCTTCTGGTTGAAGACTGGTGAAATCAGTTATGTATCTAACGAATGTTTTTCCGTAGTCTTAGTTCGTCTCTTACTAGCAGTCCACTGATGCCTGTCAAGATCTTGCCATGTTTCTCTGCTATGGCGTTGGGTTCCACTTCGTAAATTTGGAAACCAATAAACTGGTAAAAGGCAAGACCTGGCAAATCATCATTAGAAGTCGAGACGAGCAACTTTTTCTTACGTGCCTTTTGACTTCTTCTTCTTCAACTCTTCTAACAAGGCTGTGACCTATTCCTGAATTCTGATATTCAGGCAGGATACCCAAGGCGACGATCATGGTAGCATTAGGTACTTACGCGAAAGACATGAATCCGACTACAATGTCCTTCACCTTTGCAGCATATGCTGGAAGAGATGCAGCCCTGAATCTTCTTCCAAAGGCCAGTTGTTCGGACTCGCCCCAAAATCGTTGAACAAGCCCTCGGATCTTCTCTCGTTCTCCGCTTCTTGCGGCTTTAGCAATAGAGCATTCACATACGACTCTCTCAAGCCATGACAAGCGTGCTGTTCTCAGTTTTGCATGTGCCACACAGACAGGTCTCATGCAGTGACCACACCTGTAGACTGCATTCCATATGCAAAAACTGCAGGTCATTGAGTGCTCGCTCTCCTTGTGTTTTGGAAGTACGAAAATCTAATTGTTTCTGGAAGCGCATATCTTAAAAGTGTATTGTCCACATCGAAGACGGGGAAGCCTTACACAGAAGATGCTAGTAGGCATGACGACTAAGGCGCGCTCAGAGCGATTATGAGAGATTGCACAAACTGATTGTAAAACCTATGGTGTCGATTCCGTTGAAAAAATATATAGAACAAGCTGGTTATTGCTAGAAAAGCGCTGAGGTCGATCAGTGAATGTGTATATTGGGCAAAGACAAGCTGAAAGAACTTATTGAGAGTGACAGATGCATATACCCTTATGACTATGACCTGCTCGATGGTGATGGCTATGTCTTGACCGTAAAAGAAGAAACAACTCTTCACTATTTGGAGCACAAGAATCTAATATCCTACGAGGTTGTTTTCGTTCCGCCTAACTACGTAGCTCACCTGACAGCGAAGAGCAAATACGGAAGAATGGGGCTATCTTTCTTGAATGCTGCAAAAGTCCACAGTGGGTTTGTTGGCAGACTAGCTCTGGAACTAGTCAATTTAAGTAATGACCGACGTCCAATCACCATCAAGAGAGGGGACCCGTTTATGCATATAGAATACATGACAAGAGAAGGTGAACCGGCTCCCTATAATGGCGAATACCAGTTTCAGTACTTGACCGAAGAAGAAATACGAATGTATGTTCCAATAATGAAAAGAGATTTCAGTAACTATGATGAACTCGCCAAGACATGGTTCAAAAACAAGAGGCCACCATAGTACAGCAATTGAGCAGCATTTCGATTCCTTTAGAACGACAGAATTGCTTGACGACTGGAGCGGCTTTGCCAGGTTCCATAGCTTCGCATTCGTTTGAGGAAAACATGAATGCCGATATTGATTGCAAGGTCAAAAAACCAATCAACGATGCAAAGTGCTTACTCGAGTTGGTGCTTAAAACGTTTAAATATGGCGATCATGGTATGCAGAAGAGGAATCTAACATGCGAGCGAAGAACTACAGGGCCGTCAAAGGCCAATCATACACTCGAAAAGAATTCGTGAAGGGCTTTCCGCCTCCCAAGATAAACAAGTTCACGATGGGTGACACTAAGGCAAGCTTCGAATATGAAGCAAGTCTCATAGCCGTGGAACAGGCTCAAATCCGTCACAACGCACTAGAAGCTGCGCGTGTGGCATCAAACCGTGTTTTGATGGATAAACTTGTGAATAATTACCGCTTGAAGGTTCTGCCTTATCCCCATAACATCTTGAGGGAGAATAAGATGATTTTTGGGGCACATGCTGATCGTCTTCAGGATGGCATGCGGAGATCCTTTGGAAAACCAATCGGTACGGCTGCAAGAGTAAGAGCCAATCAGACCGTTATTATTGTCAACGTTAATGCAGAGGGCGTTGAAGCAGCTAAGGAAGCGCTGAAACGTGGAAGCGCGAAACTCCCGATTCCCTGCAGAATAGTAATCGGAAAGATGCAGCGGAAGGAAGAGGCGATAGTACTTGGCTGAAATGCGAGAGGATTTGATTCTCTGGTTTGACGGATTGAGAAAGAGCGACATTCCTTCAGTCGGAGGCAAGAACGCCAATCTTGGCGAAATGACAAGTGCAGGGATTCCAGTCCCACCAGGTTTCGCGATAACCGCCTATTCTTACAAGAGATTCATTGAGGAAACAGGTATTTCATCAAAGATCTACCAAATCATTAAGGAAACGATCACCAACCCGAACGATCCAAAGCAATTTGAAATAGCGTCCAAGAAAATAAGAGCTCTCATAGAGGAAACACCTGTACCTAAGGACATCGAAAACGCCATTAGATCTGCATATCTGGAATTGGACAAGAGACTTAACACCAGTGATGTCTTCGTTGCGGTAAGATCCTCTGCAACTGCCGAAGACCTCGCGGATGCATCTTTCGCAGGGCAGCAGGAGACTTCCCTGAACGTCAGGGGTGCCAATGAAGTCATCGAGAAGACCATCAAATGCTGGTCAAGCCTATTCACACCACGCGCAATATTCTACCGTATCGAAAAGGGTTTCCCTCATGAAAAGGTGTTTATCAGCGTGGGGGTTCAGAAGATGGTCAATTCCCGAGTCGCCGGCGTTATATTTACATTGAACCCAGTTACCGGTGATGATAGTCAAATTGTGATTGAGGGTACCTATGGCCTAGGCGAGGCAGTAGTCTCTGGAGCTGTTACACCTGACGATTTTGTGATCGACAAGAAGACTATGAAAATGTCTGAGCGCCGACTGGCTAAGAAGACAGTGCAATATGTTCGAGACCCAAATACGGGTAAGACGGTTCACGCAGCCGTACCAGCAGAGAGACAGGAGCAGCCGTGCATAAATGATGAGGAAATCTCGAAGCTTTCTGATCTAGCTGAACGCATTGAACGACATTATGGAAAAGCTCAAGACATTGAGTGGGCTATCGACAGAGACTTGCCTTTTCCAAGTAACATTTTCATAACTCAATCCAGACCGGAGACCGTGTGGAGTCAGAAAATGACCGAAGTACCTTTGAAGGGCGAGGCTGAGAAGGCAAAATCTGTTCAAACATTGAACGTTATCACAAGAGGAATTGCTGCGGGAAGAAGGAGCTATGGGATCGGCGTGGCCAAGGTTGTTTCAAACACTGAAGAAGCCGCGAAAGTGATGCAGAAAGGTAACATACTCGTCACAGAAATGACGAATCCTGATTACGTACCTTTCATGAAGCTCGCGGGCGCCATCGTCACAGACAAAGGAGGAGTGACCTGTCATGCAGCTATAGTGAGCCGAGAACTGGGGATACCTTGCGTCGTAGGAACAGAGAATGCGACCAAAGTCATGATGAATGGAAAAGAGTATACTGTCGATTCCAGAAGCGGCGTTGTCTACGAGGGCGTGCTCCAAACCCTGACACAACAGCTTTCATCAGCAGCAGATGCGATGACATCTGGCGTCACGACGCCTGGAGACGTATTCCAGCATGTGCCCGTAACAGCAACTAAAATCTACATGAATTTAGGTGTTCCAGAAAAAGTCGAGGAATACAAGGATCTGCCTTTCGAGGGTATAGGTCTAATGCGTATGGAATTCATTCTAGCTAGTTACATAGGAGAACATCCCCTGCACTTCGTGGAGACTGGCAAAGGACAGAGATTTGTGGACAGACTTGCGGAGGGAATAGGGGCTGTTGCGAGGGCAATACAACCTCGACCAGTCGTCGTGCGGTTCAGCGACTTCAAGACAAATGAATACCGAGAGCTGAAGGGTGGAGACAAATATGAGATCGTCGAAGCAAACCCAATGCTAGGCTGGAGAGGATGTAGCAGGTACATAAGCCAATGGTATGAAAAGGCATACCGCCTTGAGTGCCAAGCCATAAACAAGTGCCGCAAGGAGTGGGGACTTAAGAACGTCTGGGTCATGCTTCCAGTTGTGCGAACAGTATGGGAAGCGAAGAGAGTGTTGGAGATCATGCGTGAAGAAGGGTTGGAAAGGTCAAGGGACTTCAAAGTCTGGTTTATGGCTGAGACGCCATCCATTGCAGTATTAGCGGATGAATTTTCAAAGCTCTGCGATGGCTTCTCCATAGGATCAAATGACATGACTCAAGGAATACTCATGATTGACCGGGATTCAGAGCGTCTTGGCCAAATGGGCTATTTCGACGAAAGGGATCCAGCGGTAGAGAGAATCATCGCCCACCTGATCAAGGTGGCTCATCAGAATGGGGCAACAGTGTCAATATGCGGCGAAGGCCCGTCAAATCTACCTGACTTCGCGGAATTCCTAGTCAGAGTCGGGATTGACAGCATATCGGTCAACAACGATGCAGTAATCTCGACCAAGAAGCTTGTTGCAAGCATAGAACAGAAGATGATCCTTGAGCAGCTTGCTGAACAACACGAAAGAGCTCTGGGACATCCGCTTCAAAGGCCGAAGCAAGATTGGGATTGGACCCTGGAACAGTAGCCTTTAACCAGTATTCCTTATCTTGGTTAGCAATCTGCCCCGCAAGCTCCAGAAGGCGATCTTCAATTGAGGAACTTTGATTTTGAAGAAGAAAGAATCAAACAAGAAATAGCAAGACTCGAAGCCAAGAGTGTATTGATACAGCTTCCAGAGGGTTTGAAGCCGCAGGCTCCTTCACTGTCGAGGTTGATTGAGAAAACCGGTGTCCTTACTCTGATCTCTGCTGACCCGTGTTATGGCGCATGCGATCTGGCAACGGGAGAGGCTGGAAGTTTGGGAATAGATCTCATCGTGCACTATGGGCATTCAAGGCAGATGAAGTACGAAAGAGTGCCAACATTGTATATTGAAGCTAGATCAGCTGTGAATGTTGACAAAGCCATTGAAAACGCAATACCCTTAGTAGAAAGATGGTGCAAGATCGGTTTAGCCACGACAGTTCAACATGTACAGGCTCTTGACTTCGTTCGGGAAACTCTGACCCGTGCAGGAAAGATGGTGGTTGTAGGAGACGCAGGGCACTTGACCTATCCAGGACAGGTAATCGGATGCGACTATAGTAATGTAAGGTCAATTGCCAGAGATGTAGAAGCTTTCTTGTTTGTCGGAGGTGGGCTATTCCATGCTTTGGGTCTAGTACTATCGACAATGAAGCCGACGATAGTTGCCGATCCCTATGAGGGCCGCGCATTTTCTGTTTGCAACGAAGCTGAGAGGGTCATTAGGCAACGCTGGGCATGTATCGAGGAAGCCAAAAAGGCCAGAGACTTCGGTGTCTTGATAGGGCTAAAACCAGGGCAGAAGAGATTAGAGCAAGCCGTGCAGACAAAACGAAGACTTGAGGCGAAGGGAAAATCAGTCTACTTGTTCACGGTTGACGAAATAACACCTGAGGCGCTTAGAGAGTTTCCAACGATAGAGGCGTATGTCAACACTGCCTGTCCAAGAATATCATTTGATGAAGCGTCAAGGTTTCAGAAGCCTGTGCTTACTCTTAATGAGGTTTCAGTTGTCGTTGGCGACCTGTCTTGGGAGGAATTATGCAGAAAAGGCTTGTTAGAAGGATAGACTTAGAGCGCTTTCTCTTACAGATCGGACCCCATCCGATGCCGGAACCAAACCTTGAACAATACACTATTCCAGCAGATGTTGCTGCAACCGTTCTTTACATCGC
This sequence comes from uncultured Candidatus Bathyarchaeia archaeon, assembly GCA_964506875.1. Classification (GTDB taxonomy): domain Archaea; phylum Thermoproteota; class Bathyarchaeia; order Bathyarchaeales; family Bathycorpusculaceae; genus CAZDNV01. The sequence continues at coordinate 9,904 of CAZDNV010000002.1, forward strand.
GGCTTATACGCATGAAGATATCATCGGCAAGAGAGTCTTGGACTTGGGATGTGGTTCTGGACGATTAGCTCTTGGGGCAGCCTTTCTAGGCGCACGCCAAGTTGTAGGAGTAGATGTGGACAAGAACGCCGTAAACATGGCTTTCAGGAACTCGGTAAGGGCAGAACTGAAAGGAAAAACGCAATGGATTACAGCAGACATAGATGTCATAACTGGTCGGTTTGACACAGTTCTGCAGAACCCACCATTTGGTGTGCAGAAGAGAGGGGCTGACCGAAGGTTTCTCGAAAAGGCTCTTGAAATAGGTAAAAAGATCTATTCCCTTCACAAGTGTGCCCAGCAGAGTGATGCTCTAATGAAGACTCTTAAAACTAGCTCAAGCAGTGTCATGCCCGTTGCCCCGTCCCCGTTTATTGAAGACTTCATCAGAAAACATGGCGGTACGATCATAGGTGTCTATGGCATGATCCTGGCAATCCCTCACATGTTGGCTTTTCACACTAAGACAAAACATGAATTCATGGTCAGTGTGTATGCTGTCAAAGGCCGTAGGAAGCAAGAGTCGAGTAACTAGGATGAGCACCTTAAAAGAGTCTATCGAAAAGTTTATTGAGAAGCATTGGAAGTACAGATATGATCATTTAGCGAGTACTTGCATTTCGTGAAGAGTAAACGTTTAACTATATGGATCCCAAATGATTTAGAAAGTGGATTCCAATGGATTCAAAGCCAGCTGAACAGAAATCTGGGCAACTTGTGTTGCCTGGCGAGCGTCTGGGAGTCATAGAAGAGTTTGTTCCTGACGCTGGTACTTTCGTGAAGAATGGGGTTATCTACTCCACGCTTGTGGGTCAAACCCTTATTGACGTGGCTAACAAGCGAGTTTCAGTTCATCCCGTGGTTCACGAGGTGTTGATTCCAAAGGTTGGCAGTGTAGTGGTGGGTCAGGTCTCAGGGGTTCAGCCAGAGAATGCAAACGTTCGGATCTTCCAGCTAGGCGAAAAGCAACTAAACGGAGTCTTCGTTGGCGTCCTTCATATTTCTGATGTACACTTGCGATATGTTGATTCGATGTTTGAAGTATGCAAGGCAGGGGACGTAATAAGAGCTAGGGTCGTCAGCGAGAAGAACCAGGTTTATCACTTATCAACGAAAGATAAGGATCTAGGGGTAACCTACGCTTTCTGTTCCAGCTGCGGGAACGCCTTGGAAGCGAAACGACAGGGTATGTATTGCCCTAGATGTGGAAGGGTTGAAAGACGCAAGACTGCCTTTGACTATGGCGAGGGGTTGACTTAGCTGGATAGAAGGGTTTCTGTATGAAGGTCACTGCGTTGAAGAAAACGTCCGACGAACTCAAAGTGGAAGTCGAAGGCGTAGGGCATACACTCTGCAACCTACTACAGAAAAGGATCTTGGAGGAAGAGAATGTGGATTTGGCCGGTTACGATATCCCACACCCTTTGGCCTCAAGCGCCATTATTTATGTTCGCATCAAAGGTAAGGCGAAACCTGAGGAGGTTCTGAAAAGAGCTTTGGAAAGGGCGCGCGAGCTGAATAAGGAATTCGGCAAAGAATTCGAGGGGGCCCTTAAGAAAACCTAATACTGTCTCTTATTGTTCCAAGGACCCTGGTTAAGCTTTCTACCGCGCTGCTTCTGCTTTCCAGTGTTCTTACAATGTCCCCCAAAGTAATGTAATCATGCAGCCATGCATACACGATCAGTGCCTCTGCAGCATCGGCCAACTTATGAGAGGTCATTCTTGAGGAAATGCATTCTCTGAGACCTGCTTTTCTCAGGGCCTCAGCAAGTAGGGCACCTTTGACTTTGGTTCCTGAAGGCACTCCTTTCCTAATCGAGAGAGCCAGCGAATAAGTGAAGTTGACGAATGCGTCACCAAGCGATGCCAGCTCATGATCATTCATCACTTCTGTCAAGCTTCCATGCCTACAAATGGAAGACAGAGCCTTTTTCACTTTCTTCATCTTGGTACACTCCCCTTCTGTTTCTTCGGTCTTTGTTTCTATCATCACAACTTGGGAACAAAGCGTTTTGTTCTCTTCTCGTAATCTTCATACTCTTGGCCAAACCTCTTCGCAAGCAATCTATCTTCTTGAATAGCGACCTTGAAGTAGCCCGGAACTGCAACGATCGGAATTAGCGTGAATACGTTTGGCCAGAGAGCGAACAACCCAATAAACATGAGGAAATAGGCAACATATGAGGGATGGCGCACATAATGGTAAGGTCCCCATGTGACAAGCTTGTGATCAGAGCGCATAGCCCAAGAAACCGCGTATTTCCCTCGGGCTAAGACACTCCAGACAAACAAGAGATATCCTGTGGTCGTTAGCACGAGTCCTAGGACTTGAATCAGAAGCTTAAACGGTAGTTCAAAGCAAAGTAGAAAACTGTCCGTCAAGTGAAGCAAGTTGGAAAAAACAAGAAATGGAAAAGCGATTGCTTCAACAAAATACGCAAAGGTACCAAAGGCGGCTATTCCTACGACTAAGCCAGATGGATGCTCAATCTCGGCGTAAGGTTTTGCATCGCTCTGCTCGTGCCTTCTTAGAATATTGCGTAAGTTAACCGAGAAGAAGAACCCTAAACAGACAATCAGAAGGCTTGCAATGAAAACATCTGAAGTCACAAAGTTATGTGGCAAGCAAGTTGACTTATAAGTTTATGCAACATCATACTCCGGCATCCGTCTTGGCGATCATTTTGTCCAGTAGGAGATTCCGTTCCATCAAGCCGGAAATCCGTGTTCTTGGTGTCGATGACGGGGCTTTTGCTCCTCGGAGTGGAGGCTTTGCACCTATTGTCGGAGTAGTCTTTAGGGGTGGATATTGGCTGGATGGATTGATGCTCACAAGGGCGGAGGTAGACGGACTAGATGCAGGAAGCAAAATAGCGTCAATGATACTTGGTTCACCCCACCACAGACAGCTAAGAGTAATAATGCTTGATGGCATAGCTTTTGCTGGCTTCAACATCGTGGACATCAAAGAACTGAGTGAAGCCACGAGCCTCCCTGTCATAACAGTCACTCGAGAAAGGCCAAATCTCGTTAATATCCGCGATGCTCTCCATAATCTACCTGACTATGAAGAGCGTTGGAAGGCAACATTGAATGCCGGGGAGTTGATTGAGGTACACACTGGAAGTAGAGGTGGTAAAGCATACATGCAAGTAGCGAGAATCTCTGTGGAAGATGCAGAGCGGATATTGCAGCTGACATCTACTCGAAGCGCTTTTCCTGAAGCTTTGCGGGTTGCACACATGATTGCTTCTGGAATCAGCAAAGCATAGGTCAGCTGTGATCATTATTGAAACGAGAGAAGGTTTAAAAGACACTATGTCAAGGGAGAACAAACGGACAATGGGGTAAAGGGTTATGGAATTTTGTCCAAAGTGTGGCTCTCGCCTCGTACCGAAGAAAGGGAAGTCGGGCAAGGATGCTACGCTCGTCATGGGTTGTGCAAAATGTGGGTATACGAAGAGGACACCAAACAAGAAGGTTGAACCGAAACCTGCGAGAATCATTCAGCCAAACCCGCGCCAGCTGGTGGCAGTAATCGGCAAAGAAGAACAGAAACTGCGAACGTTGCCTACTGTCCGAATTGAGTGCCCCAAATGCGGGAACAATACAGCCTACGTATGGCAGGTGCAGACAAGAGGCGCAGATGAATCCTCAACACAATTCCTGCGTTGCACAAAATGCAGTTACACATTCAGAGAATACTCATAGACTTTCAGATTTTGCTAAAGGAAGAATTCTCAAGCTAGCTTTTAAGCTTAGGAGATTAGGTTTTTCTGAAGCCTAACCAGTCCAACACTGGCTGCTTTCCCCGCATGATACTCAGACCAAGAGGCTCATTTGAAAAGACTGCAATTTCGCACGTAAAGTCTTTTATTGGCAACTAGTCATATCAATCCAGCAAGGTGGCTACATTGTTCGGACTCAAGGTCGCAGACGCAAAGCTCCTAAGAGATATGATGACCTCCGTCTCTATTCTTGTGGACGAAGCGACATTCAAACTAGATTCAGAGGGTCTGAAACTACGGGCAATGGACCCATCACGAGTTGCTATGATCGACTTTTGGTGGCCGAAGACAGCTTTTGAAGAATATGCTTGTACAGAGCCAACCAAGATCTGCATAAACATAACTGAACTGCTGAAATTGCTGAAAAGAACTGGCAAAGATGAAGTTGTAGAGCTGTCTCTTGATGAAAAAACTGGGCGCCTGCAAGTGAAGATTAGTGGCAGGTATTCACGCAACTTCACGATGCCGACACTTGAAGCTTCGGAAGAAGAGGTGCCCACACCGAAACTCAGCTTTAACGTGACGGCCAAAGCCACTGCAGAAGGCCTAAGCCAAGCAATCGAAGACGCTCAGCTTGTGAGCGATCATGTTCGACTTGAGGCGGATCCAGAAAAACTGGTCTTCAATGCAGCCGGAGACTTAATGGGCGCAACAATAACGATTCCAAAAGGAAGCGACACGCTTCTTGACTTGGAAGTCAAGGAATCTTCAAAGGCCACTTTTAGCCTAAGCTACCTTACAGAAATCATCAAGGCAGCAAGTCAAACATCCGACATTGTAATACTTGAATTCTCGTCAGACATGCCAATAAAGCTGGATTTTCAGCAGGCAAAAGAGGGAAGACTCACTTTCTTCCTGGCGCCAAGAATCGAAACTGAATAACGAGAAAAACAAGATGCGAATTACAACCTACAAATTCACCAAGAATGATCTGGCAAAACATCCCTTTCTCAAAGAAGTGACGGACTACGTAAAGACGCTAGACTTAAGAGTAGAAGACCTAGCAGGATCAAGCTTCTCCAAGGTTCTCGAGCGCGCAGAAGAAAGAGTTGAAGAGGCTATACTCTATACTCTGACTGGAAACAAGGAACGAAATGACGAAGTCGAGATCCTTTCCTTCCCAGTTGCGATTATGCTCGTAATTGCCACAGCAAACTCTTTCATCAAGAAACGGTACGCGTTGGCTGAGGCAAAGCAATCGTATAACGACTTGAGATTTGAATCTGGAGGAAAGCTACTGGCTGTCGCTCAGAACTTCGGTTGGCAGCTTGTGGGGAACGACCGAGCTGGAACACTGGCTGATTTCTCACTCCCATTTCACGATTACATTCGGAACACTACTCACCTGCGAGATAGCAAGTGGAAGCTTGTCAATCGCTCTCTGTCGAATGGGAATGTTCATTTGACAAGGAACGAGACGGCAAGGTTACTAAGTGAAGAAGTCCGCAAGCATGTTGAGAAACGGCTTGAAGTCACAGACGTGCCGGCTTTCCCTGCGAAGATAACAGAGATAGCGGAAAAGGTGAAGAGACTGTCGATGGAGAAAATAGGCGAGACTGAAATGGATGACTTCCCAAGAGTCTTCGTGCAGTCAGCATTTCCACCCTGCATAAGTTCTCTTTATCAGGCTTTTACGTCCGGCCGGCATTTGTCTCACGTGGGGCGGTTCACCTTGACTTCGTTCCTCCTAAATGCTGGCATGCCATCGGAAAAGGTAGTTGAGCTCTTTAGGAACTTCTCTGATTTCAACGAGAGAATGACACGCTACCAAGTAGAACACATCGCTGGAGAAAAGGGATCCAGAACACGTTACATTCCCCCAAAATGCGACACGTTGAGAACACATGGCGTTTGCACAGGTTCAGACGACCTATGCCAAAGGGTGAGTCACCCTTTATCATATTATAGGAGAAAACTGAAGGCTTCCTAAACCCAGCGTATGAAGAATTCCTGCAAGCAGTAGCTTTTATATAGCAAGTGCGATTAAGTGAACGCTGTCATCAAAAGGTGAAAGCATAACGATGGGGTCAACAACGATAGAGGGTAATCTCGACGTTAATTCCGATATAGGGATAATACTTCCTACATTCTGCGAAGCGGCAAACATAGGAAAGCTGATACAGGAAGTTGAAGGACTCGAAAGAAATGCCTGCATTCTGGTAGTCGATGATTCCAGTCCAGATGGAACTGCGGAGATAGTGAGGTCTCTGCAAAAGAAGCACGATAACATTCTGCTCATGGTACGGTCGAGAAAATGTGGGCTTGGAACAGCGATAACTGACGGTTTTAGAACGTTTCTCTCACTGAAGCACCCTCCTAGATGTATGATTACAATGGACGCGGATTACTCTCATAACCCAAATGACATACGTCGTTTGATATCCGCCCGGGAAGACAAGTACGATTTAGTCATAGGAAGCAGATACTGTCTTCGGGGCAAGACAGTGGACTGGAGCATTGTTCGCCGCACAATAAGCAAGATGGCCAACATAATAGCGTCTTTAATGATAAGAGCTAGAATCCACGACTATACAAGTGGCTTGCGGTGTTACTCAACAGGTTTGGTGAAGAGCATTTTGGGGGATTTACACAGCACCACCTATGAAATACAGATAGAAACGATAAGGCAAGCCTCCCTTCGCAAGTTCAAGATAAAGGAAGCCCCGATAACTTTCGTTAGTAGGAAGAAGGGTAAGTCAAAACTGACCGTAAATGAAATAAAACAGTTCATTTCCTACGTTGTCCTAAAAGTGATCTTCAGAAGAACCTAGGCTCAAGACTTTCAGTTCTCAGATGAGTTTAATCGAATAACCCTTTGATTATTTTTGCTTGGGTCCAGAGTCTAGCCTCGATTTGAGTCTTGAGGAAACATTCATTTCTTCTCTAGAAGAACTGAATCCTCATGACCAAAGGCCGCAGTCCTCTGCCTATGGAATGAATGTCATGCTAGCGCAACATTCATTGGTAATCAACCAGCGTTTCCTTCTGGCGGGCGCGCAGTAGCTATTGTGGACTTGCCTTTGGTGTGATATGCTTAGAATCTGATTGAGATTTGATACAGGCAAAAGGTGTAAGAACCTGAAATGGTCATCAGTAATACTCCGAAGTCGTCTCCAGCTATACTAAATCATTGCGAACCACAGGTGCATCTAATGCTACACGTTAGCGTGGGTGTTATTGTTCGAAACGAGGAGAAGAACATTGTTAGCTTGCTCAAGAGCATCTCTTGCCAAATACTTGACGATACAGCTGTTGATGAAGTGATAGTTGTTTCCTCAGGTTCGGTGGACAGAACAAACGAATTGGTATTCGAATATTCAACGAAGGATAGCAGGGTGAGTCTGATTACTCAAGTAAGAAGGGAAGGCAAGGCTGTTGGCATTGATGAGTTTCTGAGGAGAAGCCAGAACGAGATCGTTATAGTGACCAGTGGCGACGTGATTTTTGATGAGAGTGCTGTGCAGAATCTGATCTATCCTTTTGCCAAGAATAGAAGAGTCGGAATGACAAGCGCGAAAATCTTCCCCCTCAACAGTGCTGAGACCTTTATGGGATTTGTCGCCTTGATCCACTGGAGGCTCCATAACGTCTTGGAGAGGCACGGTGAGACAATCGCGTTCAGGAAAAATCTGGCGCCCAATATACCGGCCGAAATATCGGCAGACGAGGCTTACTTCGAGGCAGTTGTTTATGGGAAGGGCTTCCAAATCATACAAGCAGGCAAGGCTCTAGTATTCAATAAAGGATCTGAGACTATCCCGGAGTTTCTTGGTCAGCTCAGACGACATTATGCAGGTCATCTCTTTATCAAAAACCGGTTTTCCTATGTGGTTTCATCTATGACTTCTGAAGGAATAGCCAAAGTTGCTGGGGAGTTACTCAAATACATGAGAGAGAACCCTCGAAAGATCAGCCATATGGCTGCTTGCGTTATCTTAGAAATAGCAGGTCGGTTTCTTGGGATGTGGGATCTGTACTTTAGGAAAGAACGCCACAATCTCTGGACTGCAGCTCAGACGACCAAAGACTTGAATAAGGAAAAAGGCGTTATGTCTAGAAAATGAGAAAACTCACTTCACTCTTACGCAACTTCAATCGTGAACTTGGCGGCTTCTTTATCATAGGTTTGATGTTGCGACTAGTCCTGATGCCGTATCTAATATGGCCATATGACATAGGCGCATATCAAACAGCTTTGACATATCTTATGAATGGTTACGATCCGTATGCACTTCATGCCTCCATCTATCCACCTTTTGTCCATTTTACCACGTTTCCATTGTTCAGCTTGGCTTATCGTTTTGGGTTCTCTTTTGGTTCACCTTCAATTGCCGAGTTTCTGGTCGAGGCTAATACTGAGCAATACCTTGCGTCTTGCCAAGTTAATCCAATATTCCTTTTTTTATGGAAGCTTCCTATTCTCTTCTTCGATCTTCTAGCAGGGCTTCTTGTCTATTACTTCGCCAGAGAACTGGCTTCTGATTCTGAAACGCCCAAGCGATGTTTTCTGATATGGCTCTTCAACCCATTCACTCTGGCAGTATCCTATTTGAACGGTTCATACGATGTGGTTGTCGCTTTTTTTATTCTTCTGGGAGCATACCTCCTTTACAAGGGTAATCCCGTCTCAGCTGGTATTTGCTTTGGATTGGGAACTCTGGCGAAAACTGCACCTGTATATATAGCGGTGTCTCTGGCGATTGTCGTTCTTTTCAAGCGTTTGCCACATGCACCCCATCCAACGAGCTTCAAGAATCGTGTGTTGCCTTTCGTCAAATTCGCCTTGGGAAGCGCCTTGCCGTTCCTTCTGTTTGCACCGCTATTCATCGAATACTCGTACTTGATGTATTCTGGAATATCAAAGGAGATAGCTATCATGGGAGGCCTAAATCAGTGGTTCCTTGCCGCAGATCCAGATAGGGCTCACTTGATTAACAGGTCAATAGGGCTGATTCAAACTACCTTCTCATACTATCCCGCCATTTGTATTGGCATTGGGCTTCTTTTTTGTGTTCTCTCAAAGTCCAAGCAAGAAGAAATGCTGCTAGCGACAGCATTATTTACGAACCTTACCTATCTTTTCCTACCGATCACGTTGCAGCCACAATACTTGCTTTGGGTCTTGCCCTTACTAGTGGTACTCTATTCTAGACGGAAGAGGTTCCTATGGTCTTTGGGTTTCTATTCAGTTGCTGGCTTCTTCTTCTATCTTTCTTTGCAGGGGCCTCAGGCTTTTCTTTATCCCTTGGCAACCTACACATCGCTGCTTAGCCCTCAGGATCTTGTAGGTGCCATCAATGCATACATGAATCTTCCTGGCTTTGCTTCGAGGTTTTTCAGACAAGATTTATGTACTATCTGGGGTGGAATTGGTTTTCTCGGACAATTGCTGACGCTCATTCTGCTGATAATGAGCTCAAGGGATGTGTGCTGATGATTAAGAGTAGATGGCAATACGTACCTGTGGCAATCCTTATACTGTTGCTTATCAGCGAGGTGGTCTGGTATTCTCCGCTCATCAGTCTGCAAAAAGGGTCCTTCAGTATTCTAGATATATCTCAACGATCAGGGGAAACCGGCACTAACATGACGATAACTTACAGGCTTGGAGCTGGTCTTCCTATGGACTCGACAGTAGTAATTACGCCTGTGAGTGAGATTCCTCAAGACTTGCCTGTCTATGTGTTCTATGATACTGAATACCCAACTGTAGGAACGGACTGGATATTCAGCGCTATGCTCCAAACGCACTTGGAAGCGCAATTGAAACTAAAAGGTTATTCAGGCAGAGCAAGGCTCACGAGTGCAGAAGAACTGGAAGGCATTCTTGCAGGAAAGAAGCGTGCTGTTGTGGTCATGGCATCCGGCGCTTTTCCTTCCAGCATCTTGTCAAAAGAAAGGAATCTGGTTACACCTTGGTTAAGCTCTGGTGGGATACTCATATGGTTTGGTTTTTACATAGGATACTACGTTGTTGAGAAGGGGATGAAGAAAGAAGAAGTGACGGATACACTACCCCAGAATCTTCGCGAAAACGGTTCAAGAGAGCTCGGCTTAGAAGGCTTCTTCGAATACTCGGAGGCGAAAGACAATCCTGAGGTAGCTACATATTCATCGCCTGTTTCAGATGCTCTCGAAGTGACATATGATCTCATCATACAAGCACCGCTTGCGTCTAAGGTTTGGGCAAAAGACGGCCTAATCATCGGAAAGATCGGCGGAGAGAATCCTCTTAGGTTTCGGCCTTCAATATCAATGGTTCCTATGGGATTGGGAAAGATTATTTTCTTTGGCTTCTTCTTGATGCAAAGTCTGACATCAAATGGACCTGAGGTTGCATCTTGGGACGTGTCTCAGATCCTGTGTTCCGGCATCTTGCAGATGGGTCTCTCATCAAACCTGTGGCATCAAAACTATCGGCTGGTTAGAGGAGAAACCAAAATCGATACTGCCAACTTGACTGTGGGATCTGAAGTTGCAGGCTTCGTCGTTCTTGAGTATACGACCACGAGGAGTGACGGCGTCCTGTTTTACAGAGGATTTATTGATAAGACTGGTGAGAGATTATTGACTGTGGGATCTGAGCCGGGGTTCTCATTTCCTCTTCATGTTTGCACTGAGCCATTTGACGTAGGCTCTGAGCCCGTCCTTGAGTCTGATTCTCGGTTCAAACCCCAAAACAAGCCTTGATCTAGTAAGTTCGGCCCTTGCTCGACTGAAGTCTGCTGCCCTGGCTGCAGCATACTTGATTGGAACGTTTCTTCCGATTACGTCAAATATTAGCTTTGCAAGTTCTGCTATTGATGTTTCCTTACCAGAGCCTACATTGAACACTCCACCGTCAACATCATTCCTTAACGCCGCAAGAATGTTTGCTTCCACAACGTCACTGACATAAACGAAATCTCTCGTTTTCGTTCCGTCGCCAAATATAACTAGGGGCTTGTTTGAAAGTGTTCTTTCTGTGAAGATGGCGATGACTCCTGACTCGGATTTTGTTGTCTGTCTCGGACCATAAACGTTAAAATACCGAAGCCTGACAGTTGGCATGCCAAATTCATCGTTTGCAGCTTTGAGATAGGCTTCTGCAGAAACCTTTGCCGCTGCATAGGGCGAAAGTAGCGCTCTTCTCTCGAAGAGTGTGGAGAAATCCTCTTTCATCGACTCAACATTTGCGTCCCCATAGGTGTTCGTAGAAGCCATAATGAATTTCTTAACGCCTCTGTTTATGCTCTCAGTCAGAAGATTCAAAGTCCCTCTAGCGTTGACCTCAAAATCGTAGACAGGGTCTTCCACTGCCTTCGCCGGGTTGATCTGAGCTGCCTCATGGTACACGAGTTCAATACCATCTAAGGCCTTCTCTACGTCCTCTTTCTTCCTGATGTCTCCTTTCTGAAACTCCACTTTGGCCAGATCTTGAAGGTTTGCCAGATCACCATTAGATAGATCATCTAGGATTCTGACAAATGCTCCTTCAAGCAGGAGTCGGTCCACGATATGCGACCCAATGAATCCAGCTCCTCCTGTGACGAGAACAGATTTTCCCTTGACATCCATGTGGCATCTTAGCCCTGCGATTCCTCGATTGCTTGCTGACTTGGCAATAGGATTCTATTAAGTCTATTCGCCAGGGCGTTCCAGTCCAGATCTTTTTCTACTCTTTTTCTTGCATTTCTTCCGAGTCCTGAGGCCTTGTCTGAGTTCTGGAGAATCTTTACTATTGCTCTTGTCCACAAATCCTCATCCAAAGGAAGGAGTATTCCTTCTAGGTTGTCAGTGACAACATCGCTTATTCCTTTCGTATTCGAGGCTATTATGGGCCTCCCCATGGCCATTGCCTCGAAAAGCTTCAGAGGACTAGCAGAATGTCCCAAAACGTTCTGTTCCATGGGAACTAGGACTACGTCCGCTGCAGCCAAGTATTTTGGAATGTGCTCATATGGAATTCGTCCGCTCAGAATAATGTTCTTCAGGTCCTTCATTTCTAGGAGTCCTTCTCCTACAAGTAGGAATCTGACGTTCGAATCCTTTAAGACCTCAGCACATTTGAGGACTATTCGGATTCCTGCCCATTCTTCCAATCGCCCAACATACAGTACTACTTTCTCATCTCTTCTGATGCCATACTTCCTTCTTAGTTCCAATATGTCCTGCTCTGAGAAGCTCTTAGGGTTGAAAAGGGATGCATTCACGCCATCAGGTATTAGGTGGATGTCGTTTCTGATTCCTAGCTGTCTAGAGTATTCAATAGTGTAGGTCGTCAACGCGATAACTACGTCAGCGTGCTTCACTATGTAGTTCTGAATCAAAGTTAGTGAACTGCGAATAACCTGTTTGAAGGTTCTCCCCACTCTTTTTCCCGTATGTTGTGTGCTTCCGTCGAGGATTCCAACAGTGTACTCGGCTATTATGTCATTGAAATCTGCGACAACTCTCCTGTTCAGCAATTTGCCTATTACGAATCCTATGAGTCCGGTGTAGGCGGAAGGATAATTAAGCATGATTATCTCTGGGTTACTTTCTCTTATTCTTTGAAGGACTTTGGGCCATATGAACAGAGTGGTAAGGAAATATCCAAGGAGGAAGCTTTTCCATCTTGTCTGAAGAAAGCGAGGGACAGGTATGTAATGGATCACTATGCTCTTGCTCAGCGAGACCTTGCATTCCTTCTTGTGCTCCACTGGAAAAGGTAGCATGCCAAGCAAGGCGCGACTCGGAGGAAAGACAATGAAATCTACATTGCAGTTTCTTGGTGATCTTGTCAGCAACTCATAGATCCTTCTATCGCTTCCTAATCTTGGAGGGCAGAATTCAACCAGAGCGACAATCTTCGTCATTCGAGTTACATCCACGTACACTGTTCGCTATTTTTGAAGCAGCTTTCCCATATAGAACTGTTTGGACTTTATCCGTGCTAGCCCGAACTTGAGCAAGTCCAGCGTTCTGATTCTGGATCGAAGTGGGCCAAACCGTTCAATCCTCTTTCTCTTTGCTGAGATTCTCTTAAGGATTCTTAGGTTTTCCTCAAAAGCCACTACACGAGCGCGCAGTCTAGCATTCATTCGAATTCCCGACTGCCTGAAAAGAAGCAATTCAGCATATGGCATGATTACGAGCTGGAAAAAGAGTGCGGAAAACAAGAGCGGAATAGGGACGTAAAGTAGAATGGTCAAGAAATCTGCTTTCTCTCTTTCGAAATAGCTTTGGAGAGGCACTTGCCTCAGGGAATGCGAACCTATATGCCAGATCTTGGCTGAAGAATCTAGGACACACCTATAGCCGGCTCTTCGAGCTCGCAAGCATAGATCCAAGTCATCACCGGCCATGAAGAAATCTTCATCCAACAGACCGATTTTCTCAATAACCTCTCTTTTTATTAGAAGCACGCATCCCGACAGATAGTCGATGTCAACGATTGGCGCATGCTGAGCGGCATCTACTTCAGTAGGTTTCTGACCAAGTCCTTCTGACCAAATAGCGCCAGTAATCAGATCGAACATGCCCCCTCTTGACCATATGACATTGTTTGGCTCGTAGTAGAAAATCAGTCCACCTACCATGCCGATTGAATTGTGGGATAGTGCTCTCTTTGCGAGTATTGAGAGGCTATATGGGTGTGCTACAGCATCGTTATTGTAAAGCAGGATCAGTTCTCCCTTAGATTTCTTGATACCCTCATTCATTCCTGCGGCAAATCCCAGATTCTTCTTGTTCCTAATGACGTTAAATTCTGGAAATTCCCTGCGTATGATTTCGATTGATGAATCAGTTGAGTTGTTGTCTATGACGATGACTTCTTTTTGCTGCCATTGTAGGTTCCGTATGGATGTTAGACTCTGCCTGATCACTCTTTCCCCATTCCAATTCAATACGAGAACCGATACTAATGGACGCGTTGTTGGCATGTTGTCCTACCATCCTGAGGAGCGTGCGTATTCACATGCAGAATTGAAAGGTCCCTCTACTTAATGGTTTTTCACGGTTCTGACGGAACTCAAGGCTTTGGGTGAAGAGCTCCAGTCTCGATCGTGCTTTGCCGTTTCTTTTGGCTTAGTCTTCATTTGTTTCTTACCTAGCATTTCATGCATCTAGGAGTCGTTCGGGTTCGAATCGAAGAGCGCCCGCGTGCCAGTTCTTGTCTGAGCTTGGCAATTCGGCAAGCTCGCTATCCTCGTCGTTGTTCTGGAAAAGAAACATAGTGTTGATCTTCAAAAAGGCTCTTTTATATCCTCACCTTAACATGATAGAATAGGCTTGAAAGCATGTTCTCCCATATGAGAATAGCCTTAAACGATGCATACAGATTTGCTCTCTGCAAAATAAAGGCACTATTGTTCTGGAATCACTATTTTGCTGCTCTTCGTGAACCCAAAATAGATTCAGTCGTGCAAAACGATCCTCAAGCCTGGAATGAAGTCATTAGTGGTTTGAGGAGCAATGGTTTTAGCGTAATCGATCTCTACGTGGATATGGATGATTACAAGCGATATTTAGAACGCGCAGAGTATACAGTTTTTAGGGGCTACTACTTCAAATTCACGAGAATTGCAAAGAGCTTTGCCGAGAAATCTCTTGGACACTATCTCGCAGCAAGACTGCTGAATCTCTCGAATAATGACATATGCGTTGATGTAGCAAGCTCAAACTCTCCGACTCCAGAAATATATCAGAAGCTGTATGGCTGCCAGTCCTATAGACAAGATATGATAGCGCACGCTAAGAACGCTTCATATATGAAAAGAAGCTAAGACTCATAGGATCTAAAGATCGTGGGGCATAGGAACTGCACAAGCAATTACGTCTGTGGAACAGAATGAGCGAACGATTTCCGTCGTTTAGATCTGGTTTGTCAAAGCTGCTCTTGGCTGGGCTCATACTCAGACTCATTCTCATGCCTTTCACATCTCACCCGTACGATTTCGCAGTCTTGTACAGAGTGAATAACGACATGCTGGCTGGTCTCGACGTCTACACAACCAATTCCTTCAACTACCCCCCTTTATGGGCATACGTCGAATACCCAACTCTTTGGTTATGCAGCTCATTTTTGGGTCCTAGTGCATTTGGAGTTCGGGTTGACTCCTTAATTTTATCGGTTCCAGCCTGGAAATTGCCTCCAATAGTAACTTCTCCTCTGCTCAACACAATAGGTAAAGCCCCCTTCATTATGGCAGATACACTTGTCGGCATCGTCATCTACAGCATAGTCAGGAAATCGAAGGATGAGAAGCGGGCAAGATTCTGTTTCGCCCTCTGGTTTCTCAATCCTCTTGTTATTGCTGTTGATTCCATCCATGGACAATTTGACGTTTTGCCAGCATTGATGACGGTATTAGCTTTCTGCTTGCTCTGCAATCGCAACTACATTGCCTCTGGAACCGCTATTGCTCTGGGATCTTTGTTTAAGATCTACCCTATTTTTCAAGTTCCACTGTATCTGTTCTCGGTTGCTGCACTGGAAGTAGATCGAGCATTGGGTCCCGCTGGTAGACTTAAGCCAGTCGTCGTTGGAAGCTTGAGATTCCTTGCCGGGTTTTCAATTCCACTCTTGATCTTCCTTTTTCCTCTTCTCGGTGGCAATTTTAGCCATGACGTTTTTGCAAGAGTTGAGACGATACCCTCTTTGGGCGGTCTAACAATTTTCAACATAGTATATTGTCCGGGTCTTGAAGGGTTGTTACCTTTCATTTCTAGCCACCTTGGACTAGTTTCATTGAGCTTGGTGTCAATCTGTTTTGTAGTGACTCTCTGCGTCAGCTACATAGTCTTTCTTAAGCGAAGGAACTTCCTAGAAGCCTTCATTTTAGGTCACTTGGCAGTTTTTCTGACGACATACTTGACTTCCTTAACTGTGAATCCCCAGTATGTGCTGTGGGTACTTCCATTCTTAGTTCTAAGCTATGGCCTTTATGGATACAATCTGAGGAAGCTAAGTGTTTTGTCAGTCTCGGCCCTTGTTTTCCTGATTGGACTAAGCGGGCCTTTATTTTTCTTCTATCCTCTGGCTATGTTTACACCAGCCCTGAGCGTTGAGACAATTCACGCTAACGTATACTTCTTTGAGCAGGTAGAAGGCTGGGTTCTTCTACTTCTATCAGGGATTTCAGGTGCCGCTGTCTTGATTCTTTGCCTGAAAGATACTCTAACGCATCTCCTGAAGAAAAGTCGTACGTCAAGCCCGATTCAAAACTCGATGAATGAGCGGCAAAGAAGAGGCGAGACCATATCCTTTGATTTCAGATCGCGCTGGGCTAGTCCTTTGGGAATCACTGCAGTTATCCTAGTAATCTCGTTGGCCGGTCAAGCTCTGGTCTACACGCAGCCTTTTGCGCAGCAGAAGTGCAACCTCACGGTTTCCAGCATCAATATTCTGAATGATGAAATCAGGCTAGAGTACACATTGAAGTCTGGGGCATATCCTATGGATATGCATGTTTTGGTTACACCCTATACTTTCAAGACGCACGCACAATTTGGCAGGAATGTCCTGATCTACTACGACAAGGATTATCCATCATCATTGATTGGCAAAGCAGGTTGGATAGGGCTATTGGATCATATACCAGTTGAGCTTAGACTAGGGGGATATGGCGGCTCTGTAAAGATCGTCGATGCAGACGGGTTGAGGGAAGCGATGCTGGGAGATTATGATTCAGTCGTCATTATTCCTTCGGGTGTTCTCCCTGAAGCCGTTCATGCTCATAACAAGAGTCTGGTCGGAAATTGGCTCAATTCAGGCGGTACGTTAGTCTGGATGGGTGATGCGTTCGCATACTTGTCTGGTTCCGAGGAAAAAGGCATTGAACTGTTTTCCGCAGATAATTTGAGCAGCACTCAGAATCAAGTGCTTACATTTACATTATTCAATGAGACCGCAAGGGAAAATGAGAGATACGCGTCTCTTCATTCTGACTTCTCTAGAGCATTGGATTTGCAATACCCTGATGCATACGTAGGGGCCCGCGTTGCAGACGTTTGCCAACATAGCGGTGTAGTTTTGGGAAAGATAACTGATACCGAAGATGCAAGAACGTCTATTGCCCAAATACCTGTAGGCAGTGGGTATCTGCTGCTGTTTGGTGGAGGCGTTGGTCGAGCGTTCACAGCAACTGGGGAAGACGTGATAGCACATGATATTGCGCAGATATTGTGTTCTGGCTTTCCTTTCTCATCTCGGATTGTTTCGTATGATGCCCGCGAACTGGATAGGCACAGCGAGGCAAGCGGGAGCATTACAGTAACGTATCCGTCTGACAAGAATACGGCGGGTGTCGTAGTTGTCGCTTTTTCGAAATCTCCATACGTTCGCTTTGTTACAAGCCAATTCTGCCCAATCATCAGACTCTAACTCCTTTCTTGCATTAGGTAATAGCGCTCAAACACACTATTTGACAATGTAGATCAGCAGTGCAAGGCGTATTATGATCGTCAGAGCACGAACCATCAGTTGATCATTCAAGAATAGAAATGCACAAACAGCTATTCGATTTATTAAACACTTCGAGTTTAGTGGTTTTCTTTGAAGGTCAAACCGATATGGCTTCGTCTTCATCCATTTTTGTTCGAGAGATGTTTGCGGAATTCTACAGGGATACTTCATTCACTATTCTCTCTCAGTCTTCTGTTGAAAAACGAGAATTCGGTTTTGCATTATTTGACGGGAGAATGCTAAGGCACAAGAGCTTTGGAGATGACGCAGAGTTGAGAGCCTTTCTGAGAAGTTGTGTCCCTTCAGATGCCTACTTTTCCTGCGCATACTATGATGATCCTGAAGCCGAAATGGACAAAAAAGGCTGGCAAGGGGCAGACTTGGTTTTCGATATTGACGCGGATCACATTCCCACTTCGTGCAGTAAGATCCATGATGAGTGGACATGCTCAGACTGTGGGTTCACTGGCAAAGGTCTGACACCAGAAGGCTGTCCTGCTTGCAGCGGTCAAAGATTCGAGGTAAAGACTTGGCCCTGTGAAGAATGCTTAAGCTCTGCAAAAGCTGAATCTGTCAAGCTCTTGGATATGCTAACCCGTGATTTTGGTTTCTCAGATAAGGATATTCATGTCTTCTTCTCCGGTCATCGTGGTTATCACGTCCACGTTGAGAGCCAGACTGCAAGGTCGCTTGATGCTTCTGCGCGCAAGGAAATCGTGGACTATGTCTGCGGTTTCGGTTTGGACGTAAGTTCAAATAGACTTGGCAAGAGAAATGCTCACAATATCGGCTTGCCCGTTTCGCCTCGACTAGACGATTCCGGATGGCGGGGGCGTATTGCCAAAAGCATGTATGACTTCGTCCTCGGTGCAAAGGAAGAAGATTACAAGAGCTTTGGATTGAACAAGAAAATTGCCGACTCAATTATGCAGAATAGGGATTCCATACTTAGAGGCTGGAATAGCGTCGGTCCGTATCACAGTGTCAAGGGCGTAGGTCTTGAAACGTGGAGAAGAATAGTCAAATTCTGCATTGAATCCTTATCAGCCAAGGTGGATACTGTTGTTACGACGGATATTCACCGCTTAATCAGATTGACTGGCAGCTTACATGGGAAAACAGGTTTAAGGAAAGTCGAATTTCCGGTCTCAAATATTGAAGTTTTCGACCCCTTCATCAGTGGAGTGGCACTTAAGAGAGGGGCTGCCACTGTTCTCATTTCAGATGCTCCTGAATTCAGGCTAGGTGACAGCACATTTGGTCCCTATAAGAATCAGAGAATCGAATTACCCACTGCAGCAGCCATATTACTCATATGTAGAGGAAGGGCGGAGGTAGCCGAGTGCAATGTATGATCAATTGTACCAGATTTGGAAACGGGAGCTTCAAGAAATTGAACCAGAGAAGCTTCCTCCAGGCTTCTACTCTCAGACAGCTGACTACTTGAAAAGGCTGAAAGAAGAAAGCCGCATGCTTGACAAAAGAACAGTCAAGGCGAGGCTTCTCAGAAGTGAAATGCGAAATGTCAAACGTATGCTTCATGAGGTGATCCGAATACGTTATCGGAAGCTGCTTAGGAAAATGACAGCAGGTGACAAGATACCGACCGACTCTCTGACCGCCGAAGAATATAAGCTCCTAACAAAATTCTCACCTGTGGTTGAAGTATACCAAGCCTTCACTGCAAGCCTTCTTCAGGGGCGCCTACTAGAACTGAAAGATGAGCAAAAGACCAGAAACACGGTCTTGCGTTTCACAAAGGATGTTCCAGCAATCATCGGGTCAGACATGAAACCATACGGTCCTTTCAAAGCTGAAGACGTCGCATCTTTGCCAAGTGAAAATGCCAAGCTTCTGGTCAAGCAAAGCCTAGCCGAAAGAATCGAATTCAATTAGAACTAGATAGATCCGATCTCGCCTGCAACCTACTTGAAGAACGCTTCAAATTCGTCGGTGGCTCTTGACCCTGTCCCATAGTGCCCTGATACCCATTAGTATCAGTGGGTAGGATACGATCCACGTTATAGAGTATAACTGGCCGTAGATGAAGTGGAAATCATTTACTTGTTGTGAACCTGACCCGTTTTCTATTGCAAGGGAGTAAATGGTGACGATCCGCCAGATATTTATGAAGTAGGTCACTATCGCCCCAACTAAGAAATAGACTATTCGCCACTTCAACTGAATATTACTTCTTTTCAAGAATAAGACGATAGTCACAGCGTATATCAAGAGGCTTTCAACGCCAGAACATGGCCAAGCTATATCAAAAACAGCAGCTCCCTTTAGATTCGATACGACAAGCCTTGGTACACCTGGTAACCCTGGCCAGAATGCAGTCTGATAACCCAGAAGATTCAGAACACCTGCTGCGAGCCTAGCTGTCGTGGGCACAAGGATCTGAAACGGCGTGAATCCACCCTTCGGATACAAGTTGTCCACAGTGTACACTAGGCCAATGATTCCTACGAAAAGAATAGACACCGAAAAATGACTCAAGCCTCTGATTCCATATCCAAGCAAGACGATGAGAGCGAGAAGCACGGTGAGAACAAGATATTCAGTTGAAAGCGGCATCCACAGCCAGCCTTCGAATGGAACATGAATGCGCTTTGCCCAATCTACAATAATGACGTTCAACCCCCAACTGCCGGAGGCGATCACATAAATCGCAGGGAGCAGGAGAGCTATGATGAGTCCAATGGTTCTCAAGGACTTGAGTCTTCTAATTCTGGGTGTCTGAATACCCTCCCAACCTAATATCGTTTCCAAAGACACGAGCCATAACAAGAAGAGATAGAAAGTTCTGCCTTTCCACGTATATTCAAACGACTTCGGATCCAGTCCATATAGTAAGCCGATTGGCACGATGAAGGACAGAAGCGGTAGGAGTCCCACAAGAGTGTTGATGTATCTCTCGGCTTTTTGTGAAGGTTTCAGCGTTCGAGAAGCCCCAAGCTTCAATTTTCAACATCTGGCATAACTGCTTTACGCTCATTTGAACGCGTTATTCATGAACAACAAGGTCTCTTCTTAGCTTCATTTGAAAGGCCCAAGGAACTATGCTGAAGATGGTTCACGGTTTCAGGAGATAGCGAAAAAGTATAAGAACATGTATGTTTTCTTTATGCAAAGCTGACAGTGGTATAAGTGAATGCTCCAAAAGAAATCACTACTTATTGCCCAAAATGCAAAAAACATCAAGCTCACTCGGTCTCTCTTTACAAGCCTGGAAAGCGAAGAGCCCTTGCCAAGGGAGAGCGTCATCATGATAGAAGAGAGAAACACGGTTATGGAGGACAAAAATACTCTCTCCAAAGAAAGTTCTCAAAGACCACCAAGAAGCAGACTCTAAAAATAAAATGCAAAACTTGTGGTTATTCAAGACACAAGGATGGCATACGATTGAGGAAGCTGGTTATTGTCTGAATGAGGTGATAGTGTTATGACTGAATGGGATACACTTATTCCTAGGCCTAGAAGCAGCTTCATCCGAGTCAAATGTCTGAAATGTGGCAATGAACAAATAGTTTTCGGCAACGCAACAAACAAGGTAAACTGCAATGTCTGCGGGGCTGAGCTTGCGCGACCTGCAGGGGGAAAAGCAAGAATCAAGGGCGAGATCTTGGCCATATTTGAATAGGGATGTGCTCCTGAATGGCGATTAGGAAGCAAGAATGGCCCGAGGCTGGTGACCTGGTCATTGCCACGATACAGAACGTTACCGATTACGGAGCCTATGCGAAGCTGGATGAGTATGATAAGCAAGGATTATTGCACGTTTCCGAAATATCTTCATCATGGATCCGAAACATACGAGATTTCGTGCGTGAAGGTCAAAAAGTCGTTTTGAAAGTTCTGCGAGTAGACATGGAAAAAGGCCACATAGACTTGTCCCTTAGAAGAGTGACGAAAAGAGAAAAGATAGACAAAATGATGCTGTGGAAGAGAGAGAGAAAAGCCGAAGCATTGCTCCGTGGGGTCGCAGAGAAGACAGGTTTATCGGCAGAAGAGGCCTACGAAAAAGCTGGAGCCGCCGTTGAGAGGGAGTACGGGTTATACGAAGGTTTTGAGAAGGCAGCGAAGGAAGGTGCAGAAGTACTAACAAAAATCGGGGTGGCAGAGGATGTGGCAAACGCTTTCGTTGAGGTTGCCCAAGAGAGAATACGTGTGCCCTTGGTGAGAGTAAAGGGAATCGTTGAAGTCAGCTGTTCCAAACCGAACGGCGTCCGAATTATCAAGGAGTCTTTTCTCAACGCAAAGAAAGCTGAGAAATCTCGAGACGCAAAACTCCGTTTCTACGTGATTGCAGCGCCCAAGTACTGCGTTGAGGTTTTAGCAGACAACTACAAGCGGGCCGAAGACATATTGCAAAAAGTGGCACAGGCCATCATCTCGAATGTCAGCAAGGCCGGTGGTTATGGCGTCTTCAAAAGGGGAAAATGAGTGGTCTGGCTTCTCAGAGTCTGTGAGAAATGCGCGCGCTACACCCTGAAGACGGATGCATGCATGCATTGCGGCGGGAAACTCCGCTTGCCACATCCGCCAAAATTCTCGCCTGATGACAAGTACCTCAAGTATAGAATGGCTCTCAAACAAGAAGGTTCAGCAGAATGAAGGAAACCTTTATCAAAGAAATCGGGGCGGTCGAACTGAATGAGCCCATACTAGTCGAGGGTCTTCCTGGTCTCGGACTTGTTGGCAAGATCGCAATACGGTATCTTACAAAGCAGTTGAAAGCTGAAAGATTTGCCAGCCTGTATTCGCCGCATTTTCCATACTTTGTGCTCGTCAGCCGGAAAGGAAGCGTGCGACTTCTCAGCGGAACGTTTTACTCTTGGAAGGACAAGAAAGGAAAGAGTGACCTGATCCTTTTCACGGGCGACAGCCAAGCACAAACAATCGAGGGGCAATACGAAATATCCGATCGCATATTGAACTACTGCGAGAAACGTGGCGTAAAGCTGGTCATCACAATAGGTGGTTACCGAATGGAGGCAAGAGGCAAACCGAAAGTTGTTGTGGCTGCTACAAATCAGGAGTTTTTGAACATGGCGGTGAGCGCTGGAGGCACGGTGAGTCCTTCCGGAAGCCCAATCGTTGGCACAGCCGGTTTGATCTTGGGTATGGCACATTTCAGGAAGATTGATGCTATCTGCCTTCTGGGTGAGACTAGAGGGTATCTACCTGACCCAAATGCTGCCAAGAGCGTTCTAGAAGTACTACGCTCAATGTTCAGGTTTGATATTGATCTAGCAGGATTGGACGAGGAGATTGCCAAAGCTGAAAAGATGGTTACTCGCTTGCAAAGGATCGAAGAAAAGAGAGCTCTACAAGCCGAGGAAGTAAGGAAAGAAGAAGACAAGAAAGTAACTTATATCTCCTAAAGGTCCTATAGCAACAGCTCCATCTTGATTGCTTTGACGATTTTCTCCGCTGCATTTCCTTCCCCGTAGGGGGATGTAGCCGGCAATTCTCTTGGGTGGTCTAGAACTCTTTTCATGGCTTCAAGTATACCATGCTTCTCCGTGCCAACAACTTCTGCAAAACCTGCTTTGACAGCTTCGGGTCTCTCTGTGGAAAGACGGATGACAAGGACAGGCTTTCTGATACAGGGTGCAGTCGCCTCTTCTTGTATACCACCTGAGTCAGTCACTATCATTCTGCATTTTTTCATTAGTGCTAGAAAGTCCAAGTATCCAAGGGGTGGCAGAATCTGCAAGTTCTCGGTTTCTTGGATTTTCTGGTAGATCCTATTCTGTCTCAGCCTTTTCCTTGTTCGAGGATGCATTGGATAAACGACTGGTATAGGTGCCTCTGAAAAAGCTTCCATGAAATTTCTGAGGACCCTTAGTTCATCGACATTTTCTGCCCTATGCGCGGTTGCCAATGCGAATTCCTTGAAGCGAATAGTCTCAAATATGCTCGTTTTTCTTTCTGCTATCGGTAGGTGCTGGATCACCGCGTCAATTACTGTATTGCCTGTTACGTATATTTTGCCCCAGGCGTTTTCTCTTCTTAGGTTGTCCTCTGCTGTTTCTGTGGGAGCAAACAGATATGCGGATATGTGGTCGGTCAGTCGTCTATTATGCTCCTCAGGCATTCGTAGGTCAAAGCTTCTTAATCCCGCTTCAACATGGCCAACAGGTACCCCCAGCTTGATCGCGGCCAAGGCTGATGCCAACACCCCATTCGTATCCCCTTCCACCAAGACAATCCCTGGTGAGGTTTCAATGAACAAGTGTTCCATGTGAATTATGATTTGAGCCGTCTGCTTTCCCTGAGAATAGGCTCTGAGCTCGTATCCGTAGTCTGGCGTCGGGAGTTCCAGATCCTCGATGAATTTCTGGGACATATTATAATCATAATGCTGACCACAGTGAACAAACGCTGTCTGCACGTTGTTCTTCTTCAAAGCTCTGATTACAGGGGCCATCTTTATGATTTCAGGGCGAGTTCCAACGACAACCATCGCTGTTTTCATGGGCTTTCCACTTGTGGATAGGAATATTCAGCGCTATTTATCTCTGTGATTCTTCAAGATGCCATGAGCACATCCCTTAGTGGATATTTCCTACTTCATTGTGAGTCTTCGATGCGTTGGTCCAATGGCAGTGCATACAGTCGCGTTCTTGGAACGCAAGGGTACCATGAAGCGGTTTGGCAAGCATTTCTCTCTTCTGCTAAGTCTTCTTCAGGTACCTCTCTCGAGGTTCGTAGATTGTTCCTTCTCGGAGCAATTGCCCGATCAGGCGCTCTGCCTCTCCAGTCGATATCTTGTACTTTGTTTCCAACTCATTCAGTAGTGCCTCTTTTTCCACGATTCCTGTTTCTTTTTCCAACCCCATCAAGGTTGATAGTACCGTCTGTAGCCTGTCTCTCATGCTTTTTGATTTTCCAGTCATGATGATGTCAATATCCATCTTGTATGAAGAGAGGTCTATTCCAACTTCTTCAAGTGATTTTTTCATTATGGCAATAGCCGCTTCTGCATCTTCAGCTGAGACTTCCTTCTTGAGGGCTGAGCGGGCTCTTGCTTCTGCTATGCGCACAAGAGATTCAAGCTGACGTGCGGTTATGGCTACAGGTGAGCCTTCCGCTTCGCTAGCTGAACGCATTGCAAGGTAAAAGTCATTAAGGCGGCGTATCGCGTCTTGAGTTAAACTTGGCCTAAGTCCCTTAGCGTAGGTTATGTATTTTCGCAATAGCTCAATCTGGATCGGCGGTTCTACAGGGCTCAATCCCTTTCTGTGGATTTCGAGGATGTGCTGAGACATTTTGCTGTCTGACTCCTTGTTTGGGACGTCTCTCAGGACAAAGATAATGTCGAATCTTGAGAGTATGGTGACGGGGAGGGAGATGTTTTCAGCTACGGTGCGATGCGGTTCATACCTTCCTAGGGAGGGATTGGCCGCGGCTAGTATGGCTGTTCTGGCGTTAAGCGTTGCAACAATACCCCCCTTTGCAACTGAAACCGTGTGTTGTTCCATCGCTTCATGGATGGCGACTCTGTCTTCCGGGCGCATTTTGTCCATCTCGTCGATGCATGCTATTCCTTTATCAGCTAATACTAGTGCTCCAGCTTCAAGAGTCATTCCGCCTCCTCTCTCACGTATGACGGCCGCGGTAAGGCCAGCTGCAGTTGTGCCTCGCCCCGAAGTGTACAGTCCTCGGGGGGCGATTCTTGCGACGTATTGCAGAAGTTGTGATTTTGCAGTTCCTGGGTCTCCTACTAAGAGGGAGTTTATTTCACCTCTGATCGATATGTCTGGAAGATATTTGGGGACTCCCCCAAACAGAAGATACATTATTGCTTCTTTAACGTGATCATAACCGTAAATCGAAGGTGCTATTGAAGCTATGATTTTCCTGTGTATCCAGGGATCCTTGGCGAGTTCAAGGATTTTCTCCTCCTCCTCAGGGGAAGGCTGTGATGTTTCTGGTTCCTTGCCCAGAACTTCAATCGAGTTGCAGTCCAAGTATAGAACGAAGGTGCGAAATTTCCCAACTCCAGGACGGACTGGCGCAAATGCACGAACAACGCCGACGATGGAAACGTGGTCACCTGGTCTCCCTACGTCAACTATTTCGCTTCCCACAAGCTTAACGTTTAGTGTTCGTGGAAGCTGTCCAGGTGGAAGGTCTTCAGGTCTTTCCTGAATGCGAAGATCCTGAGAGTCAATGAATGTGGATTCTTCTTGCACAAAATCAAATGGCCCTTTAGCACCACATGAAGGGTTGCCGCACACGAAGGGTGCCCTTAGGAATTGTCCCGTTTGGTTCACAGAAGTTGTCTCTCCGCATCCTTTGCATTTGAAGGCAGCTTGCATTACCATCGGGCGAACTGGTGTTGAACGAACGACTATTCCTTCAACCATGACTAGTCTTCCAATGTGGACTGAACCTAGTCTTCGTAGTGGTGCAGGCTCTACCAGCTTCACTACCGTTACGGTTACTGTCTCAGTTTCCAGTTTCTCGGCATACTCTGGGTCTTCTATTCGCAATTGATCATAGGCAGCATTGCTGGCATGCCTTAGGCATTCATCTGGGCTTTCCAGAAGTCCTTCAGCGAGTCTCTGGTCAAAGGCCAACAGGTCTTCAAAGTCAACTACAATTGACTTCTTGCCTGCAACTGCTATTTGTGATATTCTCTGACGGTATTTTTCTGTTTTCAGGAACTCCAGAAACCGTTCCTGCGGGTCGATGGCTTCTAGTTCTTCTGTCATTCCTCCGTTCCCCCACGTTCTAATATGTTGGTGCGCCATTCGCTGATAAGCCTATAAAGTCGCTTGTACAGGTATCTTTCTTCTTTCGTGAAGTTTTTGAGTATTTGTTCGGTCTGCGCAGGAGCAGAGGCAATCGAGACGATTTTCCTCAGTCTTGAATTGACGACATCTCGGGTTAGATGCCTAGCTCTCTCGCGCTCCAAAACCTTCTCAGGGACTTTAGCTGCATTCCTCTCCAGCTCTGAGAGGTATCTGCGGAGCCTTGGATAGAAATCCTCAGGTAACTTGGACACTTGACCTGTCGCTTGAACGCGTTCTGTCCATTGGATTTTGTTAAGTTTAACTGCATCCATGTTTTCGTCCTCGCGAAAATGGGCAATTCCTGACTTCTCAAGCTCCAGAGCAATCCAATAGTACGTTTCATATTCGTTTCCTTCTTCGAAGGGACCGACATTCAGCCCAGCCAGCTTGGTTTCTGGCAAGCTCCTATTTGCAATGATTCTCGTAGGCGAATTTTCAAAGTCGAAATCAAAATCACTGATCCTAGCTAGACTCTTAGCCTGCAAATCCTTTTTCCCCCTTGTGAGTGCTGTTAGCTTGTGTCTATGCGATATAAAAACTGTAGTCGAAAAAATGTGACAAACGCTCCAGCAGACTTCTGTGGAAACAGTAATCATAAACCGGACTAAGCTCTTGAGGCTGGTTTGCATGAAGTAGCCTTTGGTCTCACAGCTAACACTAGCGCACGCTAAAGCTAAACCAAATTTCTTTCATCCTACTCTGCAAAAGCAAGGCAAGGAAAATGTCTGTAGACAAAGACAGCCTTTTTGAAGAAGCATTGAAACCGCTGAAGAAAACTGCATCAACACTTGAACTGGGGCCGGAAGTCGTGGTCGTCCTGAGGAGCCATGAACGAGCATTGGCCGTCTCGATTCCGGCGAAGATGAACAGTGGCTAGATCATGGTTTTCACAAGACGCCGCGCGCGGCAAAGGAGACATTACAAGTAGTCCAAAAGAGATGTCAGTGGACGCGCGCCCGAGTTGATCTTGGTTCGAGTGTCTTTTCATCCCGGGGCTCTCCGGAGAGTCCAGAGGGTCTGCGCTAAGGCGCATCACGTCTCACATGCCTTTGAAGTGCAAGTGTTCGGTGTTCTAATTTGATCCATTCGATCGTTTTCCCCAGACCATCATCTAGGCTCGTTTTCGAAGCCCATCCTAGTCGCATTATCTTTGCTGTGTCGGGGATCCGTCTTTGGACATCATGCTTGAAGCTTGGCATGTGCTTAAGCTTGAGAGGCTCTTTTCTTCTGCAAAGCTGCCAGATTTTTTCAGCTAACTCTATCACGGTGGTTTCTGTGTTTGCTCCTATGTTAAAATCATCATTCTCTGCTTTCTCAGCTAGGAAGAGCATTGCATCCACCGCATCGTCAACGTAAGTGTAGCACCTTGTCTGTTCTCCGGACCCAAGTATCTCGAGAGGATATTGTCCTTCCAGAGTTTTTTCGATCAGATCTGGAATTGCGTGAGCGTAGCCTACATATTCACCGGGAAGCTCGCCCGTCCCATAGACGTTGAAGGGCCTTACAATCACGTACTTCACACCAAACTCTTCATGGTAGGTTCTCGCTACGTATTCAGACAAGAGTTTTGAGAAGCCATAGCCACTCTTCGGCGGTGGAGATGCTTCGATAGCAGACTCTGGGGTCGGAAACGTAGTTGCGCGTTCGAAAACCATAGACGATGAAAGACAAACCATCTTTGTGTTTGTACCAACGGCTGCATCCCAGACATTGAAGTTCATTATTGAATTGTCACGTAGAATGGTAGCAGGAGTCTTGTGGAAATATCCTATCCCACCAATCTTGGCTGCAAGATGAAAACAGACTTGGCACTCATTTAGCACGTCTCCAATAGCTTTCGGGCCCAGGAGATCCGCTTGAATAAACTGGATCTGATCAAGAAGAATCTGTAGGTTTTGCATTTTTCCTTTTGAGAAGTCATCAATGACGGTGACATTAGCTCCGAGATCTAGGAGTGCGGTCACTAACCTATGGCCTATGAAACCTGCTCCACCTGTAACGAGTACTGCCTTGTCTTTCCAGTAGCTCACGTTCCTCGCCCCAACCGCATATACGCAGCTTTCTTGAAGAGTGTTGAGTCGAAAAGGCCCCACACGTCATATACTAGCTTGCAGCCACTTTCATCAATCTCTTTTGCCAAGTGGTTGAATTCAGGATGATTAGTCGCGACAATGACCACGTCGGGGTTCTCAAGAGTCTTGCCAATCTGCATTGTGCCAGATACGTGCGGATCATGCACGAGTACCGTTGCTCCATAACCTTTGAGTATTTCAACGAGCTTCACACTTGGCGACAACCGCGTATCATCGCTGTTGGACTTGAAAGCAAGTCCCATCACTGAAATTCTCCTTCCATACAGTAAGCCCATTTTTCTTCTTATCGAGTCTGCCACGTGTTGCGGGATTGCCTCATTCAGTTTCCATGCGGCCGAAACTATGCTGCTAAACGTAGTGTTGTTGTCCAGAAGGAAGCCATCTTTACCAAGACATGGCCCACCGGCAAATCCTGGTTTTGGAACGTTGCTTCTCGAATAGCCATGATTGGCGACTTTGATGACCTCATGAGCATCTTCTCCATAGATTTCTGCCCATACTGCAAATTCATTCGCCAATGCAAAGCTCACATAGCGAAAGATATTTGTGAATAGTTTGGCTAGTTCGGCTCCCGTTGGAGTTGTGTAGAGAATGTCCTTTTTCGGGTCTATTCTCTTGAAGAACTCAGCGAATATGGCATTACTTACATCATTGACGCCGCCAACGATTTCAGGGAGCGTATATAGCTCATCTATCGCACATCCTTCTAGGATTCTCTCGGGGCACACTGCCAACGCAAAGTCCTCCCCAGCCCTGAGTCCACTCTTCTCTTCGAGGTAGGGGACAATCAGATTGTTCGCTGTTCCCGGGGCCAAAGTGCATCTGATTCCAATCGCTTTCTCTCTCAGATCCACTTTTGAGATTTCCTCAAGGGCGACATGAAGCTGAGAATAGTCGACACAATGTTGGGCTGTTGTTGGTGTTCCCACAGTCACAATGACAATATCTGATTGAGAGATGCTTTCCCTCGATTCATTTGTCGCATGAAATTTCCCTAACTCGTGAGCCCGCCTCAACCATTCCTCCAACTTATCTTCTTTGAATGGCGTTTCGCCTCGATTGATTTGCAGAACTCTTTCTGCATTGATGTCTATGCCATAGCAATTCAGTCCACAATTAGCAAGTGTTACACCCAACGGTAGCCCCACTCGGCCCAAGCCTAACACGCATACCGTAACGTCTCCAGATCTTATCCGGCTAATGAGCTTCGACAGCACTCGGTCCATTCTCCTAAAAGATATAAGTGTTCACGTAACCCATTATTTGCGTATCTCGGAGATTTTAAGTTTGTCAACTCGGTTGAATTCATTTACATTACCGATCTCTGTGTGCCCCCAGAGTCGCTTTCTCTCTGTGATCATTCCAGCTTATAGAGAAGAAGAACACATCGCCGATACGATAACCGATGTGATTATGCGGTTGAGAGAGGAGGGCTTCAGATTCGAGGTGCTAGTCATATTGGACTCAGTCCTTGGTGACCTTACTGGCTGCATAATCCATGAATTGTCCAGAGAATTCCCTGAGCTACGAGTAATCGAAAGGTCTGGCAAGCGGGGCGTTGGAGATGCTGTCAGGACCGGAATCAGAGCAGCAAAGGGGAGCATTTTCGTTCCAATCATGGGGGATCATTCAGAAAGCTCTCATGACTTGGTGAAGCTTGCAAATGCTATTGCAGAAGGTTACGACGTGGCAGTTGGTGACAGATTCAAATATGGAAAGCCTTATGGTTATCCACTTGTGAAATACATTGCGAACAGATGTTGCAACTATTTGATCAGGCTGCTTTTCTTAGTCCCGTCGTCTGACATTACAAATGCGTTTAAAGCATACAATGCTCCGATTCTTGAACGATTCGACCCGTCTTCCAAAGGCTTTGAGATATTTGTGGAGATGCCTCTCAAGATTTACTTGAGGACGCCCAACGTAAGGATCGTCAGCATTTCAGTCCAGCATTTCATTAGAAGAAAGCGAGAAGCAAAGCTTTCACTATGGGTAGAAGGGCCACGCTACATCAGAATGATTCTGTCATTATTCTTTCATAAGAGGCCAATCCAGGCATGAAAATCGTGGTGTCCAGCAAATCAGGCGTGCGTGATGTTTGAACCCTATCAGTACGAGGGATCAATAAGGACATCGTGCAGGTCCATGGAACAGACTCGATCACGTCTACAACGCATCTGCGATCTTCTGGAACCGACTAGTCAGGAAATGCTTAATTCCTAATCGCTGACTTATTGAGACAACGGGATACTTAACGAACTGATTTCGATGGAGGGTAAGGATTGGCGAGTCGGATGCGCTTGAAGATCAGGTCGGCTCCAATCGTCACTTCGATCTGTATTCTCCTGCTTGTTTTGCCCCCTCTTTCGCTTCTATGCTACATTAGGGCGTTCGGTGTTAACATCATTTTTTGGGATGATTGGGAAAAGGTCGCTCTTGTTCAAAAGACACTGAATGGCACATTATCCTTTTCTGACTTGTTTGCGCAGCACAATGAGCATAGAATGCCCTTTCCAGATTTGGTCATGATTGTCATTGAAATCCTAACGCAATATAACATGGTTGCGGTCATGTTTTTCAGTTGGATCCTTATCTGTCTCACAAGTCTGTTGATCTTCTTTCTATATCGAAGGCAGTTCTATTGGAGCAATTATCCTAGACTGATGCTGATCTTTCTACCTGTCTCATTGTTGTTATTCAGCTTCAAGCAGTGGGAGAGTATACTATGGGCTATCACGAGTCAGATATATTTGATGATCTTCGGCGTGGTCGCCACATTTTCTCTGCTCGAGATGAGTAAGAAAGTAGACGTTTTGTTTCTATTGAGTATTCTAGCCGCGAGCTTGGCTTCTTTCTCCTTCTTTGCTGGTCTTGCAGTATGGCCTGTAGGGCTTTTTCAGACAGCCATCTCCAAGAAAGAGAAGGTCTTGTCACGGATAGCACTCTGGTGCACGGTCAGCTTGTTTGTCTTCATTTCATACTTTTGGGGCTACGTCAAACCACCTCATCATCCGCCCTTGAACTATGTCTTTACGGAGCCTGCCAAAGCCATCAACTACTTCCTCGCGTTTGTAGGATCGCCATTGTTTTGGGACAGCACGGTCACATCCCAAATAGCAGGCTTACTCGCAACTCTAATTGCTGTTTCAATCATAGTCTACGCATATAGAAGCAGGATTCTGAGAAATAACAGCGTATGGCTTTCACTAATTCTGTTCGCTACCTTGTCTGCATTGATCACTACTGTAGGCAGAAGCGGGTTTGGCCCCGAACAAGCTCTATCACCCAGGTATACACCAATTACCGCCTTAGGGGTAATTGGCGTCTACTTCTTGGCATTATCCTTTTTTGAGAGACCTCCTGGTCGAAGAAAGGCGGGAGCGTATGCCTTGTTCGTCCTGGTTGTACTTTGGATCATTGCTGCATACAGCCTAGGATGTTACACAGGTTGGTACGCAGGTCAGAATACGAAGTCCCGAGGGGAAATAGGAACCCACATTCTATTGACATACAGATTGCAATCAGACGAAAACATAAGAAACTACTTGTTTGTGGACACTGAACTCGTGAGAAACGAAGCAGCGTTCCTAGAGAAAAACAGGTTAAACGTGTTCAGCAGACCTGTTGTCCCCGCATCAGAATTTATTCACGCGCACGCCACAAGGATGATGTACTGGATCACGCTTGGTGTAATTGCTGCAATAGTTGCTATAATAGCCTTTGAGAAAGCAATCAAGGGAAGAGCTGTAAAGAAGAAACCGGAGACGTGCATGCTTGTGGAATCGCCAATCATGGGGCAAAAAGCGGTACCGAGACAGGATTTGCATGGTACATTTTTTGTGCTCATAAGGTAACGCTTAAAAGCCAGAGCAAATTCCTCTCATCCTACTTTACAAACGTAAAGGTGGACAAGATGTCAGAACAGAAAGGCAGTCTTTTTGAAGAAGCATTGAAACCACTAAAGAAAGCTGCATCAATACTCGAACTGGAGCCAGAAGTGGTGGACTCCCTGAGTAGCCATGAACGAGTTTTGATCGTCTCAATTCCAGTGAAGATGGACAATGGAAAGGTCAAGGTTTTCACAGGATATCGTGCGCAGCACAATACGGCAAGGGGTCCCGCGAAGGGTGGCATCCGCTATCATCCATGTGTATGTCTGGACGAGGTCAAGTCTCTATCCTACTGGATGAGCATCAAGAATGCGGTCGTGGGAATTCCCTACGGGGGTGGCAAAGGAGGCATTACCTGCAATCCCAAAGAGATGTCGATGGGTGAACTTGAAAGGATGACACGGGGCTTCTCAGCGCAGATAGCAAGGTTCATCGGCGTAGATAAAGACATACCTGCACCAGATGTGAATACTACCGCCCAAATAATGGGTTGGATTGCTGACGAATACTACAAGATTATGGGCGAATACCTCCCAGGTGTAATAACCTCAAAGCCATTGAGCGTTGGAGGTTCAAAGGGACGAGACACCGCAACTGGCCGGGGGGCATTCTTCGCAACCCTTGAGGCTGTCAAAGTGTTGAATATGCCTCTAAAAGGCGCACGCGTTTCAATACAGGGATTTGGCAATGCCGCACAACCCATGGCTCGGTACCTTCATGAGTTAGGCAGCAAGGTTGTAGCAGTGAGTGATTCCACTGCCGGTGTCTATGACCCGAACGGCATGAACCCGATAGCTCTAATAGAGCATAAGAACAAGACAAAGTGCGTAAAGGGCTTCCCAGGTGCAAAGGCAATCAGCACAGAGGATCCGATAACGACCGACTGTGATATATTGGTCCCCGCGGCCCTCGAGAATCAGATAACTGAAAAAAATGCTGACAAGGTCAAAGCCAGACTCGTCATTGAAGAGGCGAATGGACCCACTACTCAGGACGCAGACAAGGTACTGCATGAAAAAGGCATCTTTGTGATACCCGACGTGCTTGCCAACGCCGGGGGCGTCACGGTAAGCTATTTCGAATGGGTTCAGAACAGAATGGGGTACTATTGGACAGAGGAAGAAGTCGATGAGAAACTGAAGCGTGTGATGAATGAGGCTTTCAGAGACGTGTACGAATCCGTAAAGCACTACAAGATAGACATGAGAACAGGTGCCTACGTTACCGCAGTAAGGAAAATCGTTGACGCGATGCGTGCTCTAGGTCGCATCTAGGACTCCAATCCTCCTTTTTCTTTGGGCATTAGGCTTAAATCACACATCCCAAAATAGCAGTTGATTCTGGCTGGCGGAGACCATGAGCTCACAGATAGAGGATCTGATGCAAAAGGCAATTCAACACGCATTGAAAGTTGGTGCAAGCTTCGCTGAAGTAAAAGGCGAAGATACAAAGGCAAGATCCATAGAAGCTATAAACAAGGAAATCCGCACAGTCTCAGAAATCCACAATATTGGGATCGGCATCAGGGTCATATACGGCAAAGGCAGTGGCTTCTCATTTTCGAATGTCTTGGATGAGAACGGCGTCTTTAGCGCTGTCGAGACAGCCACCAAGATAGCAAAGGCTTCGGCAAGGGCGACGTTGGTGGCTTCTAGACTTGCTTCTGCTAGGATTATTCGAGAGAAGAGAATCACGAGTGTGAAGAAGCATCCAAGAGATGCTTCACTTGACGAGAAGAAGGATTTATGCTTGAGACAATGCGCAACTGCAATGGAGACAAACAAGAGCATCGTGAATGCTACGGGCCGGTTCGGTGAGTATCATGGCCAGATATATTATGCAAACAGTGAGGAGACAACAGTTTCCTATGAACCTCTTCTGGCCGGTTTAGCGATTTCGTGTGTCGCAAAAAAGGGCAAGACAATAGCCGATGCGCGCGATCAGTACAGCGAAAGTAAAGGATTGGCAATGTTTGATGAAGAGCCACACACCCCTGAGACGATGGCGAGAAATGCAGCCAAGTGGGCACTTGAGAAACTGAATGCAAAGCGCGTACCCGCTGGAAAATTCGCTGCCCTCATAGATCCAAAGCTTGCTGGAACCCTCGCGCATGAATCCTTTGGGCATTTGTCAGAAGCTGATAGTGTCGCCATCGGCTCTTCTCCATTGACAGGGAAGATCGGACAAACGCTGGGGACAGAGATCGTGACAATAATCGATGAAGGCTTACCCCAGAAGGGTGGATTCAACATACATTTCGATGACGAAGGTGTACCCTGCAATCGAGTTGAGATCCTGAAGAATGGAGTATTGAACTCCTACCTTCAGAGCCGAAGAACGGCTAAGGTTCTTAAGATGGAGCCAACTGGAAACGCCAGAAGCCAAGATTACTCTTTCGAGCCGGTTGTTAGGATGAGGAATACCTACTTTGACATAGGAGATTGGAAACCTGATGAAGCACTGAGAGATCTTAAACAAGGAATCTATGCGATAGACACGTCTGGGGGGCAGGTCCAGGGCACTGGAACTTT
This sequence comes from uncultured Candidatus Bathyarchaeia archaeon, assembly GCA_964506875.1. GTDB lineage: Archaea > Thermoproteota > Bathyarchaeia > Bathyarchaeales > Bathycorpusculaceae > CAZDNV01. The sequence goes on from CAZDNV010000002.1 coordinate 44,483, forward strand.
CTTGTTCAAAGCCGTCAGGGGATATTGGATAGAGAATGGGGAGCCCAAGCATCCGCTGGGAGACGTTGCCCTGACTGGCAATATACTTGAACTCCTAAAGGACATTGATGCCGTGTGCAACGACTTGGAGATATCTACAACCCCGTTCGGTGGTTGTGGCAAAATGGGACAGAGAGCTTTCGTAGGAACTGGCGGCCCACACATAAGAGTGAAAGGCGTCTTGTTTGGAGGTGCGGCATGATTATGAACGAACAGGAACTGTTGGAAGTAGGAAACAAAGCTGCAGATCATGCTAGGAAACTGGGCGTAGATGAAGCAGAGATTTTTCTCTACACAGAAAACCAGACTTCAGTGACATTTGTCGGTGGCATCTTTGCTTCTCGTGGTGGCACAGTGAAAGGGATCAAAGGCGCTTTTGTGCGACTGGCAGAGCATTGGATAAAGAAAAAGGGCATCCCAATAATAGCTAGCGGAACCAAGGCGGGGGTTGGAGTCAGGGCCATAATCAAGAAGGCTATAGGCTTCTCAAGCGTGTCAAGCGTTGAGGAAAAAAACGTTTGGGAAGCTGTCGAAGAAGCCGCCAAGATAGCCAAGATTCGGCCTCCAGACACAAATTGGGTCTCACTGCCCGAACCTAAGAAACCGCGCGACGAAGGCGGCATTTTTGACAAACGCATTGCAGGATTGGAAATCGATGAAATCCTGTCCTCGTGCATAGAATGCTGTGTTACAGTAGGAGACTTCGACAAAAGGATTACACAAGCGGTTGCAATGATTTCTACCGTCCAGAGTTGTTCCGCGGTAGTGAACACACAGGGGATAGAGGTAGCTGACAAGGGGACTGCCTTTATTGCTGATGCCTATGCCAAGGCGAAGTCTGGCGGCGAAGAAGTAGAAAGCGGCGATCTAGTCGTATCCAGGTCATACGTTGAGGATTTGCACACTCTCGCCGTCAACGCTTCGAGAAAAACAGTCGAATGTTTCGGCAAGAGAGCGTTACCTGAAAAGTATGTTGGCCCCGTGATATTTGAGAATGTGAGCTGGAATGAGCTCTTCTCAGTTATTTTCACGTCTGGAATATCGGCTTCAAATGTTCAGGAAAACCGTTCAATATACAAGGGAAAAATAGGAAGCAGCGTTGCAGGGGAGAACGTTTCTGTAGTCGATGATGGAACGCTGCAAGATGGGTTTGGAACAACAAGGATGGATGATGAAGGTGTTCCTGAACAGAAAACACAGGTTATTGATAAGGGGGTTCTTACAAGCATTCTATACGACAATTACGCTGCCAAGCGTGAAGGACTCGAAAGCACTGGAAATGCGAGCAGACAAAGGCGAGGCTTTCCTCCCTTCGCCAATCAGCCAGCCATAAAACCGACGAACCTTTTGCTATTGCCAAGCAAAGGTAGCCTTGAGGATTTGATGCATGAAGTGAAGGAGGGGGTTCTGGTGAAGGGATCCTTGATCGGCGCTCTGCATTCGAACGTCGTGACTGGCAATTTCTCAGTCACTGCAGATACGGCTTTCAAGATAGAGAATGGGGAGATCGCATTCCCTTTGAAAGCATGCACAGTCGCCGGAAACCTTTTTGACGCGTTAAACCATGTCTCAGCAATTGGGGATGATTCAAAAAGCATCATGAACGTCGTTTGTCCATCTCTTATAGTAGACAGGATTGTCGTATCCACGTAATCTGTCCTTCCCTTTTAATCAGTTGGTAGCATTTAATAGAGGTCTAACTCATAATGCTGTAGGGGTTTTCCTGTTTGAGTTTCGAAATGTGGGCTGAGAAGTACCGACCCAAGAAGTTGAATGACATCGTTGACCAGAAAGAGATAGTTGAGCGTTTGAAAAGCTTCGCCAAGTCAAGAAATGTCCCCCATTGTATTTTCGCTGGCCCGCCTGGAACGGGCAAAACTACTGCAGCCCTTTGCCTATCGAGAGACCTTTATGAAGACCAATACCGAGAGCATGTTATGGAGCTGAATGCTAGTGACGAAAGAGGAATAGATGTAGTTCGAGAAACTGTGAAAGCATTTGCAAGGGTAAAGTCGATAGGTGAGATCCCATTCAAGATAATGATTCTTGATGAAGCAGACAATATGACTTCTGATGCGCAGCAAGCCTTGAGAAGGACAATGGAGCGGTACACTGGAACTTGCCGATTCGTTATGTGCGCAAACTACAGTGGGAAGATAATAGAACCCATTCAATCAAGATGTGCACCTTTCCGTTTTACTCATCTACCAAGAAAGGAACATGATAGTTACATAAGTCAGATAGCTGAAAATGAGAAGGTCAAGTTGGCAAGTGGCGGCTTGGATGCCATTTTCGAGATATGCGGAGGCGACTTAAGGAGGGCCATAAATACGCTGCAAGCCGCCGCTTCTTTGGGGAAACCAGTGGACGAGAAGGTGATTTACACTATTACAGGTAGAGCAAGTCCTGCAGACGTGCAAAAGATGATAAAGACTGCCTTGGATGGCGACTTTTCAAGTGCACGAAAAGAGTTGCGTGACATGATTCAGAAATATGGTGTAGCTGGCAGCGACATAATCCGCCAGATTCATTCAGAAATATTCAGATCAGATGTCCCAGAGCCATTGAAGATGAAGTTGGCCGGCGTCGTAGGTGAAACTGACTATAGGCTTATTGAAGGTGCAGATGAGGAGATTCAGCTTAGTGCGCTGTTGGCCAAGCTTGTTGAAATCGGTTCCGAGTTGAAGAAGACAGACTAGGTGCACCTGTTGTATACCGCTTGGGCTGTCAAGTACAGACCAAAGTCCTTGACCAACGTAATCGGAAACAGAGAAGCTATTCAGAAACTCGCAGATTGGGTTAGGTCATGGGATGATGGACCACCTAAGAAGAGAGCCGTTTTCATTCATGGACCTCCAGGTATTGGCAAGACCGTTAGCGTCGAGGCGATAGCAAACGACCTTCATATGGAGCTAGTGGAAAAGAATGCAAGTGATTACAGAACTGAAGACGCCATAAATCACTTCGCGGGATTGGCCTCGCAGTTTGGGTCTTTTTTCGAAAAAAGGAGAGTAGTTCTCCTTGACGAACTGGATGGATTGACGGGTACGGCAGATAAGGGCGGAGTCAGGGCGACTACTGATGTAATCAAGGTCGCCCGATGTCCAATAGTTTTGATCGCCAACAACGCGTATGATCCTAGGTTTTCGAATCTACGTAGTTATTGCCTTCTTTTAGAGTTCAAGAAGCCTTCGGTTGGAGAGATACTCAAACTTCTGAAAACCATAGGCGAGAACGAGAAAATCGACGCTGGTGAAGACGCCTTGAAGTTTGTTGCCCAACGATCTGAGAGTGACGTCCGGTCAGCCGTCAACGATTTTCAGGCCTTAGCTCAGGGCAAGGGGAAACTGGCTTATGAGGATGTTTCATGGCTTAGTCATCGTGATAGACAGGACACGATTTTCAATGTTTTGAGGATGATAATCTATGGAAAGACATGCGCTGGTGCAAAGCAAGCGGTGAACATGTCGGATGTTGACATTGACATGCTTTTGGAGTGGGTCTATGAGAACATTCCGGATCACTTTACTGATCCGCATGATCTAGCTGAGGCAATGAAAGCCCTTTCAACCGCGGATATTTATCGCCGCAGAATTCGCTCTAGCCGTGACTGGAGTCTCTTACGCTACGTAATCGACTACTTGACGGCAGGTGTGGCAATGTCAAGGCAAAACACAAAAGCATCTGGGTGGATACCTTTCAAGTTCCCCAGTCGCATTCAAATGCTCTCAAGATCAAGAGCAGAACGCGCAACGCAGCTAAGCATAGGCAGAAAGATCAAGCAAAAATGCCACATTTCCGCCTTTAGGGCCTCCAAGGAGGTTCTTCCGTATTTGCGCATTATCTTCGAGAGCAACGCGGAAATGGCAGCTGGACTTGCCAAGTGGCTTGATCTAGATCAAGATATGATTGGGTATATTGCTGGCAGCGACGAAAAAGCCGACGCCATAACCCGATTGCCGAGCTAAGACCTCGACGTGATAGTCAATGTATCCTGCTTCCTTCTATAATGTCTTTCTCAGGTTGCAGAATGACCACGTTACCCTTGTTGTCTTCAGCGGCAAAGATCATACACTGGCTTTCCACACCCATTAGCTTTCGCCTTTGAAGGTTCAATATGAAGGCGCATTTTCTTCCCACGAGATCCTCGGGTTCATAGTGCTGTAGAAGCCCTGCCACGGCTTGCCGCTTCTCCGTCCCAAAGTCAACGATCATCCTTATTAGGTTCCGAGAGCCTAGAATCGGACTCGCTTCAACGATCTTTCCGACGCGCAGGTCCAGCTTCTGAAATTCCTCAAATGATATGTCCATTTCCATGCACCGTCCACAGTTCAAGTGTAATAGTTGTTAAGTCTTGCGTGTTCTTCTTTTCTTCTTTATCCTTTCAACTGCCTTTGTTACACCTTCCCAGCCTTCGGTGACCTTCGAAAAGGCTATTTCGAATGCTTCCTTCGAATTTAGGCTAGGCAGTTCTTGTCCGGTGGCTCTTCTTGCAAGATATGCCGCAGCGTTTAGGGTTTCCCCGTTCAATCGTGAATCTGCTAGATCTGCAAGGTGGCAAACTAGCGCTTCGATAGTGTGTGGTCTAATCGGACCATAGTTTCCGTGGTGAGCAGCTACGATGTGGACGACTTCTAGCGGGAAGTCTCTTCGAATAAGCTCCGAGGTCGCCAGTGACAGGTGATCCAAATATTCGGCTAGCGGTGTTGAATCGTAGCTTCCGTTTTCTTCCGCTGAGTAAATGGCGGGCTTGAAAGCGTCGTGTAGCAGTACACCTGCAAGGACAAGGTCTCGGTTTACCTTTCCATGATAGACCTTCTTTACCGAATCACACAAGGCTAACGCAATTCTAGCTGTTGAAACAACATGCTCAATATAGCCTCCTGGGTAGCAGTGATGATGAGACAATCCGGCTGGGGACTTCTTAAAAGACAAGAATGAGTACTTTCTCCCATTTATCTCAAACTCAGGGTGTTGAAGTAACTCGACTACTTTCATGCGTAGCGTCTTGTCGCGGATTCTGTTAACGAGTTTCCTGATTTCAATCTCAGACAATGTCAGGTTCACTTTCTATTAGTTACTTGCTGACGCAATATGGCTTTTTCGCTTTTCGGCTGTGGCGACTTCGTGAGCTTTCAGAAGTGGCACTGGAATGCGATTGCCCCGTGTGCACTCTTTCACGATCTTAGCAGCTGTGTCCAGCGAAATCATGTGGCCAACACTGACGTAGACAGGTCTACTTCCCTGTTTCGTGGTCACAGCTGCACCTACGATCTCTTTGTCATGCGTTAGAAAGGCCACGTTTTCCCGGGTTTCGGCTTGGCCTACTTCTCCAAATAGCCTGTTCTTCGCAACTCCCACCGTGGGCTTACCTATTATCAATCCTAAGTGGCTCGCAAACCCGCAATGATAAGGATGAGCAAACCCATGGCCATCTACGAGAAAAGCGTCCGGTTGAGTCTCAAGCATTCCTAAACAAAGCATCGCTGGCGGGACTTCCCTGAATGACAGCAACGTGGGGATATATGGGAAGCGAGTCCTGCAAAGTGATACTTGTGATTCCACAAGATCAAGAGAACGGTAGTCTAGAACTACGACGGCCCCGATTGAACTGCCTCTTGCATAGGCGACGTCGACACCCGCAATAAGACGAATTCTCTTCGGCAGTCTATCTTCAAATATGATTAACTTGGACAGTTCTAGCTGTGTTCTATGTGCTTTCTCAGTGGAGAATGCTTCTGCCTTGCCACCCATACCCATGCATTTCTACTCATGTTAAGCAATCATATTTTCATGCTCTGCTCTTGCCGATTAGCTTCTCAAGGCTCTTGAGGCGTTTCTCTAGCGCGTTTCTTCCTATTTCTTGGGTTATGTCGCCTCGTGTTGCTTCAATGATTTTCCTAGCAACGTCGCATTTTCTTCTTAGTCCAGAAACCATCATATAGGCCTCGTCCATAGCCATAAGCTCAATGTAAATCTCATCCATTGTTTGCAGGCATTCTTCGCCTTTCTTTGTATTTCCCACTCGGAGCGCATCCAATGCCCGACGTCTATATTCCCCTATAACGTCAGCCAATCCTAGGATGTAATCGACTGATGAAACGTTGATCTCTTTTGGCGTCACGATTTCAGATTTTTCCACAAGCCCTAAGAATATGTTGGCCTCAGAATACTCTTGAAGTGCCGCGCTGAATAGACCACAATAGATTATTTCTGGATACGATTCAGACACCTTGTAAAGCTCTAGGATGATTTTCTTTGCATCTTCAATCAGTCGTCTAGCTTCTGGCACTTTTTTCTGATGTATCATGAATATTGCATGTTTTGAAAGACTTGTCGCTCTTCGCATGCTCTTCTGGCTACTCTCTCGTGCTTCCTCTTTTTTTTCCAGTTCCCTCTTTGTTTCTTTTAAGACATTTCTTAACGTTGGCATAAAATCGACTCCTGCACTTGGCAAGATATGATGTAGCTAAGCTCTCAAAAATGTTTCCAAAAAAGGGGGCAAATGGAGCGGTACTTCCGGTTCTCTTTGGACGTTTCGCCTGCTATCTAGCTGGCTCTGTTGCTGGCTCCTTCCATTTCTCTATGAGCAATTTAGTGGTTTCTCCGACTTTGAAGCTCACCTTCACAAATATGGAGTCAGCGCCTTTGAATGGAAACATGCTGTCTTCAGCAAGGTCTTTTGGCAGATAGATCAGGTACTTGCCGTCTTTTCTTCTGAACAGTCGTCCTCTTCCGTCGCTAACCATGCGTCACACCTCGATTCAATTATTGGTTTAAGAAATGGGACAATGGTCAAGACAATATATAAGCTTTATTCTCACATAATTCATGGACGAACCGCAATGTGAAGTGAAAGGGTTAGAAGCCTGAATCATTTGCAACAAGTGTCATCCATCACCAAATAGGATAGGCTTCTTCAGTTTGCTCAGCAGTACAACACGGCTCTCCACGGACTCATCGATAACATCGTAGCCAGTCTCTCTTGAGATTTTCAGTGCGAATTCCCATATTTGTCCATGGCTCGGCATGTTCTGAAAGCCTATTCTGAGTCTGGAAAATCCTACATGCATGTATGCTTTAGGTTCGACGTACGTTGGCACAGCTTTCCTAATGATTTTCACGTAGCCCTTTGTGTTTTTAATATTCAAGCCGTTGGCCAGCGTTATTCGAATCACAGTCGGGCATTTGAAGCTTGGCAAGAGAGCCAGAGTCTCATTTAGTCTTTTCCATGCATAGGGAATTTGTGGTCGGCAGACTTGCTGGAAGACTTTCTTGTCTGGGGCGCAAGCCGAGATGTAAAGCTGTGTGGGTTCTTCGCTCAGTCTTGCTAGGGCAGAAGGCACGGTTCCGTTTGATACTAGAAATGTTGTGAATCCTCTTCTATGGAAGGCATGGATTAGCTCACCTATCTGTTCGTAGAGTGTTGGCTCACCAGTCAAGCTTATCGCTGCATGTCTAGGCGTCAATGCTTCATTGAGCTTTTTCTGATCTGTCTTGGGGTTTGCCTTATATCCGCTCAAGATGGCAAGCTGTGCTTTGATACTGGCCGCGACAATTTCCTCAGGTGAATCCCATATTGGAAGCTCAAGTTCATTCCATGCCAACTGCAAGTCGCCGCTTTGGGCTCGCCAGCAAAAGAGGCATTGTTGAGTGCAGTTGAATAGAACAGGTGTCATTTGTATGCATTGATGTGTCTTTATTCCATAGAACTTCTGTTTGTAGCATGGTCTACCGTGAATAAGAGCTTCATGCAACCATCTGCATCTCTTGGTTGCTGAGTGTCGGCCGACAATGTGGTATTTCTGTTTTCTTAGTATTTGAGTTAGCGAAGTTGGTATGTTTTCCAAGTAGTTTTCGCTTCCTGAGCGATGCCTTTTTCCTGTGCTGTGTGTTTACTCGCTAGGAGGCCTATTTCGCAAAGCAGTACTCTATGGTGCAGAACTCGTCATTTAGCTTGGCAACTTCATTCTTGACAGTGCTTGGCTGCGCTTCATCAACAATGACTCGTTTTAGCAGATCAGCTACCCTTAGCATCTGTTTTTCTTTCATGCCTCTCCTCGTGACTTCGCACGTACCAAGCCTGATCACACAGTCAGTGATTATATTTGCCCGTTGAAGTTTCCGTGCAATAGCTCTTCCCCTTTCGTAGTTGCCGTAATCTAGGATGACTTGGTGCGATTGAGTGAAACCCAAATGCTCGCAAAGAACTGGAAAACCAAAGTCATTCAAGGCCTTGGCCAACGCTCGAGCGTTGCGAATTACCTGTTCAGCATAGCTCTTGCCAAACTGCTTCATTTCTGTCAATGCAAGGGCTAATGCGGCAATGCGATTCCAATGGGCGTTGTCAACGAAGGCAGGGTAGATCCGTTCTTTCAGGAATTTCCCATGCTTCTTATCTGCAAGGATTATGCCGCCTTGTGGCCCAAAGAAGGATTTGTGGGTGGAACCGAACACAGCGTGCGCACCTTCCCTTAATGGGTTTTGGAATCGCCCGCCTGCAATGAGTCCCAAGACGTGTGATCCGTCAAATCCAACGAATGCGCCATTTTCGCATGCAACTTCTGCTAGTTCTTTCACAGGTTGTGGAAACAAGATTAGACTTCCCCCGAAAATCACGATATTTGGTTTGGCGTGTATTATTGTGTCGCTTGCTTCTTTGGTGCTTATGTTCCAGTCGTGTCTTGAGAATGGAAAGGACAGCGTTTCCAGTCCAAGGAGTCCAGCTAGCCCCTCATTCCACAATCCAGGGTAACCACCGCTTTCAGGAGAGATGCACATTAGAATGTCTCTTGGTTTGGCATAGTTAGCTAGTACAATCAGGTCAGCTATGTGTCCTGAAAGAGGTCGGAGGTCTGCTACTTCCGCTCCAAACACTTCCATAGCAGTCTTTTCCCCATACTGCTCGATTTCGTCTGTAAAGCGCGTTCCCATATAGAACTTGTCTCTTGAAGTATAGCGGTGGGCAAGTTCGGAAGACAGGAGGCTTCGAACATCAGGGCTCATAATGTTCTCAGATGGTATGAGATTCAGAGACCGCTTTCCACGCCACTCTTCGTGCTTTTGAACCAGATTCATAATTTCACTGATCGTTTCCGACACCTCAAGATTAGCCAATACTGCCTTCTACTTTCTTAAGATGCTTTTCTCCGGATCTCCGAATTCACAATGGCAACCGGCAAGTCTCTCTCCTTTTCCTGATCAAACTGAATGCCGATATAGAAGTGTCCGTTAAGGTTCCATTCTTAAGTTCTGTCTTTTTCGGAATCGCGTTAGCTTTGACGTTGCGAGAGACCTTGGGCGAAGGATCACCAGGATCTAGCTCCAGAACACGCGCTATCATTAAGAATTCCTGGTTTTTCAGCCACAGAAGCTATGTCCTGTAGTTCAGTTTGAAGGTCACGTAGTTGGTTTCCAACCTTTCTCAAGAGTCCTAGTCTGCGCAGCATAAAACTTCCAATCAATGTCCAGCACAGAATTTAAGTAAGTTGCGCCGCTAAGTTGAGTGTTACATCACGAGCGTGATTTGCACGATGCGTGCCAACTATTTGATCTTATCCGCGTTGCTAGTTGCTTTCATCTTCGCTGTCTCTTCCCCAATATCCGTGAAGTGTGTCAATTGGCAGAGAGTCACGCAGTTTACTGGATCGGGGAGTCAGGCGACTAGCGAATTTCACATTAGAGGCTCAGAGTGGCGCATAAACTGGAGCTACATCCCGAACTCCTTGGCCCCCAGCTTAACGGCGTTCAGCTTATTCGTCTACCCGCATGGAGAAACAAAATCCTACGTTGACGACGTCATCCAATACGGAAGCAGCGCCACTAGTGGCACACTCTATATCCACGAAGGACCGAAGCTTTACTACTTGGAAATACTTGCGGCAAACACACCAAGCTATACGATCATCATAGACTATGATGCAGACAGCGAAGCTAGCACCGGCTTGCTCATAGCAATCATTGTCGCGGTCATCATGGTACCCACAGTCATCACCATCGCAATCGTTTATGTCGCAAGAAAAAAGTACAGAAAACAGAAAAATGCAGCCTCTACGACCTTGCCCCCTCCGCCTCCCCCACCACCATGATCACACACGGTTTATCCGACGAAGCGCAGCTTGAGCAGACCATGTGAGACTCTGAAGTGCGCGATGAAAGGTAAAGTTTAGAATTACTTCCATTGGCGATTTCTCCCGCATAATCCCTCTTTTTTCTTGTTTGCCAATGACAACCTCTAGAGCTGGTGAAGTTACCAGTTATGGCCCGTAGTCTAGGCTGGATTAGCAATCAAATGGCGAAATCTCCCGCGCTCCCTTCTTTTTCTATTTCCCAGATTTGCCGGCACGCTGGGAAAGTCGGAAAAAGGTGAAAATCAGGAAAACACGCTGTGGCAAGTGCGCGATAGAGTTGAGTTTTCTAGGCTAGAGAGGCTTCGATTGTAGCTCCGAGAATTATTAGTGCAACTGTTGTCACAGAGGACACAAGAAGATTTCTTGATCCTTCGCCAAGTGAGCCTATCATCGATCTGAACGGCTTCTTCTTGAAATATCTCTCAATCCAGTCCAGAATTATCGTGGAGATAATCAGACTTCCACATACCATAAGAACATATCCTGCTGTCTCAAAGAAGAAATGGGGCAAAACGTAACGAACAATGAAAGAAGGTTGGTTTCTAACGATATCCCCGAGTAGGATCCCTTCAACTAATGAAGATGAGAAAACGATTAAGACGAACAGCAATGACAAGATCGCACCGCCAAGAAGCAGTTGTATGCACGAATCGCTTCAGGCGATATCTTACAGAAATCTAAGCTGTAATCCAAACCGGGTAATGTTTATAGATGGGAACTATTTCATGGTAATACTTAGTTTTGTGAGCCGACTTGTGAACACGTCTAGGGTAAGATTTATAAATCGATAACAGAGCACAAATAGAAGCTAGAAACGTTGTGAGTGGACTTGAGCCAAGAACAAGAGGAAGATGAAAAGAAAATAATCGACATGCTAGAGGACGCGCATAATAGGGGGA
>CAZDNV010000003.1:0-48923 GCA_964506875.1 uncultured Candidatus Bathyarchaeia archaeon
GTAACCACGTAAGCCGTAGGATAGTTTGTCGTATTCAGCCAGGGACTTGTGCCAACGGTGAACCAACTTCCCGTCGTGTAGATGTTAATTAGGTTGATCTGGCTTCGAGGATCCGAGGAATTCAGGTTGAAACGCACTTTCGTGAGGTTAATAACTGATCCGCAGTCAACAATCAAGGTATGACTAGCAAGAGCAGCAAGAGTATGCGACCACCATATTGCCGTATTATTATCAAGTGCAGCCGGCGATAGATGACCTGTATCATTCCCACATGCAGCGTAAACCGTGACTCCACTCTTGTAATTGCTGATTTTCGCATCGTAAAACTGAACTTCATACACGGCAAGAGAATAGTTTGCATCCTGCGTTTGCATGATATCAAGCCGGATCCAGCGCGTCATACTGCCCCATGTCATCGTATTTTCTGTCCAGCCAGATCCCACATACATTCCACCCGTGTAGACGTCCTGCCAAGTGTTAGGTCCTGTTGTCGTGTAGTTGCAGCTTGTGAAATTCATCCGTGTCCAAACACCGTAGTCAGTAAGTGTGATGCTATAGTTTCCGCTTCCAGCCCAACTATCTGTATCATTGACGAAGAAGCCATAAGTGATCTTCATTGCTAGAGTCATAGGCAGAGTTTTCGTGACGTTGAACCAACCTTGATTCGGCGTTCCAGACCAAGGATCAATTACCGTATCGTTCGCCCACGAGCCCGTCGCATTCCAGCCAAAAATCCCCTTGTCAAGGCTATTCCCCGTCCAGTTTGAAGAGAACGTGCAATTCCAGCCCGTGAGAGTTGTCGAGGCCGAAACATTCTGGGCTTGAGGAGCAGCATACGTATAGTAAACAATCAACTTCACACCATCAATTCCCGTCCCTGTTCCAGCACCTCCATAAGATCCAGAGTCAAAATAGACCTTTGTATTGTTGATCACTACTGCTGTCGGACAGAATTCAGTTATGAGAAGATCATACCATCCATAAGCGTCTGGCATCTGCCACCCGCCCAGATCATAGCCTGTTGTGCCATTGTGCAGGAAAACTTCCACGTAACCCATGAAAAACGTAGTTTTGAAATACAAGCTGAGAGTCACGTTGACGATGGCTGTTGCCTTGTAGGTTAGATTTGTAAAAGTGAAGTAACCTACAGTCTCGTAAGCAACGCTGCTATTCACATAATTTGTCGGCGGATCTCCCGGACCGATACTGCTCAAGTATGGCGTGGTTCCGACCTTTTTCCATCCGGATAATGTATTAGTAAAAGCATCACACCAAAGATCAACACCCGTCGTCTGAACGCCTGTCGGCGGTGTTGGCGGGTTCAAAACTGGCAGAATCCCAGGTGGAATATAGCCGAAAACCGCGATGATAAGCATGAACAAGAACGCTAGCTTAATCACAAGCTTATATGACGCAGCCCGAAAGATAGCTTTTATTCTCGCTATAGTCTTGCCCATTTCCCCTACGTTCTCCTCTACACGATTATGTACCCGAAACTATGATTCTCCTCTAGATCCATGCCGTTGATGTTTATCCTGAAATACGTGCCACCTACATCGCTGATCCAATAGCTCCTGCCTCCAAGATTGTCTTTTGGCGTGGGTGTGATCTTGTTTATGTCTGGAGTTGCATCCAACCCATGTGCAACGTCAACGTAGGTACTGCCAGTAGTTATTGTTGCGGTGCCACTAGTTACGTCATGGTTCTCGTTCCATTCGTCCTTGCTTACGTCGGCATTCGGATCGTCGGATTTTATCGTTTGTGTATGATGCTTAATTCCCATAATCATTCCCTCACGGATCATAACGCGCATACCAGTACACGGTTTGCCCTGTCTGGGCTACACCAAGAATATCTTTCAACTCATCTTCCAACATCTATTTGACCTCTAAGGCTTGTATTCGAAGTACCACAGTATAGTCTTGCTTTCAGTGGCGCTTACAGGCGCGATTGTTCCAGCGTTATTGTAGAGAAATTCGATCTGGACGTGCGTGCTGTTCTGGCTGATTATCGTTGGGGTAATAACATAGCATGTGGCATTGATTAGGAGTGTGCCGTTGATCTGAAATCTTGCTGTTGTGGGTGCGCCAGCCAAACCCGTAGCTATCCAAGTACCATTCATGCATGAAGCTGTGGAACCGCTGTTTTTGATGGCAACATCACAAAATGAATGTGTAACTGAAACTATCGCTTGCGTCTGTGCATCTACAAAAGCGTAAACGGGAGCTGTCGGAGTTGTGCCTGCTGTGACACTTCCGACAACAGTTCCAACGAATAAACAAGGAGTAGTATATATTGTTCCAGCGAGTCTATCAAACAGGATGTTCGGAGTAGTTGTACCACAACCTGCCTGTGTAGAAACTTGGATAACATTGACATCAGCCTGAGCGCCCAAAGAATACAGTTGAATTATTCTATTATCATCGGCGGCACTGTTGAGCCAAACGTACAAGTTTTCTATGGTATCCGTTTGAACGGGAGTAAGCAGTATCCCTCTCGCATGATCGCAATTCGTGAAATCAAGATATATGTTGTCCCAAACCACATTTTCTTTGTGAACGGCGAAACCCAAAGCATAATTGTCGGTTAATCGCAATCGAACATCACGAAAAACATTGTGAACACCTGGCGGACCACTAATGTTAGCAAATATCACGGCCATGTTTATGTAATTGGTCACTTCGGGCCATGTGTTGGCAGAAGAGATCTTTACGTTCTCAAAGTATGGTGTGATGTAATTCAGATTTATGCAGGAGCGATTGATCAGACCCCAGAAGCTTATACTCATGTCCTTTAACACTAATCTGCCGAAGGCATTGCTTGAAAGAGAATTTGTAATAGCGCAACCATCAAAACCAAGTGTCGAGACAGTTGCATACAATGTATGTAGAGGGCTGTACCCCATCCCTTCAATCACTAGGTCTTCTGTAATAGCGGGAATAACAAGGTCATTGGTAAACTCATGGTACCCAGTGAAAAAGATTTTTCCCCCATTAATGCAATCACTTATCGCTGTATTCCAAACAGAGCTTTCGTTTGTACTTTGCGCCATTACCGCCCCGCTGGTGCAGTTCACAGCCGTAACCGTGGCGCCGTCTGTTGAAATGATGACACTAGCGGCGCCAATCTGGTCAGATGGCGAAACGAAACCAACATTATCTTCTATGGTATCGGTGAAGGCAACATACACTAACGGAAACGTGTTCGATTTCAAGATGTTATGCGTAATGTCATTGTAGCCAGCCAGATATGCGTCATAGTTTTCCTCTTTGATGCCGTAGTAACAGAATTCAGCAGTGTTGCCTTGGACTAGAGTATTGTTGCTTCCTCTGAGAGTTATTCCAAATGCATTTGTTTGCGTGGCATTTGTGATGATGTTACCTGTGCATTGAACGTTCCTTCCTCTAGTAATGCGAATGCCACTGCCAACGCCATTACAGTTTATGATGTTCTGTGCTACATAGATGTTCTTCTGCAACCCTGAGTGGGATAATTGCAGATTAAAGGCAACATGATCCACAGAGGAAGCGTCTGAAATTAATGTATTTCTCTCAAAATAGAGATTTTCGATTGGTGCATCTTCGCCAGGCTCAAGATCAACACCCTGCACCTTATAGCCATTCACAAAGTTGTCTGTGAACCATACGTTTCTGGTATATTCAATTACCACCAAAGCTCTGAAGATGCTCTTGAAGTTGCATTTCTCCACTCTAATCGTGCCGTTAGTTTTCATGACGTAAATGCAAGCTGCCGATTCATTGAGGAAATCTTCGAACCAAACGTTTGAAACCAGAAGGTTTCCATATCTAGTTGCATCAACTCCATTCCAGACGATAGCAGTGTTGGGCCATTTAGTTACGTTGTTCGCTCCTACAATCCTGAGATTTGAGATCTCTATATTTTCTACGTTAGCGCCATTCAGCGCATACTGGTCTGTGCTATTTGAAAAATCAAGAATTGTGCCATAACCCGATCCGCGAAGTGAGACATTTGATTTCAAAGTCACTTCTCCATGAGAAACAAATCGCCCTTCCCTGAGAAAGATGCTCTGTCCAGCCGAACAGTTGCCATAGGCGTTGTTTAAGACAGAACGCGCCTCTGTGCTGAAATATTCAAGCCTGCCTGCCCGATCGTCTGTACCATTAATCAAACAGGTATATTCGCCATGCTTGCTAATGATGTAGCTGGCTTCCTTCATCATCGCCGAAATAGTACTATTCACGGGAATGTTCACTTGATCTTCTAGCGCCTGCAACCGCTGCTCCAGCGTCACAGTTATGAAGAACGTGTTTGATCCAACTGCCAAGCCAGCAGAGAGAATACACGCTATCAGCATTAATCCTCCCCACTGCCACTTAGTCAGCTTGTTCACATCGATTTTCAGCGAAAATCTCCGTTCTGATTGCTGAGTCATACCGCCCTCCCCCATTTTTGCACATTCTCCGGCTTCGTGTAAGCGTTCCTGGCGTTCCAGCGATACCACTCAACCCAATCCGAAGGGATCTCCGCAAAAGAGGGATAGGGCCAATCGAACAACTTACCATTCAACGTCACGAACACGTGAAAGCCCATAGGAGTCTCAGCAACATGCAAGAATACGCTGCCAGGACCCCAACCACAGGCCCTAAACAAGTTCGCCAGCAAGATCGCGCCATCCTCACAGTCACCCGTCCTTCTTGCCAGAGTCTCTGAGGGATACTGCCAAAAGTCGAATTGCTCATCTTCCTTGTAGGTGATGTTTTCTCGGACCCAACGGGCACATGCATCAGCCATATCCACATCAGACAAGCCGAAAAACTTCAGGGCTATGTCCTGGAGCTCCTGGCAATCAGGATTCACAAAGAAGTTTCTGACATCCAAGGTAACAGCGAATTCAGCGATCTGCCGTTTCGCCTGGATGATGACAGCTTTCGCTAACCCTCTAGTGGCTAGACGTTCACGTAAACCACTACACATAGCATTCACCGACCTCGAGAGATATTTTTAGCTGAAGGTTATTTTCAGGCTCAGAGTCCAGCTTTCGCCGACAACTTTCGTTCCCTTCGATGCAGTGGTACGATTCAAGTTCTTGCCAGAATCGTCAGCAGCATTTACAACAGTGTACTCTTCCCAAGCAAAGTTAGCCTCAGAAGACCCGAAGGTTGCACGCCATTCGGCTGTCTGGCTAACTCGTGCGGGATAACTGCTGTCCATGCCCTTGTACGCCTTGCTTCCGCCCAAGAGACCTGTCTGTGTTGCAGCAGGAGCCGTATTGCTATTGCCAACGCCTAAACGTGCATTAGTGTTATCCCACTTCACCGGCGAGCCGATGCCACAGGCAATGTCAATAAGCTCTCCAAGGCCCTCGTTCAGCGCGATCCGAGGTATCGGAACAGTCCGAATATTCGCTTTCCATTGCGATTGGCTTAAGAATCTGCTGGGGAAGAGTTGCTTAACTGATTCTATGCTTTTGCCTGCACGCAGAAGCTTCTCGATTTTGCCGTCTGGATCCTTGAATTTTGTCAGCTCGAAAACAGCTTTCCGTCCAAGCCTATCCCTTATATTCATTCATTCTTTTCCATAAGTCTACACCTGACCCGTTGAACAACCGCCTTCTGGAAGCGAAATAACCGCTATCCAGCCCACACCAACGTCATGCCATATTCGGATGACTCTTATGTTCTGATCTGTCTTAAACACTTTCTTCCCCTCAGCCCTGGCAACAGCAAGAACGTCACCCAGATCCTTGAATCTTTCTCGATCATCACGGATCACAAGCGCCTTGCATAACCCCTTCTGTTGCATCATGGAAAAGCACCTTTAAGCCTAGTCAGCTTGCTGGCCTTCGCTTTCATCGCGTAGATGTAATCGGCATATCGAGGCCTTTCGCTGCCCAATTCCATAGAAATATCGAGGCGAAGAGGATCACTGAAAAAGTCATAATCCACAGAAGAGATCCGAAAGTTGCCGACAACATTCTCATTTGGCAAGGTTACAGCGATCTTTCTGCCTGGCAAGACCGGAGTAGCACCATAATCAATAATCGAAGAGCTGATAGTTAGATACATCGGCGGATCCTTCAGATTCGCCAGAAGGCTATAGGCCCTGAGCAAACACTCATTATCACTCGCTAGCTCTTCGTCAGTGTCAGCGAATTCCCGAAGCTGCCACAAATTCTGACTTGGGATATCCTCCACGTAGTCCAAGCCCGTTCCGCTATCAAAACTCACGTAGCTGCCATTCTCATACCCGAATTCACCGTCAACCCACACACTTGTTTCAGCCACATACTCCTGGCTGTAAATCCAAACACCCCTCAGATCTAGCCAGCTTGGAGCACCAACACCCGTCCAAACCCCATTATCCTTATCGATTTCCGCGTTTCTGCCGAGCTGATAATCAGCCTTATAGAAATCTGTCCCTAGACACTCTGGCGCAGCAGCTTCAAAATAGTTGCTCTGATCCGGAGCCAAAAGCCGAATCTTACCATTAATGAGAGTTGCTAGAGCCTTGATGTAGAATCGCAGATGCGAATAATGCTTCAGACTCAAATGGCTGAAGTAAAAGTCACATCTACCACCGCCCGAATCCACACTGCATTTGATAGCGTATGAGCCAAGCCTCTTCGTAACAGCATCCAAGCTGAGTGTTCCATGATTTGCGGTCCAACCCGTCAAGCTCTCCGTAGCAGAATCAGGGCCCAAAGGAAAACTCTTCGTCTTCGCACCATAGATCTTGATACGATTTCGGATCTTGCTGATCCCGTCCTTGAAGAGAGCTGACTCGATCTTATCGGTCAAGTCCAGGCTACTTGTCCCTTGCCCTATAGGCCAAAACTCGAACACACCATCAGGAGCAATATAGAATTGAAAGCCAATCACGCCAGCCTTATCCGCAGTTTTGGCGATGTACTGCAGGATGTCCCAAGCCGGAGTGTCGTCGTATTCGAGCCTCGTATAAGTCGTATCCGTGTCGGCGACAAACTCGTATCCTGCCCGCTTGTGCTCGAGGCCAGCGAAATTGTCCAAGATATCAATGACAATGTCTTCGCCCTTCATGTCTCGATAGGATTTGGTGACATTCCTTCTAAATAGCTTTTCACCATCACATCGACCCGTGATTTCAAGTAAGTGACTATAAGGTTTGACGAGGAATTGTCTGTCTTCAACACGACCCTTGAGAATATCAGGAACATTGGCTCCTCTGCCAATGCTAATCAGAGCCGCAGCAGCCTTCAGAATCTCGTTTGTTTCGCCAATACTGTATTTTTTGTCACTGTTATCCAAGAGGGCCCGAAAACTGGAGATCTCTTTTGTGTAGCCATAGTGAACATGAAGCTCCTCTATGTCGGCAAGAGGAATCGTGTATCCGCCAAAAACCACAGTAGCCGTTGGATCCGCAACACTCATGGTGTTTCCACTCCTTGTCTCAGTAAGTCAGCTTCTTCTTTCGTCATAGCCCGCAGAATAGTCGGCAGATTCCGCCCACTGTATTTGTCTGTGGCATCATTAAGCGATCTCTGCGCTGAAGCAGCCTGATTCGTCGCCCAAGCCAAAGCCCCAATCGCCGTAGCGATCCCGATAATCAGCCCGATGGGCCCTCCAAGACTGTTCAAGGCAACACTAAGGCTATGAGTCGCACCCGTAGCCACCGTCGCAGTCGTCGTGTAAGCCCCTAAAGCAGTCGTATTCATCACCGTAGCCGTCGCTGCACCAGTCTGAGCAACAGCGGATCCTGCAGTAGCAGCAGCATGAGCAGCCTGAGCAACCGCAGCCCCATCCATAACAGCTTTGAGAGAAATGAGTAGGTGAATGGTCGTCATGAATGCAGATGCAGCCCTCCCCATTGAAGAGTCAAGCAAACCGAAACTATTACCCAACTGGATGATGTCGCTGCCGATAGCTCGAAAAGCGAATGTAGCTCGGTTCTCAGCCCGAACCATAATGTTAATTTCACGAAATGCTATTGAAATCCCGCCCTCACTTTCGCCTCATCAATCGCACTCAAAATCAAGTTTTCAAGCTCAGGAAGAAACCTTTGCACAGCAGGCTCAATGAAAGGCCTGGCCATTATCCGCCGCGTACCCTTCTCCACAAACGCCGCGTAAGGTGCATAAGCCCCGAACTTTGCGACCCAACCCTCTACTTCCACGAAAATCGTCGATCGCAGAAACCCCGATCGGACCGGAACAATAAACTCAGCCTCCTGCCGCACCATCTCAGCCCACTGCAAAATCTTGTCGTAAACGTATCTTTCTAGGTCTGAGCCGAACCCTTCAAAGCCAGCGATTATCTCCTGCGCACCGTAAACGTCAACCTGCAAATCGAAAGCCACATCTTTACCTCCAACGCCCAAATTGATTCTTCAGTTTATCCTGCTCTTCCTTCGCTATCTTATCGATCTCAGCAAGGAAGATGGTGAACTTCTCGATCTTACGAGCCTTCTCCTTGCCTAGAGCACTTGGCAGGCACTTGAACTCCTGGCAAAGCCGAAATTCCGCAAAATCAGGGTTCGAGACGGGCGCTTTCATGCTTTTCCGGACGACCCTCCTAAAAAAGCCGCTTCGTCAGAGGCAACACCATTCAGCCGATTGACCGCACGAGAGAGGATGTCAGCCAGCTTACTCGGCATGCCCTTCTCATCATCCTCAAGCGACCACCGAGAAAGCGAAATCGGATTCCCGCTAGGCTGCTGAATCATACTCGCAAGCACGAGCTCGCCCTGATAGCCAACGTCGTCGCTTGAGATTATCTCGCCAGAGAGAGGATGCGTTTTCACATGCCTCTTCCAGATGCCAGCCTTCTTCGCAACACAGATCTCCTTAAACTTGTATGTACCCTGAAATTCAGACCCGTATTCCTCTCCGATCTGGACTATTACAGTTCGCATTTACCACGCCTCATTGGCGCACAAGTAGGTTTTAGCAGTCCAAGGAAGGCTAATCACATTCGGAAGATCAGCACTTAACTTGACTGACAGCGAGGCCTTGTCCCACTTGCAACCGTAGAAGTTCCAGACCCACGCGCCATTCGTGGCTCCCGCAGTTCCCAATTTGAATCGCAAAGTGAAATCCGTGTCAGCCAAGATCTCGTCAACTTCACTTTTGTCCTGGCAGAAGACCCCTAAGACGCCACTGAGCTCTCTAGCTCCCTTCTGGATTGCCTTCAGAATATCCGGTGCCGTACTTGTGATAACGCCTACTCGCTTGTAATTGTTGTTTAGAGTCCACTCTACGCTATGAAGATTCGAGATCTCAGCTGTACCTTTCTTCACGGGCATATCCGTAAAATCCAAAGGCCACAAGAAAGCCTCGCCCACACCGCCAGGCTGCTCATCATAGGTAACTCCCTGTTTAGCTACTGCCGTAACAAGGCTCTGAGCGAGGAAGCTCGCTGTGAACGTTGCCTCTTCACCATAAGCGCATTTCACAGTTACCTTGTTGCCTTTCACGCCCTTCAGCAGAAAAGAGAGGTAGCTGGATCCCTCTTGGCTCAGAACCTCGAGGCAGCAGCTTTTCGTCTGATTCTCAATGTACTGCAAGTAATAAAACGGATTTGTCTTCCACAACTTGAATGTGATAGCCAAGTCAAAGAGTTTCATTGCTGGCCGAAGGCTCTGGACGTCGACTCCCCCACAACCTCTCAGCTTCAGCAAACTAGGATCCACACTTACCTCGATGCCTTCCTGAATTCCGTAGGCATTCATAGCCGGCGAACCAGGCAGTTGCCCATAAACTACCTCGTCCACGTGATAGACTTTCGCATCCTCATAGCCAAAGAAACTCACTTTCTAGCCTCCATAGTATGTGACCTCAATTTTCTGAGTTGTTTGAAACAGAGTCGGGGAGCCCACTCTATCGCCATCTCTCTCGTTCACCTTCTTGATTCGAGAAAGCTCGACTCCTGGGTGATGGATCTCGATCTCCCGCCACAATTCCTTCAGAAAAGTCGTAGCCTTAAACCGCAACTTCTCCCCGGATGCCCCCGTTTTATCTTTCGTTGAAATGCAGATATTGTACGTGGCAACATACTTCTTTTGCGTAGTAGCCATTCCAAGAGGGACAACAATCTCGCTTTCTCTCGCCAGAGTGACGATTATATCATTGTCGTCAAGACGTTTCGGCAGCTCCTCTTCGGGAAAAGCATAGCAAACATCAATCTTCGCTTGTGTTGTGCCATCGTCTTTTGTGACTTTCAAATTCGACTTGATAATATCGAGGAGAGTGGCCTTCGGGTCCTGCATTGTCTGGGTCATGCTCCTGCTCCCACCTGGACCCAACTGTAAGATCCATCAGAATTCTTCAGGCAACAGAAGATCTTATCCGGGGTGCCCTCAGTCCGAATCACCATTCCCCTGTAAGCAGCAGAAGCACTTGGCAGCGAAGCGATAACACCAACACCAAGGTAAACGCCATCTCCTCCTCTGAGGTCTATTCCATCATCTTCCTGTCTACCAACCTCAACAACTGTACCAGCTTCCTTTCTCCACAATGTAACGTCAGCAAGCGGATAACGCCTGCATTTCTGCATGTACGCCATTCCACCTGATGCTGCTATAGCTAGCCCATAGGAGCCACTAGGCCCAGAGAACCAACACTCTTCAAAGCTGCAGTTAGCGTTATTCTCAATGAGAACCATATCCTTCGCTCTGCTCTGATTGATCTTCAGGCTCTTGAAAGCCATAGATCCAGCCATCACCCCTGAGATGCTTATGTCACGTGGCGTTACGTCACCTGTCGTCTTGTTGTTTTCGAGCCATCCATTCTGAATAACCCCTCCGAATGGTTGACTGAGACTGATAAGGGGTCCGTCAAGGCTTGTGCTGATCGTGAATTGATCCATCGTTACCCACATTTCAGTGCCAAACCGGATCGGCAGCCACTTCGCACCGTAAAAGTGGCAGTTCCGAATGTAAGTCGTGTACTTGTTGTAAAGCAAGTCCAGATCCATGTTGTTATCTTCGCAGAAAACATCGTGAATCCTCGTATCCGTGACACTTAAAACCCCACCTGATGCGCCTAGCTCTATGCCCTTGTTCAAGTTTGTTAGATGGAGATGGTCAAACTCAGCGATGGCAACGTTGTCACCAGTGGGGATCTGCTGAATTCCCACATCATTATTAATGTCATTTCCAAGGATGCAAAGATCGCTAATTCGTATGCGTGACACATCAGCGCCTATACTGATGCCTTTTCCCTGCAAGACAGTATTCAGGAAACCTTGCCCTTTAATCCAGACTTTGCTTTTTGAAACTGTTATTGGCGCGCTAAGATTCTGCAAGGTTTCAGCGTCGATCTCCACGCATCCGCCAGCAGCCGTCATCGCATCAAGAGCAGCCTGAACAGACGCATACTCGAAATCTGAGCCCACACGATACTTCGGAAGAGACTTATGGAGAAGAGAACTAGCTTTATGGCTCGCTAGATCCGTGACTAAATCGTTAATGTATGCGGGATCTGCGAGATCTCCCGTGCTAATCACATTCGGATAGCTTGTCAATCTTTCAACCTCTCTGCTACGCATATTCTACAGATAAACACATTACCGACCCAGACTTCCTTTGGAGCCTGGCAAACCTCATAGTCATGACCCTGCCACGTGAAACGATCAAGATGCTTCACGCCATCAAGGCAATAGATCCGCAAACGCTCAACAGGAATCACTCCTGGCGCCGTGTATTCAGCGTCAAGAGGCTGAGATTGAACATAACCTTGAATCGTCTTCGCTGCCCAAGAGAATACGGGCATACCCGTCTCTCCGTCAACTCCTATCTTGCTTCTTTCGTTCCAGGAGAGGTCTAGGGTTCCGCCTAGAAGAGACTTGATCTTCGTGAATATCCTATCCAAGAGGATAGGAACAACCCCGACGCCCCAACGGAACTGACCCCACTTCGCCGTTCCCCAAATAGCCCCATAAACTTCACTCATTCTCAGGACCTCAGCACGTTCGGCTCATTCAGCTGCTCCAGGATCTTGTTCAGCCTCTCTTTCAAGATCTCGAAAAGGGTTGACCTCTGTGAAGTGCTAACCTGACTATCCACTCGCAAGTCACCAATCTGGAAACTCTCGCCAGATCCCGCCCCACCCGTCACCGAAGAGAGACAATACAAGGCAGCCAGAATCCTCACAGCTGCTGCCTGGCCTGCCGAACAGTTAGCAGGATCCACAGACACGCCGACTTCGGTGCTGACCTCTCCGCCAGCCTGCTCGATGAAGCCAGCTACCTTTTCGTTGCTGATATCCGACTCAGCCAGATTCACCAAGTTCCGCACGTCCTCAGCCGACACACTTGCCATCCTCTAAGCCTCCTTAGCTTTCGCCTTGATTCCGCCTGTTTCAATCAGCTTCTGCAGCCAAACCGTGATTGCTGTTGGGCCCACGAGTGCCGTGTAAATGTTGAAGTTCATGCCCGTAAGATCCAGACCCAAGGACAGGAATGTGCCTATCACGAAGGTTGTCAGAAACTTCTTCGCATCAAACGGCTTATCCTGCGCCGAGTAGCCAAGCAGCGCGTAGAAAGCAGCTCCAAGAATCCCCATGAGAATCATCACATAATCCATCTAGTTCTCACCTCCCTGGAGTGCCTTCAAAATCTTCGAGTTAGCATCTTCAGATGGCGTCGACGCCTGGTTGACGTCAGCCTCCTCGATACGCCATCCCATCTCTTTCAGCATCGCACGAGCCTCAGGAATCTCGACGATCCCGCTTGTCGTCGCGTTAATGATATCCGCGCAAGTCGCATCCAGACGTTCAGGCATGCCCCAATTCAGCCTAACCTCAGCCCGAAGAGGACTCAAACCCGCTTGCTCAAGAACAAGATCAAAAACCTCAAACTCGATAGTCCTCTTGAAAAACCGTTGAAGAGCAACAACCTTTCTTTCCGCTATTGCAAGGGCGGAATTCGCTGAGGCCTCCGTGAAGCCTGGCGCCGTAAACAATTTGACAAGAGGCGTCTGAAGGCCCAGAATATACTCATCATTCAAGTAGTCGATGTAACTGTCGAATTTTGCTCTCGGATCAGTTGCAATGACCTGAACGCTGGCGCTTTCAGCATTCGTGACAAACCGTGAACCCTCTTCTGGAATAGCGAGAACTTCACTTCGAGTCGCCCTCAGTCTCTCTTCTTTCAGCTTCGGAAAATTCCACAACTCGTTAGGGCCCGCGTATTTTTTGAAGATCTTGAACATGCTCTTCTCGACGCCAGCCTTAATCGTCGCCATCGAAGGCCGACTTTCACCGCCCGTTTGAAGAGGAGAAGCAAGAGTACTCAGAATCCCGAAGCCTGTTGGCTCAGTGTCAACACGGTTCCAGGCAAAATGAATAATGCGTTCAGGAGGAAGCTTACCACCGCCGTAAGTGGCGCCCTGATTATAACCTAGGATCTCACCGTATTTCGTGCGAGTTATACTCTGCATGCTTGTCAACGGAAGAATATGCAGTTCATCTAGGCTTTGAGGAGTCACTTTCTCCCAGAAACTGTTTCCGCCTGCAATGACTTCACGGGCTGTCTGCTGCAAGAGCAGATCCATATTCACCTGCTCGCAGAATTCATCAATGATTTTCTTGGCTCGCGGAACCTTGGCCGTTGTGTAGAAGCCCATGCCGACAGCCTGATCCGCCAGAAAGTCAACCGCAGCCCTAGCCGCAGGATCCGCCTTGTAGAGATTAACTATTACCGAGTTGCTGATCGGAAAGTAAATGTCCCGCTTTTCGCTCCAAGCAGGAAGAACAAGCCCCTGAGCTCTCGAAACCTTCTCTCGAACTGCCTCAACCAGCCTAGCAAGAATACTCATCCAACCACCAGCATTATCGCTGATCGGCTGCTACGAGCATGGCAGCTTGGACACTCAAATAGAATCTTAAGTTCACCCTGATAAAACGCTGAAACAGGACTCTGCGTGAAAGGAACCATAAGCGATCCACAAGAAAGGCATCGCCTGTAACAGTCACACTCGATAGTCTGCCCTACAAAACCATAGTAAACCCTTCTACATTCAGGGCAAGAGGCAGATCCACGAGGACTCCGAACCATGAATCGTTCTCCATTACTCAACTTGAAAAAACGTTTTGAAGCGTGCCTCACCCGCCGGCTGGGTCACAGGCACACAATAAAAAGCCGGATAGCCTAAGCCGTAGCAGTCTTGCAACTGGCAAGCTTGTTTATCATACCCACGCCGAAACGGCTCGTAAGCACCGCACCCGCAAGATCGTGCTGAGGATCCTCAAAGTCATCAATCGTGATATCCCTACGCAAAGCCAAGATACCAAGTTCAGCATTATCAATGATCCAATAGTTTCCTGCTGTTACGTCAGTGCACACGAAGAGTTTGAGGCCGAGAATGCTGATTTGGCTAGGCATACCATTGATTAGTTGTCCCCCGTAAGCGAGGGCACTTGCAACTGTCGAGTCTCCAAGCAGCTTCGCCTTATCTGCAGGATTAATCGCAATGACATTCGGATTGTAGCCATCGTCTTCAACATTGCTAATTCCGCCCAGAAGAGTAGCATATTGGCTCGTGGCGTAAGTTTTAGTCTGTGGCGAGGATATTGCCTCCATCTTCGTGATTATTTCCAGATTCTCCGCTTCCGCCATCGCTTTAGCTGCGCCCTCAAGCTGCATCTGCATAACATCAAACTCTTCGTCCTCCATCATGCTCTTGCTAATCGCTGGCCTCAAACCCCAAAGATCGCATGTTATATTTGTGAATGACAAGGCTTCTTCGCCGATTGGGATTTCCCCATATTGACCGAGTTTTGAAGCCTTATTCTTCGCAGTCTGCGGAACCTTCAGCGGACTCTTGTTTACAGTTGTCACGCGCATAAGGTTTCTGCCAATGTAATTCGGATACACCGCAGCGAAGATAATGTCAAGAACTTTCGCAACTGCCGAGCCATCGTCGGAGCCAAGGATCTCTTTCAGGTTTGCCCGCTTCTGCTCGTTACTGAGTTTCCTGTTTAACTCTTCACGTAGAACGTTTGCTGGCTTGCAGTAAGGATCAATCTTCAGGCTTTCGTAAAGTCTGTGTACTGCTTTACTTTCCGTTACACGCGAAAATCTTTCTGCTCTCATCGTCATATCTCCTAACAAAGAGCAACAAGGATCTCGTCAGTATCAGCAGCGCCTTCCTGTAGTGCCTTGCCAACGACCTTCGGCATATCACCTATCGCTGGCGATGCAGGCCAATTGCCAACCTTGCCACCGTCCATAGCAATCACAAGTTTGCCCTTGTTCACTGCCTCACCGATCGCGCATTTCACGATTTTGCCACTACCCTTCAACGCAACACTGATGTATGCTGGCGTGTCTGCTGCTGAAGCATCTTCCAAAGCAACGCCAACCACGAGAGCCTCACTGCCGGTTGCGACTTTGAGAACCGTGTCTGTTCCGCTTAGATACACTGTCATTCCCTTTGTAATGGCTGCGCCAGGCTTGAAACTCCAAATGCCCCGCTCAGAAACTAAGCCATCCGTCTGTGGGTAATTGTCAACATAGACCATCTTTCCTTTTCCTCCATTCTTTTTTCTCTACTTTTTCTCGATTTTCTATCATGCTAAAAGCATGAATCTGACTTAGTCAAGCGCCTTCAACATCTCAGCCGGATAACCCGCTGCAAGGCACTTGACAATCCGAGTCAAGGCTTCAACACGTTTATCCAAAATAGCGACCTTCTTCTCCAGGCTCGCCGTGTTATCCTTGCTCAAGACTTCACCTTCTTTGCAGTCTTCGCCTTCGGCTTCGTTGGCTTTTTAGACACTTTTTCGCCTCCCCAAGCATTCACGTAAACTAGCAGTTTTCAGGTCAAATGGCTCCGGCTCACCAGGATCCACGACACCCATAGGGCCCTGATTCTTGGATTCCTCCTTCGAAATCGCAGGCTGCCTAAGAGACTCAGCCACCTTCTTCGTCTCTTCAAACTGGTTCTGCAGAGATTCAACCCCTGAACCAAGAGTCTCAATCTGCTTTTTCGCAGCTTTGAATTCCTCAGCAAACACAAGATTCGCCGATCTCACGTCTTCAAGGCAATCCGTAAGCCCGACAAGCTGATCCTCCAAATTCTCAGCCAGCTCAGCAACAGAAATAGCATCTCTCCCAACGCTTTCGCCGACATTGCAGACGTCACTCGATAATCCAGCCTCTTTCGCATGACCGCACAAATGCTTCTTAGCCTCAGCCCTCGCCTCACCAGAAATCTTCGCCTGCGGAAGCCTAGCCAAAGCATTCCGAAGATGAGCAAGATCAAGATCCCCACCCGACCCGTGATGCGGAAGCATACGCGAACTCCTTGGAACCGTCTTACTTTCCCCGTCTTTCTTGCCTCCTGGCAGCACGACAGCAAAAGCCGAATCAGGTAGAGAATCAATCATCCGCCTAGTCCACACAGCCTCAGCAAGATGGTTATCGACGCGGGAATTCGCTAGGCCAGCTAGAGTTTCAACTTCCTTCACCTTTTCGGAGATCTTATCAGCTGCAACTTGAATTGAAGAGGGAACAGCTTTCAGACCCTCACCCAAAGAATCAACCCGAGAATTCGCCAGCCCTACTAGAGCTTCAACCTCTTTCACTTTCTCTTGGATCTTGTCAGCTGCTACTTGAATAGTGGATGGAACAGCTTTCAGGGCCTCGGCTACAGATTCAACAGACTTAGATAAGCCTACTTTTGTTGCCTGAAAATCATCATTCAACTTCCGAGATGACTCCTCGAGCTCACCAACCTTCTTCAACCGCTCTTCGATTGCAACAAGCCGTTTTTCAGCCTCTTGGAATTCTCTTTTCTGGGCCTCCAAGCTCTCCTGGAAGTCCATCCGCACTTTACTGTCAAGCCTATCTACTGCTTCAGTGATCAGGGGCTTGACAGATTCAATAATTGTTTCTTCAACACTCAACCTTTTTTTCTCCTCCTTCGCCTGGCTATGCCGTAAAAGCGCTTCCTGCATCCTCTCCATCACACTCACATTCGCTTCGGGAACACCTGGCACCGCAACAAGACTCAGCTCCGGCTCTTGCATGTCGAGAGGAACAAGATTTCCATCAACCAGAAAACTATCCGCAATCGTATAGTCATACCCGACGCTTACATGCTGAATCAAGCCCTTGCGAAGCTTGTCGGCATTATCAGCGTCGTAAATTTCACCATCAAAGAAGACGATTTCAGCTTCACGATCAAACTCAGTCTTCGTCACTTTCCCAATCGCATCGCCAACTCGAACATGTTCGATATAGATCGGAGCGCCAACCAGCCCATCAGCAAGAGTTTGCAGCACTTCAGGCAGATAGATCATATCATTTCGACTTACGCCAGCAGCAATAGCGATCCCATGAATCTTCAGAGGCTTATCCAAGAGACTTTCCGTTACAATCAAGGGCGTTAATAGTTGCACATGCTCATGAAAATCCTTGGGAAGAGGCTTAGAATCATCCAGCTTATTCTTGTTAATCCACGAATAATAGACAGCTTGACCTTTCTTATCGCCATACTGCTTCCTCATTTTCGCTAGAATCTGCGTGAAATCAGGATGCCGAGGCAAACCTTAGCCAGACCCTTTATTCTTTGGGCACGGTTAGAGAAAACAGCAAACAACCAGGCAGTTAGGGTTCGTCTGGCGATTCTGCTGCCTTCCCTAACTGCCGTTGTGAATCTGTAAGAAGACTTGAGATAAAAGGTTTACGATGCTAGATTCGAAGCCCTAATTCGCAATTCACTCGAGCGCACAAAAACTCATGGAAAAACACCATCAAAAACGCGCTCGAGAGATACGCTACGCACCGAAGCAGAAGTACGAAGGAAAGATCGAGGAGCTAGAGAAATTTCAGTAGCTTCTGCTGCTTCAGGTCAACAGGATCTTCTTCCCTCAGCTTAACCTTTGGCAACTCGTCAAGCCACAGCAAACCCTTTCTCCGCTTCATCTCCCTACACAAAACCTTTTCATGATAAGGCCGATAAGGATTCGGAACCCTCTTACCGCAAAACCGACACTTACTTAGTGGCCTATTCATCCTCCTCCATACGTTTCTTGATCTCCTCTTGCTGTGATTCAATAGGCTTAGTCTTTGTTATCGTCATCTTCTCTCTTTTCTATGATGCGAAACTCGCCCTCATCGTCTGGCTCAAACTCGTCTTCATCTTTAGACTCTTTCTTTCTCATTTCTTTTCAGCCCTTTTCAAGTTTCTATGAACGAATGTTTCGCGCTCACAGAAAGTAGCAATGTCACGAAGGCAAACCTTTTCAAAAATCATATCCTGCCCAGAATAAAATCCGTAGCATCGCCATCTTGAGAACCATCGAATCTGCCCCAGCAACGTATCATCTTGTTTGTTTCGCACATTCCAAACCTTTGTCTTTGGATTGGGTGTTGTTTCTTCAAAATAGATGTAGCTCATTTCTTTTCAGCCTCCTCTGAATTCAATATTCGCAAAGCAGCAGTCGCATAAGATCTCAAAGTTGCATCCCGAACAAACGGAAAAAGCCATCTTGCCCTACGCAGCAAAGGATCTATAGTATCCAAATCTCCTATTTCCCGAAACGCCCGCACGAGCAACTCTATCCGCTCCTGCCGCTTACTGTTAGGATCAGCCTTCACCATTTCATCACCCCAAAGGCTCAACCGTATGCTTCCACCTGCAATAATCACCCAGCAACCTGAAATCTGGACACGCAGCCATCGGCTCCAAACTCAACGTAGGCCAACGAAACACGCCATCCACACCCCGCTGAAGAGCCTTAATGCAATAATATTTTACAATCCGAAACGCCGGATGCCTAGTATCAGGAACTGTTGCTTTCATGCAAAGCTTCTGGCAACCAACACAAGTCTTAACTCTCTTCAATCAGACTCCTCCTCTTCCTCATTCCACACTTTAAACGCGAAGCCCGTGAGAGCCCAATGCCAGCCCCGCTTCTCAGCCACGGATTCACCAACCTCCTGAAGCAAGCGCTTATTCATCCGGACGATACGCCGGCTAACCTTATGCCTCGAAACATTATAGCCGCCCAACCGAGCAACAAGATCCTTCGGCAGCAAACCCGCAGACCCAGCCTCATAAAGACAAGAAAGGATCTCTCTGTCAACCTCATCCGCACAAGCCTTTTCCTCGATCATCGGCTTCTTAAAATTGAATAAACCCTTCAGGCCAGCGCAGATAGTTCGCTGCATAAGCTTCACCTCCTCCAAATCCCTGTGCATTTCCTTGAGTAACTGCAAAGTGTACTTTATTCGGCCCCTTTTCGCCTCCTGCGAACGCTTTTTCACGCTTTCCATGATGATTTCACCAGAGCTTTCCATGCTAACCTGCACACTCCCATGATTCGCCAACATCAACACCATGCAACTCTACCCCCAAGCAGTCTACATCAACAGACCACGAAAGGCATGATCGTGAAAAGCATGGACTTTCACCATACCCCACACTACCCCCAAAAAGGGCCTTTGAACACCCTTTCACGGACATAATTAGGCTTTCTCCCCTACGCTAACACGCTCAATAATGGGACTCGGAAACGGATCCTTAACAAAAATCACCCAATCCGCAAAGTGAAGCAGAAACGTGCCATCCCGATCCCGCGTAACCCCAATGAGCACTTGACCAATAATCCGCTTCAAAGCCAACCCAAGCTCAGGATCAGAAACCCGATACATACGCTGAACACGCTTAAGAAACATAGTCAGGCATCCTCCTCTGCTCAGGCCCCAAACTTTCCGAGCCCTCTACAGTCAACAGTTTTTTCAGGGCCCCAGTCAACTCCTCGATCCTTCTCTCACTCCGCTCGGCCCAATCGGGAAAACAATACTCGACTTCAACCCCAGTCGGATGCGAATCATCTCCAAGTTTAATCCTTACACCATTACTCTGCTTGAATAAGTCGATAACCACGTACGGTAAACGTTCCCCAGTATCCAAGACGGCAGTAGCACCCTTGAACCTCAAAGTATCAACAAATCTCTCCAACTCACCGATCTCCTTAACCAAACCCGTCTTCGTAAAACCATTACAGAAAAGCTGAACAGCACGACCACGACTAGCAGGCTTCCTAATCCACAAGTTCACTCGACCAGTCCCAAACCACTCCATCCTTCCAAGTACGTCACGCCAAACAAGCATATCATTCCTAGCCCTCGTCCCAACCCAACCAACACCCGTAGCCACACCCCTATCAACACCAGCCACATACACAAAACCACGAGCACCATGAAACTTTAGGCAACTTAGGCCTCGCCCACTTTGATAGTTAGATTTCCATCTTGACCTAAGATTAGTTACATAGTCCCTGTACTTGCTGTATGAAAGATCGAGGATTTTGCATAATGGCCTAGCCGTAAGCAATGGGTTTTCTTCTAATTCCTGAGTGACTTGTTTGGCGATTGAGTGATTCTCACTATTCTCACAGTTAGATTTCTGCGCGACATTGATTGGAGCTTTGGAATTTGTCAGGGCTTTCTACCTCGTATTGAAAACTAGATGCTGAATTTTTTGACGCCGAGAAGACGAGCTAACGTAGTTATCGATTCGTCAAAGGAACCTCTAACCTCGACCCGATAACGAAACGTTGTAAGGCCATCACATTCCACTTTGACTCTATGAATGGAAATTGTAGTGTCTGGAAGAGGCACGACTGGAAAAAGCTTCGGTAATGCCAAGAAGTCTACATGAACGTCAGCCCTAGTCACGTGAAAAGCTATTGAATGATCATCTAACACACATATTTCTCTCAACTTGCGGAGGATGAGGTTGAAAGCAGCATTAACGAAGGGATAATCAATAGGATTCTGACTAGCAGCAATGGTAAAATGCACCTTTCCATTTGGAAATATACGCACAGATACCCTACGTCCACGAAAACTTAGAACGTGAAAGGGCAAGATCTGATGATTAATCTTTACTTTCCTTGGCCACTTATCCATTGCAGCCTTATACACTTCCTGATGGACTGTGAAGTCCGCAAAAACGCCGTGCATCTGAAAGGCCATAGTTTCTGAACTACACTTTGGATGGCGATTGTTTTCACTTGTTTTCACTTGCTTTTCAGTCATGCTAAGACCTGGATCTCGAGTTGTTTCTGTCCCAGAACAGGACTATACGTACGTTTGGCTTTGAAACGCTCGAAAAACCGTGACTTGTAATAGTTTTTGCCTAGAAGCTTAGGCCATCGCAACACGAAAGCGCCACCATTACGTTTACCGCTACGACGATAGAAGCAGCTGCTATCTTCAATAATCTGTCCAGGCTCGAGATCCGCCCACTGCGGATATTCCTGCACAAAATCATGAAACCTCGTCATATCCATATCCGTTATCCACCTGTAACTATGCCAGCAAACAGGATCCTCATAGCCACACTGGGGACAAAACCTCAGCTCGAGACCTCCTCTCGAAGTTTCTCGATAAGCTCCAAAGCCTTCTCCGGCGAAGGCGCCCTAACGTAAAATATCTTACCTTCAGTCAGGTTCTGCAGGGTCACAGTAAGGGTAGTTTCCCCCAAATCTCGTTCATGCTTTTGCCAAAACCGCCACTTCACTCGCAGGCCTCCTTCTTCTTCGCCTTGTTAAGAGCGGCTAGAAACTTCTCAAGGTCCTGAAAGCATCCTAAACTGAAAACCGCCACATCCGTAGCAAAGAAGCAGTATTGTCTCCAAGGACTAAACCATTTGATTGTTCCAAGTCTATCTCCGTGATGCTTGGAGAAGACTCCATAAACCGCCGTTCTGGGCTTAGTTTCGAGGAGACGAGCAACCATGTACTTACCAAGGGTAATTTCAGGAGAAGTCAACACGAAGCCTCCTTTGGCTCTTGTTTATTCCAGTTATGCTCCTGCAAAACGTGCCTGGCCAGCGACAGGTTTGTGGGAAAAGTTCGAGAGTTAGGCGGACAGTAGGGACAGGGAGCGCGCTCGATAAAATGGAAGATGTTAAGTTTCTTCGCCCACTTCGGCTTTGGCGCAGTCCAGTCATGACGAGAACTCAAGAAGAGGCCTCCAGGAGCTTCTTCACCTTCGCACGGAATCTTTCACGGAATTCCTTGCCATCTTCTAGCAAGGCGTTTGCATAGTGGATCAATAAGCCTGGCTGAATCACTAATTCGCCTTTATGTTGCTTGATTTCAAGGCCTTGCATTAGAAGGGCGCAGCCAACTTTATCTACAAGATCCGTAAGTGCACCTAACGTCTCAATGATCTTTGTTATGCGCGGATCTTCCTGGCTTTCACGCCCTTGAATGGGAGATGGCGAAGGCACAGGTGCATGCACTGGTGAAGCTTCAGGCGGGTGTTCGAGCTGAGGCTTCCGCTCTGGTTCAGGAGGTGGACTCTTGCGCCTCTTGATCCATCGACGCTTAATCAGATTGGTCTCCTGCAAATGTTTTAGGCGCATCCTGATTGCAGGTTCGGTGCGCTTAGGGAACTTGGCGGTTATCTGAACTGCATTATTTTTCTGGTTCCACAACTTAATGAGAAGCTGATCTTCAGCCTCGGTCCAACCGCCCCTAACACGTTCCACTTTGGGATC
This sequence comes from uncultured Candidatus Bathyarchaeia archaeon, assembly GCA_964506875.1. Classification (GTDB taxonomy): domain Archaea; phylum Thermoproteota; class Bathyarchaeia; order Bathyarchaeales; family Bathycorpusculaceae; genus CAZDNV01. The sequence goes on from CAZDNV010000003.1 coordinate 22,474, forward strand.
GGCGTCTGCTAAGATCTCAGATCCTGTTGCCTCGATAACTTTCTTGGGCTTCACCAACGTGACAGCCTTACCGCCGAGATCAGCCATGAAAACCTTGCAACCCTCTTCACAGAGAGGATCCTCCCAGTCCGGATCAAACTCTGTTCCAGGAACAATAACAACGTCACCCCAGGGAGTAACATTCTTGGTTGGAAAACGCCCCTGCAACTCCGCAAAAGTCACCATGTCTAGCTCTCCTTTAGTGCTGAGTTTCGCATTTTTCCAGAACCCTCTTCAACTTCACTTCATCCTTTTCAACCAGAAACAAACGATTATGCACGGCCTCACGCACTTCCCTCTGCAGCTCCTGGCACTCCTGTATTGCAGATGATATTTTCTGTAACCCATCCTTCTCAGGCTCCGATGCACAATGCTGAAGATAATCCCGTACCGTATTCATCAACTTCATAATCTGCTGCTCGAGCTCGAGATCTCTTTCGCCAAGCCTATGCAGATCCAGCGTCTTCTTCACCAGAAACAGGGCGTCAGCAGCGATCTTACGCTCTACTTTCAGGGTTTTGATGTCCTCCCGAAGCTCTAAGGCTGTGATTAGCTGCATAACCCGCTGCTTTGAGGACCAACCCCTCTTCACAGCGCATTCAGGGCAAATGGCCTCTTCAGACACGGGATTAAAATAGACCCATGTCCCGAACGGCAGAGGTCTCTTGCACTCAGGAGATGCACACTGCGCATCTACAGGACAACGGACAAGTTTTATAGCTTCCTCAGACATAAGTCATCCGCCCTACGGATACTTCGGCTCGTAGACCCAGATTCTGCGAAAATGGTTACTCGGTTCTGAGCTGGGGATCATCCGCACTTTCTTGATCTTGTCAAGCTGCAGCAGTTTGAAGAGAAGTATACCAATGATTTTCGACCGTTCACCAGGCAGCATTTCCACGATATTCCAATCCCGAAGATCATCAGCACTAAACTCGACTTGCAGATTCACAGCCATCTTCCGTCGGATGCACTCCCAAGCAACCTCTTCACTTGGCGTCAAGCGGACTTTCCTTTCAAGAAAAATAGGACTAGGACTAGCCATTTACGACCTACCTCATCTTGACCAACAGCTCAGCGTCACGCCACTCTCGCAAGGCCAGAATCACCTTCTTGCTGAGATACAGGACGTCCAGGGGCTCCGCAGCCTCAACAACAACATGAATACCAGTTTTAGTCGTGATCTCAACCGTAAACTTATCAAAGTCCGTCATGCTTACCTCTCCGTGCCTTCCTTGGATTGAGGGCCCTACGAACCTCCCGCGCCAGATCCGCAAGAATTCTGGAAGAATCATTCATGCTAAGCCCTCCTTTGCCTTTGACAGCTCCTCAACCCGAAGCCTAGTTGCTTCAGCAACAAATTGTGCAATGCTCTTGTACGTGCCTGAGTTCTCTATGAGCTGTTGAACGATATCCACGAGAGCTTTTGGCAAGCTTACTGTTCTATAGTCTCTTTCCATGATACTTCACCCGTACTAACTTTCTTATACTGTACCATTTTACCTTAAAAGACTTGAGTCACTGATAAAGTAGAAAACTAACATAGCCTGCTCGCGTACAATCAGATATTTTTATATTTGCGTGTCTAAACAATGCTTCATAGGTGACATATGCCCCCAGCGAAATATCGCGGAGTCAGCCTCCCAAAGGAGCTCATAACCGCAGTTGAAAAATTCATCAAGCAAACCCCAGAAGCCAACTACTCAAGCATAGCTGATTTCGTGTCAGACGCAATTCGCATAAGATTTAATGAGCTAGGCATATTCCCGGGCAGAATAGCATTACTTGACATAAACGCAAACGAAAAGGGGCCCCTGTTATATGATCGTGACCTCAAGAAATCCGTCCAAATCTACATCTCGCCAAAAGGCATCAAGTGCGGAGAATGCGAATCAGACGAATGCCGACACATCGAATATGCACTAACGAAACCTGAAACAAGAGAGCTGATTATCGAACGCAAGAAGCAGGGCTGGAAGCTGCCAGATGTCTAAGCAGGTTCAAAAAGTCGTCCAGAAATCTGAAGCACAATACGCATATCTATACATCGCCATAAAGGAAATGACGCAACAAACGTCGAGACAAGTAAAAGTGCGCATAGGCAACAAGCAGGTAGAACGTAGGTTTGATAAACTTCAACGCCTTTGGCTCGGAAAAGAAGTCTTCACCGAATTCGCCATCATACAAGGCTCACAACTCATAATCGAAAGCCCAGGTCCAGATGAGATCACCATCACCCCCACATCAACTCACGCTCTCACAACTAAAGAAATAAAAACACCTGATCATAACGCGACCAGAGACTTAATCCATCGCCTAGGCGAAATGAAAAATCTAGTATCAGCGACGGAATACCCCATAGACGGCATGAGATTAGACGTTGCATGGAAAAAACTCCAAAAGAGCAATCCCAACGTAGTTTTTGAGGTTCAAGTAGGCGGGAACTTCTATGAAGCCCTCACAAAACTGAAGCACGCATACGACCTCTGGAATAGCATACCATTCCTAGTCACGACAGAAAAGTACAAGGAAAAAGCGGAGCAGCTCCTTGAAGGAAGTTTTCACGAGATCCGGCACGTCACAAGAATCGTGAGCTTGCAGAAGATCGCAGAATTGCATAATCTCCTGATCTCGATTAAGAAGATGGAGAAAGAAATCAAGCTACCAGATGTCTAGCCTAAGGCTCGATTTTCACTTTTCCAGCTTTGAACTTGTCAAGCAGCTGCTTCAAGCTCTCAAGATCCTCCTCACTCACAGCAAACCCGCCAGACCTCACAGTCGCGTTGCTAAAAATGTTCAGGTAAGGCTCAAGCTTTGCATACTCCTTTTCAACAGCATCCGGATGCGTAAACGGAGCCTGATCATACGTGCCTCCTGGAATGTCAAGCTGATCACCGCTCACGTCATCAACCGCGTGACCCATCATAAACCGCACATAATCTTTACTTATGCCTCTATCTGGAGGGCTTGCCTCAGACTCAAAAATCTTACGGAACATATGAAAAATCACGCTGTACGGGCCCTTGTAGATGCCGTGACGCTGTAACCGTTCCCTGAAAGGACTTTTCCACGCTTCAGGTGTCAACTTTGCTCCATCCCGCTTGATGAACAGGAACGGGCTCTGATGACCGATCAGCCATCTTTTGCGGATAGGCAGCCACTTCTGCAACTCCGTAATCGCGTCAACACTACAGAAAGTGTAGTATGCGAAGCCGTTGGCCTTCCGCTCCGGGAAGTCAAACCTGATCCGACACTTCCCCTGACTAATCATTCGTACTATGTACTCGTACTGACCATTAATATCATCCAAAACCTGAGTAACGCTCTGACCTGTCTGCAACCCAAGCATGCAGATAGCACGATCCCGCTGATTCACAACACCCAAAACCTTCTTCGCCAACGCCACAGTATAAGCCTCAGGCCTGTACTTGCGCCTCTTCTTCTCACCATGAACGCCCTTGGCACTTGTTAACTCGACTTCATGGAACTTGCAGAACAAGTTAATACTCTTGAACATGGCACCATACAAGAGGCTGTATGACTTACCCTTCAAATCAGGATTATCCCGGGTAAACTCCAAAACGAGGTTTCGACCCCAACACCGATCCTCAACCGATGTGCTCTGACGCTTCTCACACAACAATTGCAGAAACTCGCCAGGATTCAAATCCAAACCCTTACGAAGCTTCATCCACTTAAAAAACATACACAAGTACCGACTGAAATTATACCTGGTAGACTCAGCATATTTGCCTAGAAACCGCTTCACACCTATGTTCTCAGAAATAAAAGCATCCACCTCAACCCTCGTAACACCATAATCATACCTACGACGCCAATCCACGATCCCCTCTCCCAGAGAAAACAGAAAATACCACACATACTATAAACATTCGCCTCAGATACCCTAGAGCACATCATCCTTTTCAGGCAATTTGGTTCTTCATCGGCACTTAAGATAGGAGTAGACTCGATAAAAAGCCGTTCGGTCCAAGTGCTTAAGCAGAAAAGCATATAAGATATGCCCAAAGATATAATGGGTATGCAGGAAGAAAAAGAGAAAAAGCTCGAAGAAATGATAAGAAAGAACGGCGGGTCGGCAAAAAGGACAACCATAATCCTCGAAAAAGACGAAAGAGAATTCATTGATTCACTGATTAGAGAGGGAAAGGAGCCAGGCATCAAACCCCTCATTTCCAAGATGCTTGATGTCTACAGAAGCATGATGATATACGATTGGCGCTTTCCTGGTGAATACTACTGCGGAATAAGCCGCGTCGCCTTCATAAATGCGGAGCTTATCAGCATTCTCATCCAAAACGTCCCAAAGGAGAAGTACCGAAGAATAGGCCGAGAAATGGGAGAAGCGTCAAAGGTCTCTGTTGAAACCACTTTGGGAATCCAAACAGCTGACCGCCAGAAGTGGCAGGAGGTTTTCAAGCGCCTAAGAGTACAGGGATTCGGTGACTTCTACCTGAAAGACAAATATCTACTCATAAAAACCCCCTTCATGAATGAAGCTGAAATCTGGGCCGGCTTCTTAGAAGGCCTCCTTGGCACAGAATTGGATGTGAAAACCACTTCCCAGCCACTGGTTTTCGAAATCAGAGAGGACTCCAGCTCTCCTGCAACAGATAGATCATGATCATCTTGAGCCGAAGTATAATCGAGCAGTAGAGGAGAAGGCTAAATGTCGTTGCATGAAGCAATGCTCTACGAGAAAAAGGATGATAAAAAAGTCAAGTGTGACCTTTGCGCTCGTAGATGCATGATAATTGATGGCGCAACTGGTTTCTGCCTCGTACGAAAGAATGAAGGAGGAACACTCCTATCGCTTGTCTATGCAAAAGCAACATCAGCATGCATAGACCCCATAGCAAAGAAGCCACTTTCACACTTCAACCCAGGTGCACTAGTAATGTCCATTGCCACTGTCGGCTGCAACTTCCGCTGCCAATTCTGTGACAACTGGATGATAAGCCAAGGAAAGGAAATAACAGGCCACAACCTCCCACCTGAAGAAGTAGTCAAAGCCACAAGAGACAACAATTGCCAAGGAATAAGCTACACTTACACAGAACCCACAGTCTTCTTTGAATACGCCTTTGACACAGCCAAACTTGCACGGCAAGTCGGATTCTTCAACACTTTCGTAACCAACGGCTACATGACCCCCGAGGCCGTGAAAACCATATCGCCATACTTGGATGCTGCAACCGTCGATTTCAAAGGAGGTGGCGACCCTGACTTCTACAAGAATCACTCATCTGTCCCATCAGTTGAACCAATATTCGAGGCTCTCAAAGAAATGAAGCGAACAGGCATACACGTCGAAATCACAAACTTGGTGGTTCCAAAAACAGGAGACTCAATCGAGAAAATAAGTCAACTCGCGAGCAGGATAAAGGAAATCCTGGGCAAAGACACGCCATTTCACCTGCTACGTTTCCACCCAGACTATCAGCTAACAACAGTTCCAGCTACGTCGGTCGAAACCCTAGAGAAAACTTACATAGCTGCGAAAGACGCTGGACTAAACTACGTTTACATTGGAAACGTTCCGGGTCACCCAAGCGAGAACACTTACTGCCCAAACTGCAATGAGCTATTGATTAAGCGTTACAGCTTTGAAATCATCAAGTGGAATTTGACAAGGGATATGCGCTGCCCCGTGTGCAGTTACACTATTCCAATCAAAGGCAAGCTGCATGCAAGCGGATACTCCTACCCTTTTGCGCTCTTCTAGGGTCCGCAACATTTTCTGATGAACCTGTATGTGGACGCATTTTCGACCTGATGCTGCTACCGTGTTAGAGGATGAGAAAGCTAGAGCGAGCTTGGCTAGATATTTTGATGTTACAAAAAACGAAAAAACGGCGAAGTTCGTCATCGCCAAGAAGCTCAAGGCTGGATTCAGCGAAGATGATTCTATGGAGGAATTATGGCAACAACACTCACTGCTTACGCAGAAATTCTACAAGTTCCAGCGTGAAATCGACGCCAAGCAGATGAACGTGAATAAGATGCCATCGCCAGAAAGATCCTATCTGGATCTGAAGGTTGAGATCGCAAACAGAATTCTACTCGGTTGTCATTTTTGCTCTCGCAGATGCAAGATCAATAGGAAAGAAGGGAAGTTGGGCTATTGCGGATGCGGCCCAAACATCACTGTATCAAGCATATTCGAACATATGGGCGAAGAGCCAGAGCTTGTTCCTTCAGGAACAATTTTCACTATGGGATGCACGATGCAGTGTAAACACTGTCAGAACTACACTATTTCTCAGTGGATAGAAAACGGACAGATCTATAAGCCTGAAGGCCTGGCCACGGAAATCGAGAAACTGGCGAAAAGCGGCTGCAGAAACGTGAATCTTGTGGGCGGCGAACCGACTCCATGGCTGCAACAGTGGCTTCTGACATTCAAGAATACCGCGGTGAACATTCCAGTGGTTTGGAATTCAAACAGCTACTACAGCTCTGAGACATCAAAGCTTCTAGCGGGATTTGTTGACGTTTATCTGCTGGACTTTAAGTATGGCCCAGGAGAATGTGCTACAAGAATCTCCAACGCGCCAGACTACTGGAAACATTGCACCGATAACCATTTGACTGCAATGAGATTCGGCGAGCTTATTGTTCGCATACTTGTACTACCGGATCATCAAGAGTGTTGCGCAAAACCCATCACGGATTGGATAGCCAGAAACCTGGGCAGGGACACGAGAGTCAACATGATGTTTCAGTATAGGCCAGAATGGCGAGCATATGAGATACCAGAACTCCGAAGGAGACTATCAAAATCCGAGATCGAAGAAGCTATGCTACTGGCAAAGACTGCAAACCTATGTAACTTGGTGCCTTAGGCACTCACTTCGCCAGATTTGACACGCCATAGTGTTTTTATACTTCCTTGTTGGCTTCTAACGAGGAATCGAAAGGAAACCTTAATCATGTATGCGGTTGAGACCACAAATCTGGTCAAGCGGTATGGTAAAGCGCAGGCTCTCAAGGGTCTTGGGTTCACTGTTAACCTAGGGGAAATTATGGTTCTGCTCGGACCAAACGGCTCGGGTAAGACAACTCTACTGCTGATTTTGGCAACTGTCTTGAAGCCTACTTCAGGAACGGCGAAGGTCATGGACTGGGACGTGGCCAAGCAGCCAACCCAAGTTCGGAGAGTCTCGGGAATTTCCTTCCAAGAAGCGAGAGGTTTCTGGAGACACAAGCCAGCGGAAATCCTACGTTTTCATGCCACGATGTGTGGAGTACCAAAAGCCAAACGAGACGCAATGATAGATGAGGTTCTGAAGACCCTGGAGCTTTTCGATGCACGCAACAAGCTTTTCATGCACTTGTCAGGCGGTCAAAGCAAGAGACTGGAAGTGGCAAAGCTTCTGATACAACGTCCAAAGTTCGCCATCTTTGACGAGCCAAGCAGCCAAGTAGACCTGCGAGGCAAGCGCACGATCTGGGAACAGATACGCCAACTTAGAGAAGAAGGATCAACAATCCTAGTCGCGACAAACGAAGTACGAGAAGCTGAATATTTGGCTGATAGAGTGACCATCCTTGAACAAGGCGAAAGCATCATTTGTGACTCGGTTCGCAGCTTGAAAGACAAAATCACAGGTGGAGACATAGTAGAGCTAGAATTAGAGCAAGTAGAGGAAAACACAAAGGTGAATGATGACCTCAGCAGAATCCCAGGTACGGTGAAATTAATCCCTGTAGGCAAAAGCGCATACAAGGCCTATGTCTCAATGGCTGAGGCATGGGTCCCGAAGATGACTAGCTTATGCTATGAACAGAGCATTCGCGTTGTATCAGTGAAAGTGACTGAACCTTCGTTGGACGACGTATTTCTGCATTTCACAGGAAAGAAACTGGAGACTCAGCCAAATGAGTGACGTCATCCGCTTAGTATGGTTCGACCTGAAACATGAGATCATGCCCCCAGTTTGGATAATCTTGGAATGGTTCGTCTTCACCGCTCAGCTACTCATTTACGGAGCTCTAATATCACGGCTCGTGACAGGAATAAGTAACTACCAGCAATTCTATGCCGTAGGCTATGTAGTATTGATGACGTTTGAAATAGGGTCACACACAGGACGAAGTTTCGTTGAACATGCCCACGAAGGAAGATTGCCATACCTCCTCAGCCTTCCTATATCACGTACGAAGCTATTCCTCTCCATAGCCCTGCAAGGCGGCGCCGAGTTGGCCTTGTTACTCACGGTCCCACTTGCAATAGCCTTATCATTGCTGAGCAACCTCACTATCTTCTCGGTGATAATTGCAATAGCTACACTGTTCTTCTTGGGCTTCGGCGTTGCAGGCCTAATGTTGGGGCTATCTTTCATAGCTTTCAAATCGAGTGACTTGTACTCAGCCATCACTATAGTTTTGAGCACAATCATAATCCGTTTCAGCACCGTGCTTTATCCTCTCATGTTTCTGCCTGCTGGCTATGCTTCTGTAGCGGTTTTCAGCCCTCTAACTTACGGGGCGGATCTAGTTCGCTTCCTCCTAGGATTTGACCCTAGTATGCTCCTCAATCCGACATATGCAGTTGCAGTTCTCACAGGCCTTGCTGTAAGCACTCTTGGGTTGAGCGCGCTTCTTCTCCAACGTCTGGTGGAAGGAGTAAAAAGCGCATGACCGAGCTACTCCGCATCCTGCAACTCGCGCGTAACGATTTCTCCTACTTTTTCAGAACAAAATGGCTTATGGCAGCTCTATTAAGCCTAAATCTGTCAGACATGCTTGTCGTTGCCCTTGTCTACAGCAAACTAATGACTTTTCACTATTTCGAGTTCTTCGTCCCTGCTATCGTAGTAATGGGGCTCTTTGCAGCCGCATTAGACACCGGAAGACGCATATGGCTGGCGATACGTGAAGGCGTCATCCATTACTACCTTGCATTGCCAATCAGCACTCTTGGCATAGTCATTGCTTACTTGATCGCTGGAGGATTAGCCGCAGTTGTCTACTCGACGTCGCTGTTAATCATCGCTCTGGTTGTTCTCCCCCCGCAAGCCATTTGGAACACGCTTATCCTTCTACCATTCATATTCATACTCGCCATGGGACTTGCCGGAATCTCGGCATCCCTGGCAGCAGCATCATCAACCCATGGAGAATACTTCTTTGCCTATCAACAAGTCGTCCAAGTCCTATTGCTAACCCTGAGCACAGTATTCTATCCAATAGAAATCGTCAAGAATTATTTGCCACAATTCCTGACAAGCTTCGTGACAGCAAACCCACTGAGCTTGGCAGCCGAAGCCATGCGGGAGTATGCATTCAAAGGCCAGCCGATCCAACCATTCTTCCTACTGAACGTTCTACTCGCAAGCATTCCATTCACCATAATCGGGGCTGTATCATATCTGGCGGTGCTCCATGCAATCCAAATCAAAGGAAAACTGTGAAAACAGCATAGTCGGGACCAAAACATATTTCTCTCTGATAATTTCCTATGTCAGGGAACTAAGATTTGGAGAGCCAGCATGACATATTGTCCAGAATGCGGCGGCGACATGCAATACATGATAGCAACCAAGCACTACGTTTGCCGAAGCTGTGGGTTGTCCGTGACACAACAGGAATTAATGGAACTGAGAGACAAAATGAGACCAAACCTTGAGACCGAAGAAGAAGAGCAAGAAAGGCGAAAGAAAGAATATCTGAAATGGTGGCTCAGCAAGAAGAAATAGATGGAACACCCACATCTTCAAACGATTGAGCAGCAAATAGCATAATAGAAGGGAGCAACTCTGCTTCTGGCGCCGAATTAGGGATGGAAATGAAGGAACAACTGGAAATAATATGCGTCGGCAATGAGCTGCTGATCGGCAAAGTGTTGAACACAAACGGCCATTGGATGGCTAAACGTGCCACTTCACTTGGGACGACGGTAGGTCGAATGACTATCGTAGGTGATGACGTTGACGAGATCGCCACATCAATAACAGAAGCTATCAAAAGGAAACCATGGTTGATAATAACAACAGGCGGATTGGGCCCAACTTTTGACGATAAGACGTTGGAAGGAGTAGCTAAGGCCTTAGATCGCGAGTTGGAAATCAACGAAGACGCTCTGAAACTGGTCAAAGAGAAATACGAATCGTATGCCAAGAGTAGAAAAGAGGGCGATGTCGAATTGACCCAAGCCAGGGTCAAGATGGCAAGACTCCCGAAAGGTGCCCAGCCGCTGCGCAACCCGGTCGGCACAGCTCCAGGAGTAACCACAGAGGATAAAGAAACTGTGCTCATAGCATTACCTGGAGTCCCTTCAGAGATGGAAGCCATTTTTGAAGACTCAATCGTGCCTCTGCTAAGAAGAAGAGCAGGAGATACATCGTTCTTCGAAACTAGCATATTCGCTGACGATATTATGGAGTCGACTTTGGCCCCATTGATTGATCAAACGATGCATGATAACCCTCAAGTCTACATCAAATCTCACCCAAAAGGCGAAGAAACCACGCCCCACGTTGAATTACATCTATCCATGACAGCAAAAGATCCCAGAACAGCTAGAGCCTGCCTAGGAAAAACAATAATCCAACTGTCAGATTTGATAGAGAAGAACGACGGTAGAGTAAGAATATCTGCAAGAAGGCTGCAGCATGGTAGCGGGAATACCGATTGACAAAACCTCAAGCGCACGCTAGCAAGAAAACCTTTTGCTTGACGATGAAATTCCGGTACGCTAGATCGCTCTCAGAATTGATCTCGGTGAATCCGGAATGTTCTTAGTGTTCATAATCGGAACTGCCGGGGCTGGAAAGTCCCTGTTAACTGCAAGCCTAGGCGATTTGTTGAAGATGACAAAGCAAGACGTGTCCATTGTTAATCTCGACCCAGGGGCGTTGACTCTGCCTTATTCGCCGGACGTGGATGTCCGCAACTATGTTGACGTCGGGGATCTAATGGAGAAGTATAAGCTAGGTCCCAACGGAGCATTGATAATGGCTGCTGATCTAGTTGCAGACGAAATTGAAAAGCTCACAAGAGAGATTGAGGAATTACAGTCGGACATTGTTCTGGTTGACACTTCAGGCCAGATGGAGCTATTTGCCTTCAGAGCAAGCGGACCATATATCGCCAATGAACTTACAAAAGAACCGAAAGTCTTAGTCTACTTATTCGACTCTGTTTTCTCTATCAACCCGCTTAACTACGTCTCAAATCTCTTTCTTTCAGCTGCAGTCTACAACCGCTTTTTGTTACCACAAGTTCATCTTCTGTCAAAATGTGACTTGCTTCCGAAAAAGGAAGTCAACATGATCGTCGATTGGTCAACTAAACAAAGTGCATTAGAGACTTCAATTGACCAGAAGCTTGAGGGGATGAAACGTTTGTTGAGCATAAACATGATGCAAGCGATTCACAAACTCGGTCTAAGATTTCTATTGTTGCCGATTTCAGCCAAGACAAATGAAGGAATGACGAACTTCAACACGGCTTTGGAGCGAATCCTAGCTGGAGGCGAGAAGTACACCTATTGAAACTGCGCGCGAGTATCAGACTGTTGACAATCCAAAACGGCGTTGCCTTGAAAGGGCTTCTTGGTCTGTAGTCTCGCAAGATAGAAAGGAAAAACAAGCAGATAGCCAGCTATGTTGAGGAGAGTTTCGGGGCAAGTTGCTCTATAGCATTTTTCAGTTTGCCCCATTCGTCCAGATTTCTTACGTTGAACTTGTGTTTTCGTTTCCACACATCCCCTTTCTTTTGCCAAAGATAAAGACCAATTGTCCGTCTACCGCTATACTCGAATATTACAACTGCCTCCCACCATTTCTGGCTCCTAAAAAGATCAATGTGGTCTATCACCTTATAGAAATCGGATATTGGCAGTTTCTCCTCTGCTTTCTCGGTCATTCTTCTCACCTGCACCGATGAACACTGGCTTTCGGCCATTTAAGTGTTTAAGCAAGTAAAAGCTTCCTTACTAAAGACTAGCTCGATCAACGTCCTCATGCTTGAACCATCCTCCCGAACAACCTAGCGCGTGCCACGGTCACACTTATGATGAATCGCTCAGATAGACTATTCATTTTTCTTCTTCCAAGTTACATATAGTGGAAGCATTAGAAGCAACACTGCCCCGAGAAGCCTGAAATAGTTCGCATAATCTGCTTGCGAAACCAAGATGGCTGTGGGGACCAAATTCAAAACTCTGCCTATCATCAAACCCACTTCCATCAGGACCAAGATGCTTGCGTAATGCTCTCGTCCAAAAGAGTCACCATAATGGGCAAACCACGATAGGGAAAACGCACCTGCGAATCCTGAAAGCAATGAAAGACCTACGATCTCGTACATTTTAGATGTATAGGACACTGCAAAATACCAAATGAAATTTAATATCGTCCCAGTCATCGCGAATTTCAATCGCACCTTCTTAACGTCTGAGAGCCAATTAACCAAGAAGGAAACTGCGGAAATCAAGAGGGCGCTGAAAGCAAGGACCAGCCCCATATTTAGGATTGAACCTGAAACTGTCAATACGAAGAAAGGGTACGCGAGCCAATAAGTCTCAGAGAACCCAAGAACTACGAATGAAATGAAGAAAACTATTATTGCCCAGCCCTTAGGAATGGAAAACGCGAATGTTTCTGGCTCAAACTGGATCTTCATAGAAAGCGCGAAGGCAACCAAGTATAGAACGACAGCAGCTGCAAAAAGGCTTGTGAAATTAAGTCTTTGTATGATGAGGCCGCCGACTACTGGTCCGATGATACTGGCAAGTGAAGGTATTATTGATGAGAAAAAGCTCACGGTTCTGGCGCGCGATTTGGATTCGCTAAGCCTAAACTGCAACAGATTAAAGCTCGGCCAGAAAGTTGCTATGCTCAAACCATAAGCTAGTCCCAGAACAACAGGACTTCTTTCATAAATCAGAACCACGTAGAAGAGCATCGTAAAGAAAATCCCGTAACTTATCAGTCGCTCAAAGTTCTTGAGGATTCTCAGAAGAACCACTGGAAGCAAGCCTATGACCAAGAACGTAAAGAATAGAATCTCAACTATTTCATACACGTCTAAGCCTAAGTCCCTGAAGTAGATTGTCAAGAAGCTTCCTGAAATGCTGCTGGTAAAAAAGAAGATACTGGCTACCACCGCCAGGATCTTGACAGAACTGACTTGCACTAATACCTCCTCAGACGTAAGCTTAGAAAAAGAGAACAGGTTCTGCCTAAAAAAAGATGATATTTGACTGTGACCTAAGATACAGTGATCTTTCCTTCCGCCAACTCAAGGCAGAGCTTCTCTATGTTCTCGAGCTCGTAGTCTAGCACTTCGCCAATCTCATTTTTCACCTTAGTCAAGTCGTTATTGCCTTTCATCACTACTTGGGCAGCTGCAACTGCAGGATGATCAATTGGACTTCCAATCTTGCTTAGAAGCCAAATGTAGACTTCTTCCAGTTCAGAGACTTCCTCGTAGACATGTTGAGCCAGCCTGAACGTTAGGAAGTTGTAAATCTTCCCAACGTGACTCACCGGATTCTTGCCAGCGGCGGCTTCTGAGCAGAAAGGTCTGTTCAGAGATATTAGTCCATTGACCCGGTTTCCTCTTCCTACCTGGCCTGAGTCACCACTGTCTGCACTTGTCCCTAAGACAGTCAGGTACAAGCCGCCCAAGCCCCTCTTGGGAACATCCAAAGTGTTCAGCTCCACACCCACGCTTTCGAAATCAGTGTTCACCGCGACAAACTTGTGAACTTCATCAACAATTTTCGCTTTCTTATCGAAGTAAGCTTCTTCGCTTGCTATGTAGCGGTCAACAAAAGCCATTGCTACCGTCAACCTCAGATCATTCTTGTTCCTGAAAGCCATTACCTTCACATCCTCACCCGATTCAGGAAAGCCGTGCTTGAACTCTTTCGAATTCAGAAACCTTTCAGTTCCCAAGACAATTTTCTCTGTTCGGGTCATGGGTGCATACCCAACTGCAGCAGAAGTATCGTTTGCCCCCAAAACGTGTCCTTTTCGCTTGAAAATGTCCGTGAGGCCCACAGAACCTGGTTTCAGTTCGCTTTGATATCTCACATGTTCACTAGGATCAATGAAACGCATATTCTTCTTAAACCAGGTTTTAGCCGTATTCACCGCTATTTCGTTTACGTCGATTTTCTTGCCATCGAATTCTGAGGTTGCCCTGTCACCGAAAATGAAAAGCATTGGCTGTTTGACTTTGCCGCCGTTGAAGGCTGGTTCAGCTTCGCCAGCTGCGAGTAATGACTTGTCAACGTTGTGATGCAATACTGAACCTGCTCTTTTGAGGTATTCTCTACTCAGGCTTATCGAGATCTGATCCATGACTGCATCGCATATGTAATCTGGATGACCGAGCCCCTTTCTTTCAACTATTTCAAGACGCTGTTTCTCAAGAGGCGTCTGTTTCAAGTCTTCAACAACGATGTTGCGCATAGTTAGACTCTTCCTTTGTGAAGTTTTAGGTTGTATGAACAAAAACAAATATATATTTTGCTGTACCTACTTATAAGCTGAAATAACTGGTGGTTATATTTGCCGATTACTGGCCCCTTAATCAAGAAGCTGAGAACAGAGGCAGGACTAACCCAAAAGAGGCTGGCTGAACTCGTCGGCGTCTCACAAGCCCACATAGCGAAGATAGAGAAAGGGAGAGTTGACCCAAGGCTGTCTACGATAAACAGGATCCTACTGATTCTGACTGAAGGAAAGCAGAAGAGATGCCGAGAAATAATGACGAAAGGAGCGTTATTCGCGAAGCCAAATGAAAGCATACTAGAAATAAGTGAAACTATGATGCGACAAGCTATTTCACAGATGCCAGTAATCAATGGAACCAGAGTTGTTGGAACCATAACGGAAGAAACAATAATCAGAAACCTACGTTCAAACTTGGCCCAGGAAAAGGCCAGAAACGTTATGGACCCACCCCTCCCAACAATCCAAGAAGAAACGATGATTGATGCTATTCGGCCAATATTGGAGAAACACCAAGGTGTATTGGTGGCGAAAGGTATGGAAATAGTGGGAATCATAACAAGATCAGATTTACTAAAAACAATAGGATGATAGGCATGCTGACAATTGCGGGAATCAGCTCCGTTTCTGAAGCCTCGTCATGAGATTGCTTTGACAAGAACAGCCCCATACTTGCTGTCCCGGGCTGGTCAGACGGAGTACGAACATGTTTCTCATAATGGGCATTTCCTGAAATCAGCAATGATATTTGACTAGAATAGACAGTGTAGAGGGTACTTGTCAGCATGTCGTTTTCTAGAATCCTGCCTTTATGAGATTTCGTGGTTTCATTAGCTCTCTGAGGACTATGGTTGCGTAGGAGCTGCGGTATAGCATGAAACTCATTCTAGTTTTACGTTCTCGCGAAGTGAGAGAGTCGCATGTGATTTCCTCAATGGCGAAATCATTCAATGGGGTAATGGCTGTCCGAAGCTCTCCCTTCAAGCTGATCTCGGGCATCATATTGATTCTGAAGACCTCGGGTGAAACACCCTCTTCTTCTAGAATCTCCTTCTCGATGTCGCCTTGCATACCCTGCGAACCATGTTTCCTAAAGCCGATAAGCGAAAGCGCAAGTCGCATCTTTCCATTTTGGATCAGTTCATTGATTTTCGCAAGATTGCTGGGCGTCGCTACGATAAACATATTCAGCATTGGTAGCCCAGAACGCTGTATATTGACGACGTAATCGCCGATTTCAGCCCTATTTAGAGGCAAGCCAAGCGCGATTCTTCTGCTTAGAACCCTATTGAAAAGGTAGGACTGGTAAGCCTGCACAAAAAGTTCGCATAGTTTCCTAGGCAACCGCCCAAATGCACCCCTGTAGTCATCTGGTTTCTTCGCAAGATGTCGAAGCATTGAGCGTTCATATCGTAGCTGTTTTGGAAAGCCCAGTAAAGCCTGCTTGAAATCATGGGTCCCGCGCAGGGCTTCCCGCGCAGTTCTGGACGCGGGATGCTCATTAGGACTTGGTTTGGCAAGGAATATCATCGCAGCCCTTTTGAGGTTTCGTTGGGTGATCGCTTTGCCTACCTGATGAGTTATTGGACGCTTGGTGCCGAAGCGTTGATGACCAAAGAAGTTCGGTGCACCCCCTAGCAACTTGAATTCCTCAATGGTCTGGGTTGTCCGTTCCCTAATTGCTGATTCTGGATGATTTATTGACCTGGTAACAATGCTAAAGCAGTTCCCCAATAGATAGTAAGATGAGAGCCGGTCTCTAAAGTATCCCACAGGATGCACTACTATGTCCTTAACGTTAACCCTCTGAATATCAGAAAGCGATGCACCTTCTACCGTCACGTGCTGGGCAGTAATCGCTGCCGCGTCTTTTAGACCTGCGACATGAATCTGCTCCACACTCACACCGACTTGATCGGCGACAGCCTTCAGGGCTGAAAGGGTGTCCCAATTTCGCTTAATCAAAACACAAAGCAGATAACGATCTTTGAGTAAAGAAGAACCTAGCACCCCGTAGCCAAACGCATCCCCAGGCAGACTTGTCTTTGCCCTCGAACCATCGACTAAGACCTCTTCAACGACAAAATCCTCAACAGATCTGCGTAAGACCCCACCCACACCTAACGATTTTGTGGCATAAACCTCAATTCCGATGAGTTTCTCCAGTCTTGGAACAGTCAAGAGTCCAGCCTACTAGAGAAGAGGAAGCTCTCCCGTGATCTTATCAATTTTCTCTGATGGTGCAGGACCTATACCCAAACAGGTCACAGTCCCCGGAGGGATTTCTGTTAGACCCCGATCGATGACCAAAGCACAAGGCAATCCTAGATCTTTGGCTTGTTCATGCAATGCCATCAGCTCCTCCTCATTTTTCACTTTAACAGCTATTTTCCGTTGCCCTTCAGTAATCCAGTCTTGCCACCAACCCCTGCGATACTTGCGAGCTTCCTCTGCACCTGAAACCGCTGCATGCCCAGCCTGAACTGCAGCCTTTCCCTTGCTTAATCGCAAATCAGAACGAAAAGCGATGACTTGCTTGTAACGAAACTCAGACATGCCTTGACCAACTGCTTCCAATAGTCTTAGAGGCTGACGTTTTTAAGGATTCGCCGAAAGATAAAGGAAGAGAAAATAGCCTAGGGCAACCATCATCCTAGGACTGGCCAAAACGTGCAAGAGAGACTGGCCTTGGAAGTCTACATCATCGATATTCTGTAACGTCTTGTCCAGATTGATCTTGCTGCAGAATTCAATGGCGTCATTCATAGTCCTATCAGAAGCTTCTGCTAAGAACCTACGCAACTTGCGCATAATATAAACATCAAAATCCAAAGCTTCATTGCACCTACTCTGATATCTCCTCAAAGACCTAGAAGAAGAATCACCTTCACATAATGCTTGCCAAGCAACTTGTGCCGCCACTCTTGCACAAGTCATTCCCCAAATCACGCCGCCTCCAGTGGTTGGCTTGACTTGAGACGCTGCGTCCCCAACTGCTAGAAAACCATCTCCGTAAGACTCTGGTATTGGTCCCCCCAATATTATGGGATGGAATGATGTTCGCAGAATCTTTGCTCTGGAAAGCATGTCTGAAGCGGTCGGATGCTTAAGCATAAACTTCTGAAGGAGTTGTTTGAGATTTCCAGAATTCGCAGCGAGACCGATCTTTGCCCTATCTGCGCTTTGAGGGATTAACCAAGCATAGAAGCCTGGGGCATAATCCCTGCCAAGAAACACCTCAACTGTATCTGTTTTTGCATTCTCAACATTCTCAACCTCCGCGAGCACTGCATTGGCTGTTGCCTGTCTGGCAGTAGTCAGACCTGCTTGCCTCAGAAGACGGCAGGATGCGCCTTCAGCATCAATGACAAGCTTGGCTTGAAGATTTTCGATTACTCCTAGTCGCCCAGCCGTTACACCCGTCACAACGCTGCCTTTCATAGTCAGAGAGTGCGCTCGGGAGCCGAAACGGTACTCCACACCTGTGTCTTCTGCCAGTTCCGCAACGTGCTTGTCAAAAAGAGCACGGTTGACAACGCAGGTGATGGCTGCGTGGAAACGGATTGAGAACTCCTGACCTGTGGGCGCATGGAAAGTTGCCCCCCAGAAAGTGTTCTCCACGATATCCTTAGGTAAGGGATATTGTCCTAAGCCTCTCAGTCCTTTGATGCTGAAGTGGCCGGCACAGTGGGACGGTATTCCTACTTCCTTGTGCTCCTCTAAAACAGTTACATCTGCACCTAGCTTCGCAAGATTGTATGCTGCAAAGGACCCGCAAGGTCCGCCTCCAACGACCACTACATCTAAACCATTCTTCATGCATGGCACACTTGTGACTTGGCCAAGTTACATATCTATACTACAAGCTCAACTCGTCTTTTTCCCCGAGCTGTGGAGGAGACGCGGATTTTCCCGCTAATTTCTAGCCGCATCAGCAACTCATTAAAATCCTTGAAACCCAAATCCCCAAATTCCTCACTCAACGGCTCAAATAGATCCAAGTCCGCTGTAGCACCCTTCTTAGCGAGAATCTCCAGTAATGCAGAAGAAGCTGGCCTAGCTTTCCATGTTTTGACAGGCAATAACGCATTCTCCTACGCGATTGGTGTAGCAGGCTTCTGAACCTGCCTAACCTGCTGCATGAAGCTCTTGTACCACTTCTCCATATCAGGAGTGACTGAAGGCCCGGTCTTCTTTATAGCATCGTCAAAGTATTTCATGGCAACTTCCTTCGCGTTTAGGTCTTCTCTCAATGCATGCATTGCAGCTTCTCTGCAGAGAGCTTCTATGTCCGCACCTGAGTAGTTCTTTGTTACGGTTGCCAATTGCTCAAGGTTCACGTTTCCTGACAAGGGCATACCTTTAGTATAGATCCTGAATATTTGCAGCCTACTCTTCTCATCAGGTTCTGGGACATATACTAATCTGTCAAATCTGCCAGGGCGAAGCACTGCCGGATCTACCATGTCTGGTCTGTTCGTGGCAGCAATGACAACAATATTTTCCAAGGTGACTAGCCCATCCATTTCAGTCAGCAGCTGGCTGATCACACGCTCAGTGACCCCACTGTCCGAGAAGCCCAGTCCTCTACGCGGGGCGAGCGAATCGATTTCATCAAAGAAAACTACTGCAGGAGCTGCCATTCGTGCCTTTCTGAAAACCTCTCGAATAGCTTTCTCCGATTCACCGACCCACTTGGAGAAAACTTCAGGCCCCTTGATCGTGATAAAGTTGGCCTCACTTTCAGTTGCGACAGCACGACCAAGCAGCGTCTTTCCGCAGCCTGGGGGCCCATAAATGAGGACTCCCTTCGGAGGCTTAATGCCTAGTCTCGTGAATATCTCCGGGTTCTTCAGAGGCCATTCCACAGCTTCCTTCAGATCTAGCTTGACCTCCTTGAGCCCGCCGATGTCGTCCCAGTGAATTGTCGGAACTTCTATGTACACTTCACGCATGGCTGTCGGCGTTATTTCCTTGTATCCATTGATGAAGTCGTCCATCGTCACTTCCATCTTCTCCAGCACGCTCGGCGGGATACGCTCATCCTCTAGGTTTATTTGGGGCAGATATCTGCGAAGTGCCTTCATTGCAGTTTCTCGTCCCAAGGCTGACAAATCTGCTCCAGTATACCCATGAGTCATTCCAGCTAGCTTATCGAGGTCAACAGCCTCAGGATCCTCTATTGACTGCTCGTCTTCCTCGGTTCTCGGCCTCTTCGTTCTCAGAGGCATTCCGCGAGTATGGATTTGGAGAATCTCATACCGTCCCCGCTTGTCCGGTACACCTATCTCGATTTCTCTGTCAAATCTGCCAGGTCGCCTGAGAGCCGGATCAAGAGCGCCTGGCCGATTAGTGGCACCTATCACTATGACATTTCCTCTGCTTGATAAGCCATCCATCAAAGCCAGAAGTTGAGCCACAACACGCCTTTCAACTTCTCCGGTGACTTCCTCACGTTTTGGCGCGATGGCATCAAGTTCATCAATAAATATGATGCTCGGAGCGTTCTGCTGGGCCTGCTGGAAGATCTCTCGGAGCCTCGCCTCTGATTCCCCGTAGAACTTACTCATAATCTCAGGGCCGTTTATCGAGTTAAAGTTTGCCTCTGACCCGTTTGCAACTGCCCTAGCCAAGAGGGTTTTGCCGCAGCCTGGTGGCCCATGGAGCAACACTCCCTTCGGAGGGTCTATCCCAAGCCTCTGAAACAGCTCGGGATGTCTGAGCGGAAGTTCGACCATTTCTCTGACTCTCTGCATCTCGTCGTGCAAGCCTCCAACATCTTCATACGTCGTTCGAGGAAGACCTTTCCCTTCAGGCGTCGGCTCATTTAGAATCGTAAGTCTTGTCTCGGCGGTGACCTTAACGATGCCATGTGGACGTGTCTTTGTCACTGTGAACGGTATGGCGTGACCTAGCATCATGACAAGAGTGGTGTCCCCTTCCACAAGCGTCCTTTCCATCAAGCGATTCCTAACGAAATTCGTGAAATCTTCGTCAACGTTTAGTCGCATATCCACAGGGGCTAAGGTCAGGCTTAGGCCGTTCTTGACCTTAGCTGGCCTGACAAGAACGTACTCATTGATTGCGACCCCTGCATTCTTGCGCGAAAAACCATCAATACGCAGAGTATCATGATTTTGATCTTCACTGTAGGCGGGCCACGCTATAGCTGACGTTGTCCTTTTGCCAACTATTTCGATAACGTCCCCTGCGGATATTCCGAGTCTTTGCATAGTTCTCTGGTCGATGCGTGCTATGCCTCGCCCGACATCTCTTTGTCTTGCATCTCCTACACGTAACTGCACTTCACTCAAACAGAATCCTTCTAGGTCTGCTCCCACAGCACGTTTCGAAATGAGCTAGGTACAATATAAATGTTTAAGCTGGCTGTCCGAAGACTATCTGCTCGTTCTACGCACCATTACTGTCTGCAATTGGCTTATCTCACTTACTCCTTCCAGCTTCTTTTCGAGTTCTTCAAGTATGCCCGTCTTGTCCTCTGGGAATTTTACCTGAATCAGCAGAGCTTTCAGCCCGAAAGCTATTGGTTCTTCACCATATCCTTCGACTGATGCGAATTCTGGCAAGTTCTGCTCGATTTTCTTTTTCAGTTTGTCAAAGTTGACGACAACATCTGTTGGAAAAACTTTGTACGTGATAATGACACTACCCATGT
Organism: uncultured Candidatus Bathyarchaeia archaeon; assembly: GCA_964506875.1. Taxonomy (GTDB): domain Archaea; phylum Thermoproteota; class Bathyarchaeia; order Bathyarchaeales; family Bathycorpusculaceae; genus CAZDNV01. The sequence continues at coordinate 43,678 of CAZDNV010000003.1, forward strand.
TGTGAGTTGCCTCCTCATTTCACGGTCCAACGAAACCACATTTGGGGCACTTGTAGGAGCGGCCGAATTTCCTACATTTTCCGCAACGTCTCATCTGGATTTCTCCGCAATTCGGACAGAGAAACTTTGTTGCTTCTCTTCCAGGCGGAATGGGTTTGCCACAGCTTGTGCATGTCACCATGGTCAGCGTTGTTGCCTTGTCAGCCATCATGGTCAACTCAATGGTGAATTTTGTAAACGCAGGACTTACTTATATCTTGTTTGTTCGTTCTTCAGCAAATTTATTATCACAGTTTCAGGTCAATATTTTCATGGTGCCATTTTGGGCGTAAACCTACGAGACCTTGTGCCAAGGACTGAGGTGAGACTTGAAGATCTAGGCGGTAAATCTATAGCCATAGATGCATATAATGCGTTGTACCAATTTCTGGCCATAATTCGCCAACCTGACGGGACGCCGCTTAAGGATAGAACAGGAAAGATAACGAGTCATTTGAGCGGTCTCATTTATAGAACGAGCAATCTCATTGAAATGGGAATAAAACCAATATATGTTTTCGACGGAACCCCACCTGCACTAAAGGAAGTTGAGATAAAGCGACGCGTAAGAGCAAAGGAAGAAGCATTAGTAAGATATGAGCGAGCTTTGAGAGAGGGAAAAATCGAAGAAGCACGAGTCTATGCCCAAGCCACTTCCCATTTGAAAGACTACATGGCAGAAGACAGCAAGAGAATGCTAAATCTAATGGGGATTCCATGGGTTCAAGCGCCAAGTGAAGGTGAAGCCCAAGCAGCGTACATGACAAAACGTGGAGACTCGGATTTCTGCGCAAGCCAAGACTATGATAGCTTGCTTTTCGGAGCGCCTAAACTTGTGAGAAACGTGACTATTTCTGGAAGAAGAAGACTTCCCAGTAAGAACGTCTCGATCGAGGTTATGCCTGAGATAGTCGACTTGGGAAAGGTTCTCAAAGAATGCGGCATAACCTACGGACAGTTAATCGACGTAGGCATACTTATAGGAACGGACTTCAATCCTGATGGTATAGAGGGGCTGGGACCGAAAAAAGCCCTGAAATTGATAAAGCAGCACGGGACACTAGAGAGTGCGCTTCCATATTTGACGAAAGCCGAGTTTCCAGCTGAACCACAGAAAATCAGGGAGATATTCTTGAATCCTATGGTGACAGACGATTACAGGATAGAATGGAAGCAGCCAGATGTCGAAGGCACGGTAGACTTCATTTGTCGGGAAAGAGACTTTTCAGAAGAACGTGTCAGAAAAGCATTAGAAAAAACGCAGAAGGGTTTTGCCGAATCCAAAGGAATGAGAACACTGGAAAAATGGTTCGGATAGCTCAAATAGCAAAAAGGCAAGTCGTAGCGGAAATCTTTAAACCAGAACCCGTGATAGTATGAGTCTTCCAAACGGTGACAGCCATGGAGAAGGATCAGATAACCCTGCCAATAGACGAGTTTCCCACCAAGTGGTACAACATTATACCCGATTTGCCTGAGCCACTTCCCCCTCCTAAAGAGCCGGAGACAGGACCGTCGCGAATGGACTTTCTGGCCAGAACGATGATTAAAGAGTGTCTTGGACAGGAAATGTCAAGTCAGAATTGGATTCCGATACCTGAAGAAATCCGTGAGCTCTATATCCATATGGGAAGACCGAGACCGCTATACCGGGCAAAGCGTTTGGAAAAATTCCTAGGATTGAAGAAGGTTAGGCTCTATTACAAACGAGAAGACCTATCGCCAACAGGTTCCCATAAGACGAATACAGCCATTGCGCAAGCTTACTATGCACTCAAAGAGGGAAAGACAACCCTGAGCACGGAGACAGGAGCAGGACAATGGGGAACAGCCCTAGCATATGCAGCTAGGCTCTTGGGTCTCGAGTGCGTGATTTTCTGGGTCAAATCTGTTTACGATTGGAAGACAGACAGAGGGACTCTGATGAAGCTTCTAGGCGCGAAAGTCCACTCCTCACCCAGCAAGGAGACGAAAACTGGCCGAGAAATTGCTTCAAAGAATCCGAACAACCCTGGTTCATTAGGAATCGCAATATCGGAAGGGCTGGAGTACTCGGAGACACATAAGAACACTGTCTACTGCTTGGGTTCGGTCTTGAACCACGTCATGACACAACAATCCGTAATAGGTCTTGAGACCATAAAGCAGTTTGATCTAATTGATGAACAACCAGACTTGATCGTAGGTTGCCTTGGAGGAGGTTCCAACTTTGGTGGGATTGCTCTCCCGTTCATCGGTGAAGTTCTGAAAGGCAAGCGCGAATGTGAATTCCTCGCATCACAATCGCTCGCAGCACCAAACTTAGTAAAAGGTGAGTACAAGTATGATTTCGGAGACGTTGCTGAGCACACGCCGCTTCTGAAAATCTACACTCTTGGCCACAAAACTGAGTTGACGCCCATTAGAGCTGATGGCTTACGATACCATGCAGCAGGTCCCATCATAAGTCTACTGAGAAAGCATGAGATCATCAAAGCTAAAGCTTATCCTGTTGATGAGAAGTCGATCTTCGAGGCTGCAAGGATCTTTCTCCAAACCGAAGGGTGGCTACCAGCACCAGAATCAAGTTATGCCATCCGTGCTGGAATAGACGAAGCAGTGAAAGCAGAAAAGGCCGGTTTAGAAAAAGCAATATGCATGAACATCAGCGGACACGGCTGGTTGGACCTCCCAGCCTACAGAGAGAAATTGGAAATCCAATAACCAAGCATTTATCCAGACCTATGACCATGGCATCCAGTTAAGGGAACAAAGGCGACACTGCCAAGGTTCTCTTCCTCGATTCTTCCACTGCCTTCCTTCGTGATTCTCATGAGATTCTGGAAAAGAAACATCTCCCCAACCGGAATAAGCATTACTCCTCGAGGCTTGAGCTGAGCAACTAAAGGTTCCGGAATTGCTGGTGCAGCAGCTGTTACAAGAACCCTGTCGTATGGAGCCTTTTCAGGGTACCCCAGCGAACCGTCTGCACAGACTACCGTCACGCGATCCCCATAGCCTGACCTCATAACAGTCTTTCTGGCATGGTCAGCCAAGCTTTGAATTATCTCCACAGTATACACATGACCCCAGCTGCTTCTTGGTGCACCAGCCGGAGCAATTATCTCCGCTATTGTCGCAGCATGCCATGCTGAGCCCGCCCCGACTTCCAGAACGCAATGGCCGACTTCCAATTGAAGAGCTTCATTCATGATTGAAACCATGTGTCGCCTAGTCTAGCCTTAAGGCCAAGACTATGTGGCGCAGATACTGTTTGCCCAGAACCAATCGGAAGGGGAGTGTCCGTAGCGCTACATGACTGCATGTTTTCTGGAAGGAACTTTGCGCGGGGCACAGAACGCATTGCATTGATGACTCTTGGTGAACGCAGGATACCTTCTCTGACTAGGCCGTCAATCAGTCTTTCCCAATCGTTCTTTTCCATGCAAGCCCCTGAATCAATAGCGATGAAGCGAGCTTTTAATGTGTTTGCGTTTAGAACGCACAAAAAGCGAGCACGAAGGTCATTTCACGGTAACTGACTTCGCCAAGTTCCTGGGAGTGTCCGGGTTGTGGCCTCTTTCAACAGCCATGTAGTATGCCAGAAGCTGCAATGGAGTAACGAACGGTATCGGGGAGAGAACGTCAGGTATCCCTTTAGGAACCTCAATGTAATCATCTGCAAGTCTCTTGATCTCTTCATCGCCCTCTTCTACAACTGCAATTATTGAAGCCCCTCTAGCTTTCATCTCCATTATGTTGCCAATCAACGTTTTATGAGTCTCATCCTTCGAGCAGATGAAGACAACTGGAAAACTCGGTTCCACTAAGCTTATTGGCCCATGCTTACTTTCACCGGCTGGAAACGCTATGGCTGGAACGTAGGCTATTTCCATGAGTTTGAGTCTACCTTCATAGGCTGTGGCAGTGCTTATCCCGCGGCCTAGAAAGAAGAACGTTTTTGCATTTTTGTACTTCTTTGCGATCTGCTTGATTTTCTCCTCTTCTCTCTGCACGATCGTTCCAACCGTCTCAGGCAGCTTCAACAGTCGTTCCGCCAGAAAATCCATTTCATCCTGTGATACCTTACCCCTCTTTTTTGCAAGCCTTAGTGCCAGCTGAGCCAACACCGAAAGCTGGGAAGTAAATGTTTTCGTGGCTGCGACGCCTATTTCTGGCCCTGATTGCTGACCGATATAAACTCTTGAGACACGCGTCAAGGTTGAACCGATCACATTAGTCAAGCCAAGGACTGTAGCAGCTCTTTGACGAGCACAGTTCACAGCAGCTAGAGTGTCGGCGGTCTCGCCAGATTGGCTTACAGCAAGGATGGTGCTTTCGATGTTTACGGATTTACCATGCTGTTCAACGAACTCGGAGGCTATTACCGGATATGTAGGTAAAAAGGCGAGTTTTGAGAACATGTATGAAGCGGCTAGACATGCATGATAAGATGTCCCACAGGCCACTAAGTAGACTTCTCGCGCACGGTCAAGAAATGTTGCCATCAAATCCAAGTAATGCTCCTGCAGTCTGAGCGTGTTCCGCAAACAGGCTGGTTGCTCATGAATCTCCTTTAGCATGAAATGTGGATAGCCCTGCTTAGCGGCCATTTCAGGAACCCAGTCAATCAGCTTTGGTTCCCGATCGACGACGCTCAGATCGGCGATTCTCTTGATCTCGAGCTTCCCCAGCGAGAGGGTAACGATTTCTCCATCGTCGACCATAACCGCCCTGTTAGTTAGAGGTAGAAAGGCCGGGATGTCAGATGCGAAATAGATTGCGTCTTTGTTCACGCCAACGACGAGCGGGCTCTCATGTCGGGCGCAAATGATTTTATCGGGTTCCTTGGTGGAAATAACTGCTATTGCATATGAACCATTTAGTCTTCTCACAGCTTCAAGCACTCCACCAGCAAGACCCAAGGAAGGGTTGGACTCCAAAAGCCCCTCTATGAGATGAACAATCACCTCAGTATCAGTCTTGGACTTAAAAATATGCCCACGGTTCTCAAGTTCTTGCTTCAACTCCGCGAAATTCTCTATAATGCCATTATGTATGATAGCAAGTTGCCCAGTGCAGTCAACGTGAGGATGAGCGTTGACCTCCGTTGGGGCGCCATGTGTAGCCCATCTCGTATGTCCAACGCCGATGCTTCCAGGCAAACTATCTAGGTCATGAACCCTGTGGACCTCGTCAATTTTCCCTTGATCCTTCTTGATGAAAAG
>CAZDNV010000004.1:0-43985 GCA_964506875.1 uncultured Candidatus Bathyarchaeia archaeon
TTACGCCAATCGAAACCCTGAAAAGAAATGGATTCTTGGAGGACTCTGGGATCATGAACGATTTTCAGAGAAACGCTACCCAACACGAACCGACCTGGACATAGCCATCTCAGAAAAACCTGTCTTCCTAACTCGAGTCTGCGGCCACGCAGGCGTAGCCAACACGAAGGCACTTCAGTCTGCTGGCATAGCAGAAGAAACGACCGTTAAAGGCGGAAAAATAGACCTTGACGGAAGAACTGGCAAACCTAATGGAATATTGCGCGAAAACGCTCTCAGACTAATATGGAAGACCATACCAAAGTCTACACAAAAGGAAGTTGAGGAAGCATGTACGCTAGCATGTCAAAAAGCTGTAGAAGCGGGACTCACATGCGTTCACTGGATGATCGGCTCAACAGACGAAATGCATGCCATTCAACAGCTCTACCTTCATGGAAAATTACCATTGAGAGTCTACCTAGGAATCCCAATAGAACTAGTGAATGAACTTGCCCACCTAGGGCTTGAAACCGGATTCGGCAACGACATGGTCAAAATAGGCTTCGTCAAAATCCTATCAGACGGATCCCTCGGCGGGCACACAGCTGCCCTGAGAGAGCCTTATGCAGACAAGCCCGACAACCATGGATTAATGCTCTACAATCAAAATGAACTAGACAAGCTTATTCTGAAGGCTCACAAAGCAGGATTACAGCTGGCAGTTCATGCGATAGGCGACCTAGCCATAGAAAGAGTTCTGGATGCTTATGAGAAAGCTCTCAAAGAACACCCTTCGCAGGGTCAGAGGCATAGAATCGAGCATTGCTCTGTTCTCAATCTGGCACTTATTGAAAGAATGAAGCAGCTGGGACTGATAGCCTCCGTTCAACCGCATTTTGTTGTTTCTGACTCGTGGGTCGCTGACAGAATTGGTAAGAGCAGAGCGCGATGGGTCTACCCTTTCAGGACGCTGGTTCAGGAGGGTCTAATAGTTGCTTCTGGCTCAGACTGCCCCGTTGAACCTATAAGCCCCATTCTTGGCATATGGGCAGCAGCTGCAAGGAAAAGCCCTCCAACGGAAAAGCTGACTATCGAAGATGCGTTAAAGACCTACACTCTGAATGCAGCCTACGCATCTTTTGATGAAGACAAGAGGGGAGCAGTTGAGGCTGGAAAGCTTGCAGACCTTACGATGGTGTCAGGCGACCTACTTGGTGCCTCCCCTGACGATATTCGCAAGAGTAATGTGGAGCTAACGATTGTTGATGGGAAAGTCCAATTCTCAAGATAGTGACTGCTAACACTTTTAGGCTGACACCTTAGTTTCAGCCTTCCTGAAGAACATGAAATATATCGAGCTTGCTATGAAATAAGTGATAGTCGTAAAGAGAAAAGGCGTAAGATAATCGTTTCCCGTCATCATCTTGCCTGACACTGAAGCAGTTAAGGCTCGTGGAATGTTGTCAGCCATGACCATCAGCCCATTAGTTGTTGCCCTTTCCGTTTCCGTTACCAATTCCATCTGCAAAGCTGTTCCTATAGGACCAGCCATGTTCATGAGAGCATTTCGTGTAATGTAAGCTGCAGCTGCATAAGTCAGGTTAGGCGCTAGAGTCGTAAGCATTATGAAGGGCATGGAAAGATATTCACAAAGAGCTACGCTTTTGGCCTTGGTCAGTCTTTTCGATAATGCAGGCGCTGCCAGGGTGCCTATTCCAAGTGTGATGTTGCTTAAAGAGGACATTATTCCAACCTGCTCAGTTGTGGCCAAGAATCTCAGTTTGAAGAATACGTTGAAAAGTGGGACTATGAAGCCAGCGCCGAAACCTATTATGCTAGTAGGTATCATGAATTTGATTATCGTTCGATGGCTCTTGATGTTCTTCAAGCTCAGAAGGTCACTCACTTTCTGTCTTTTCGTTTTTGTCTCCCTTACCAGCAGTATGGGGACTGCGGTAGTCAATGTTAGGCAAATCGAGACAACGAGAGACAGACGATAGCCAAGAGCAGATGGGATCGTGCTTCTGGACAGGCCTAGAAAGCTGTTGAAAAAGCCCGGCATGAAACCTCCGATGTAACTGCCTATGACGCCCATCACGATCATCAGAGCCCACGCAACGCTAAATAGGTAAGTGCGCTCTTCTGCCCTGCTGTTCTCAACCATAAATGGTGCACTGGCCACCCACCCTACGGTTCCGATCAAGCCAGACACAAGGCTTGCCAGTAGAAGCACTGAAGGTTGAAGCACAAAAATCTGGAGTAGGTTCATGGCGTTTGCCACCAAACCTATGAGCAGCGCCTTCTTAGGGCCCAAGCGTTCACAAATCAACCCCGCAGGTAAGGCGACGAGACCTGAAGCTACTGATCCAACGGTAAACATGAAACTTATGAAGTCAGGCTGAAAGCCTATTTCGCCATGGTTAAGATACAAATAGAATATGACGCCCCAAATCCCATTGGATAAACCTTGCAGGGCTGTTACTGCCAGGAATAACTTGGCATTCCTGCTGAGCAATCGCACACGTTGAGCAAACTGCTTGAGATCAAACGGCCCACGCAAGGGTCATGCGCCCATATTCGAGATTTCGGTAGCATAGAATTTCTGGCAATAAATACTTTCCTTAGACATTGTTTCAGCGCAGTTTATTTGACTGCACAGCAAGCTATTCTGATGTGGTCGCTGTCGACTTGAGTACAAAAGAAGCCATGAGAGAAATCATTGAAGAGCTGTTGCAGGCTGCTTCACCCACCATTCGCGACGTCAATCAACTGAAGATGCATGCGGCTGCGAAATTCAAACTTGGACGAATCCCATCAAACTCTCAAATAATAAGCATGCTCAAAAAAGAAGAAAGAAGACGACTTCTACCCCTCCTGAAAAGGAAGCCAACCCGCACAATCTCAGGAGTAACAATAATAGCTGTAATGACAAAACCATATCCGTGCCCGCAACCTGAGCCATGCGCCTATTGTCCAGGGGGCCCGCGATACGGGGTTCCCCAAAGCTACACAGGTTTTGAGCCAGCTGCAATGCGCGGACTGCAGAACAAATTTGATCCTTACATGCAGGTTAGGACACGCACGGCACAGCTTCAAGCCATAGGACACAAGGTAGACAAGATAGAACTCATCGTAATGGGCGGGACATTCCCTGCCATGCCGCTGGACTATCAAACTTGGTTCATACAACGTTGCCTTGACGCGATAACGAATTTGGAATCAACCAGTCTTGATGAGGCAAAAGACAATGCAGAGCACAGCAAAATCCGGAACGTTGGCATTACCGTAGAAACGCGCCCAGACTGGGCCATGGAAAATCACGCAAACCATATGCTAGACATGGGAGTGACGCGCGTGGAATTAGGGGTCCAAAATCCATGCAATGAGATTTACAGTCTGGTCGGCAGAACGCACACAGTTGAAGATGTGACCAAAGCAACGCGTGTACTGAAAGATTCCGGGCTTAAAATCGTTTACCATCTCATGCCAGGCCTTCCAGGCTCAGATATGAAAAAGGACTTGAACGCATTCAGAAAAGTCTTCTTGGATCCTTGCTTCAAACCTGACATGATCAAGATCTACCCATGCTTAGTTCTGAAAGGAACGAAAACCTACGAATGGTATAGTGATGGCAAGTACAAGCCTTACACAAGTGAGGAAGCAGCCAGGTTGATAGCTGAAATAAAGAAAATAACACCTCCATGGATACGCATAATGCGAGTTCAACGCGACATCCCAGCCCAGCTAATAGAAGCAGGAGTCAAGAAAAGCAATCTCCGACAGATGGCTCAGCAACTACTAAAAGAGGAGAATGCAAGATGCCGATGCATACGCTGCAGGGAAGTAGGCCACAGAGCCACACCCAAGAAGGCAGAATTCAACCTGACCCAAGTCAAGATCTCAACGACCAACTACGACGCTTCAGAAGGCAAAGAGGTATTCATATCAGCAGAAGACCAGGAAAATGATGCTCTAATAGGCTACCTAAGGTTACGCATCCCCTCAAAAAAGGCACACAGAAAAGAGGTAGCAGGGGCATCATGTTCTATTGTGCGGGAACTCCACATCTATGGACCGCTTGTTCCAGTAGGCGAGCATTTGGCTAACGCATGGCAACACAAGGGCTACGGAGGAACCCTTCTTGCCGAAGCGGAACACATATCAAAAGAGAATTACAACCTAGAGAAGATCCTAGTTACGAGTGCTCTAGGCACAAAACAATACTACATGCGGTTTGGCTACGACCACGATGGCGTTTACATGTCAAAGAAGCTGGAGAACCAATAATGGGTAAAAGGCGAGAGAATTCAGGCTACAAAGGTGAAGCACTAGAAGCTCTTGAGAGAACTGAGACCGAAATCGGCGACAAAATCCGCATATCACGCAAAGAAAAAACCTACGAAGGAATCCTAATCCCTCGTTCAGAATACAGCGATCACCAACATATCGTCATAAAAATGAAAAGCGGATACAACATCGGCGTCCGCATAACTCCAGACACAAGAATAGAGAAGATAGGAAAAGGTGCAAAACCGGCCTTTACCCCACCGCAGCCTCCTGAACAGAACCCGGAATTACCAAGAATAGCTATACTGAGCACTGGTGGAACTATAGCCAGCCGAGTGGACTACAGGACAGGAGCGGTGCGACCAGCTCTGACCGCAAGCGACCTTTACAGCGTAGTCCCGGAGCTGGCTAGCATAGCGCGGATAGACGCCCACGTTCTGCTTAGCCTTTTCAGTGAAAACATAACACCTAGTCATTGGTCAGAGATAGCGAAGGCGACGGCGCAGCAGATTGTCGCAGGTGTGGACGGCATAGTCATAGCCCATGGCACAGACACCTTAGGGTATACAGCTGCAGCCCTGAGTTTCGCTTTGCAGAACCTGCCAATCCCTGTCCTATTAGTAGGATCACAACGCTCAGCAGACCGCCCAAGCTCTGACGCGGCAACAAACCTTATCGGTGCGGTTACTGCGGCGGCTAAAGCTCCTTTTGCAGAAGTGTCTGTGGCATTCCATGAATCACTATCAGATAGAACTATAGTGCTCCATCGTGGTGCCAAAGTGAGAAAATGCCACACGAGCAGAAGAGACACGTTCAAATCTGTCAACGCTTCACCTCTCGCGGAGATACATGACAAGCAGATAATCATGCTAACAGATGCGTACAGAAGACGCGATCCAAAGAGAAAACTGGTTCTAAAACCAGATTTCAACGACAAGGTCGCGTTATTGAAGTTCTATCCTGGCATGGCCCCATCCATGATAGACTGGCTTACAGAAGAGGGATTCAAAGGCATCATTCTTGAGGGAACCGGCCTAGGCCACGTTGGCAGATACCTCATAGAAGCAGTAAGAACCGCCATAGAACACGACGTGATAGTTGGAATGGCTTCTCAGTGCATCTGGGGGCGCATCAACATGAAGGTGTACGATTCAGGTCGAGACTTACTTGCTCTAGGTGTCACCCCTTTGGAAGACATGCTCCCAGAAACTGCCCTCGTCAAACTCATGTGGATTCTTGGGCAAACCCAGGACAAGGAAGAAGCAAAGAAATTGCTGAAAATGAACATCGTCGGAGAGTTTTCGCCGCGGACTCTTCCAGGCACGATTGGCTACTGATAAGGAGGACCTGACGACTATGGAAACAGATTATGAAAAAATCGGCCTAAAGATAGGTCTAGAAGTCCACCAGCAGTTAGACACTGCGGCTAAACTTTTTTGCGACTGCAAACCTGAGCTTTCCAAAGAAGAGCCAGAGATCACCTTTCCGCGCAAGCTCAGACCGACTCAGAGCGAATTGGGTCAGATTGACCCCGCTTCCTACTTCGAATTTAAAAAAGGAGTCGAAATCCTTTACGAAGCCACCACAAAGACCTCGTGCCTTGTTGAAATGGATGAGGAACCACCGCACACTTTGAACTCGGAATCCGTGAAAACTGCTCTGACTGTTGCATTGATGATGGAGGCTGAACCCGTTGACGAAATCCACGTAATGCGCAAAACAGTAATCGATGGCTCAAACACTACTGGCTTCCAAAGAACATGCATTATAGCACTAGATGGCAAGCTCCGAGTAGGAGAGAAAACAGTCCCTATTCAACACATAAGCCTGGAAGAAGATGCGGCAAGAAAAATGGGGGAAGAAGGTATCTTACTGCATTATCGTATCGACCGCCTAGGCATACCACTAATAGAAGTGACGACTGCGCCCACTATGCGATCGCCGAAGGAAGCTGGAGAAGTTGCTCTTGCCATCGGAACTGTATTAAGAGCAACAGGGAAGGTCAAGCGAGGTCTAGGCACGATCCGCCAAGACCTCAACATATCGATCTCTAATGGAGCACTTATTGAAATCAAGGGAGTACAAGAACTCGAGTTAGTGTCTCTAGCTGTGGAATATGAAGCCCAGCGCCAATTGAACTTGGCGAGAATCCGTGAGGACCTGAAGAAAAATGGAATAAGCGAAGAAGATATTAAAGAAGAGTTTTTTGACATGACCGAGGTTTTCAAGGAGACTAAGTGTAAGGTCATACGCAAGGCCCTCGACAAGAACCAGCAAGTACTTGCATTGAAGCTGCCAAAATTCAGTGGCTTCTTGAAACAGGAATTGCTGCCCGATTTTCGTCTTGGAACCGAGATGGCTGATCGGGCACGATTTTGGGGAAGAGTTGGTGGCATATTTCACACTGATGAAATGCCCGCCTATGGCATCACAACCGAGGAAGTCACTAGACTGAGGGAGGCCGTCAAGGCTGAAGAATGTGATGCAGTCGTATTCGTCGCAGATCAGGCAGACAACAACGCAGATGCATTGAGAGCGGTTGCAGAGAGAGCTCGACAAGCCCTTGAAGGCGTGCCCGAAGAAACAAGAGCTGCCAACCCTGATGGCACATCACGTTATATGAGACCGAGGCCGGGTGCAGCAAGAATGTATCCCGAAACAGACATTCCACCATTGCAGATGACAGAAGACCTCTTAAGGGAAGTTGCAGCCGATTTGCCAGAACTACCTGAACGGAAACTAGAACGCATAATGAACGAATACAAACTGAACCAGAAATTGGCCATGCAGGTCCTTGACTCTGATAATGGTGAGCTCTTCGAAACCATAATCAAAGAGAGCAAGGCTTCGCCAACAATGGTTGCGGTGTTTCTAACCGAGACTCTGAAAGCGCTGAAACGTGAAGGAGTCCAAGTCGAGAAAGTCACCAAAGATCAAACACGAGAGATTTTTAGAAAAGTAGGTTCAGGGGAACTAATGAAGGAATCCATTCCTGACATTGTCACGTGGCTGTCAAAGAGCGAAGACAAAGACGTGCAGGAAGCAATCAACAGACTTAACCTGAAAGCAGTCAGCTCAAATGAGCTTGAATCTCTGATTGAGAAGATCATCACAGAGAACCGGAGCATGATTCGAGAAAGAGGCGAAAGCAGCTACGGCGCTTTAATGGGCATTGCCATGAGAGCTTTGAGAGGCAGAACCGATGCAACTCAAGTGAGTAGGATATTGAAGGAGAAGCTCGAAGATATCCAGAAATAAGTCGTGCTCACTTGAAAGCTTTTATTGCGATAACAGCAGGACTCTGGAGTCTCACCTTTTCGCCGCAGTAAGGGCACGAATTGAATTCAGGCATAAGAGACTTGCCGCAGACAGGGCAAAGATTTGGAAATCTCATCCTTTCCTCAACCTTTCTGATTTCCTTTCTAAGACTGCCCACTTCGGTTCGTATTCGCTCCATACTTTCCTTGAGTGGCTGAATTTCCTTTGCTTCTACTCGAACATTGTGTACTATGTCTTTGACCTGTGCTAGGGTCTGATTGCTCGACTCTATCGTTTCAAACATTGCATCCAAGATTTCCCCCTTGCTTTCCAAGAGCTGTGTCTCGACTGCACCCTGAGTCTTGGCATCTGACAGGATCTTGTTCAGGAACACTTCAACAGGGTTTTCAAACGCTATCATGCACGTGATTCCCCAAAGGAGAAACGTCGCTGCGGCGCTGAGCCAGAAATACGCTGACGGTTGCATTGCCTGTAACCTCTCACTGGCCAAAGGATAAAGTCGAAGAAGATTCATTGGATTCCCGAAAAATAGAGCCGAGGCCGCGTCAATCAAGTGTAATATGGCCATTAAGGTGAAGGAGCTGAAGATCCATACTGTCAGCGCTTTTTTGGCCAAGTAAACCACTCATGTATTTATGTTGCCACCAGAATCTATTAGTGTATCTTAATACTTAAGATAACATTCCCTTTTGGGAATATGTCGAAAATCGAAATACATAAATCCTTAAAGGAATCACCGCGTTTCCTATACCACTAACGTGATTTCAACGTGAGATGAGCAACGAGATGCAGAAGGGGTTCACTTTTAGAATAAAGATAGGCGAATGCGAACTGGAGATTTATGGAACTCGCGAGGAAGTATTGAAGACAATCAATGAGCTACCAGACCTAGTTGTGAACGTCAACAAAGCATTCGAAACTGTAAAACCAAAGACAGTAGCAACACTTACAGTCAAAACGGAACCGACCAAGGAAAACAAGCGTACTGAAAAGTATCCAAAGATCCCACCTGCGGCAAGCTGCGAAGATGCCGTAGTGAAGACCTTGGAAACCGACTGGGGAAAATGGCGGCCTCGGACAATTGACGAAATCAGGGAAGCACTGCGGGCCAATGGACTCGATTATCCGGGACGGGTCTTAACGGGGTCCCTTATGGGTCTCGCCAAAAAGGAAAAGGTACGACGCTGGAACACTGATACAGGCTTTGTCTACATCCTCGTTGAGAAGGACACATTGGCTCCGCCAGGAGAGACTGAATGATAAGAATCGAGGCTCGCATAAAGACTCCCTTTGGAGAAATTGTCGTCGAGGGCGAAACGCCCCAAGAGATCCTTGACTTGCTGAATATGTTTCCTAAGGATTTCACGGAGAGAGTCACAGACTTAGTTTCAAACCGAGTAGTTCCCTCCGGAGCTCAACTGAAAGGCTTAATCGAATCCACAACCGAAGGGCCTGTCATCATAGCACATGACGGACTGACACACTACGAAGCCATAGGGCTAACCATGTATGCCTCAGAGGAAAAGAAGACAACTGCAGCGAAAATAGCAAAGCTCTTAGAATCAAGTGGACTGAAAGTCACTGTTCCAGCCCGCATCAATGAAATGACAAAAAGGGGTCACATATTCAAACAAGATCCAAATAGACCCGAGTTCAAGCTGACCATTCAAGGCGAAAGATGGATTGAAAACGAGATCCTACCTAAGCTTAGAGGAAAAGCCAGTTGACCAGTCGAACAGACGATCTGACAGTTCACGTCAGATACAAAGACGTTGAGAAGACATTTTCAGGCAACATCGAGCAAGTTTGGCAAGGTCTTACAAGGTTCTTTTTTGAATTCTTGCCGACTTTCGAGATTGCTCAGAAGCTGATGCTGAAAGTTGACATAAACGAAGTGGCAAAGAACCTTGAAGGGTTGATCACTTTTTCGAAGGAAGGTCCAAATGTTCTGGTTACGAGGAACAAGCTTACGGACAGCGAAGCGTTAACTCTATGGTTGCTGGCAAGCTACGTGGGCAATCAATTGGGAATACTCAGCAGCGACGCTATCTCTAAAGAGGAATTGCAGGTGAAAATTGGAAAAGACGCGAAAATAACGAGCACGCGTGTCGGTGAACTTGCGAAGAACCAGATAGTGGCGAGAACCGATGATGAAAAATACCGGATTACCAGCTTTGGCGTTGTCCAGATGCAAAAGGACATCTTGCCAAGAATCAGGGCGAAAACCAGTGTCTAGGTTAGTGTCTCCAAGTTGCCGAGACGACTTTCCAGATATTGCTTTCCAGTTCGTGGACTACCTTAGAGATCTCTGCTAAAGGGCGCGCGCTAGCTCCATCTCTTTCAAAAAGCAATGCCTCCTAGAGATCAAGTGTCACCGCCTTAGCTCGCATCTTGCTTGTACCTAGTCTGTCATTTCATCAAGTTAGATTTGGTGTTTGCTAGTTGTTGTTATTCTCTTCCTCTTTGAGCCTATTTGCCTGTTATGAGAGTCCAGACAGAGACGAATATCTGCGGAAAACTGCCTTTGAACGTTTCTTATGATAGTCTCAATGCATGTCAGATTCTCCGGCTTAGACAGGCACGAATTCACGCAATAATGCATGAGCATGAATGTATGTCATGGGCACGCCGTAAGAACCTAAGGCGGTCTCTTCTGGGCATACTGGTACCTTCGTGGTCGCCCTTCTCTTGCTAGGATTCCGTCCTTAACGAGGTCAATCAGTGCATGGGCGACTGCAGTTCTATCATAGTGAAAGCCTCGCTTTGCCATCATGCTGTGCACTTCGCCAAGACCCTTGGCTGTAGAGAACCAACCTTCCTCCCAGAGTCTTTGTATTATCCCCTTGCAAGTTTCAGCTCTAGGTGGTTGTGCGCCTCGTTCTGTCACTATTGAAGCCTCTTTCAGCTTCTCGGTCACCGTTGAGAGGATTCTGTCTATCGTAGTCTGTAGTTGATCTTCTTGGCAGTCTATTTCGAATTCTACTTCTCCTATCTTCATCTTGACATGTATAGGCGGCTTGGGTGTTTGTTCTGTCAACTTGTCACCTTATTGGCTATTGTATTGCACATCTTGTTCATGCACAACACTTAAATATACCTCCCCTAACAATTGGCTATTGGTGAATCTTGGTGATTGAACAATACACTATAGCAACAACACCGAGATATAACTTTCCACGATCAGCCATAGACACGTCGTTACCTCAACGTTTCATTGAGCAAAGCGTATGGTCACTAAGAAGTCTGCAGGATCATGCTTCTCAATTGAATCAACAGGATTTTCAACAGCCAAGAAGGCTTGAACCTGACGTTCACACATTTAGACTGAAAAGTCAGCCAGTAATTCTGACACCTAGAGATGAAAGGATCCCCATTGCAGCGTGCGATACCTCCACAATAAAGATCGGTGAGACAAGAACAGGTGTCCTAGTAGCAATTAGAGGGGCAAGTGTCCGAAAACAGAACGGGCGCTACAGGTATGCTAGACTTGGCCCTTTCATATTTCACATGACTGAAGAAAACAAGAACGAGGTCTACCATTCACTGGAAAGAGCATATTGCGATTTGCCACATAATCTGAGACCTCAATGCTTTCCGAATGTTCTCCAAGTGTCAGTTCACATGGCAAGCCTGCTCGAAAGATGGTTGCAGACGATGTTAGTGAGGACAGTGGATCATGGACTCGTTCTTTTCGATGGTTCCTTGACCGCCGGAATTGGTGATACTTCGGTTCATTATATGGAAGAGATTCTGGCGCATGCAAGCGAAAAGGACAGCGTCGTCCTCGCATTTTCAAAAACGACGAATCTTCGAATCAATGGCTACCTGATAACTGATATCCCAATCAGTCGCAAGGCGCCATATCTGCTTGAAACAGCTGGTTTGGAACCTAAACCTCCGATTAGGCTATTGGGAGAAGTCTATGTGGCTAACTTGTCCCATGGAAGATGCGCCTATAGACTAGACATTGATAAGGAAAACACATCTGAAAAGAGAATCGAAGCTGTCGAAAAGCTTCTGGGAAACGACGTTTTCTCTCAAGGTTATCCTGAAACCTTACGCTTGGCACACATACTTTGTACATTTACGGCCAACGAAGTTATTGCGATGCAGCATTTCGCATTGAGCAAATATGGCCTCAAGATCATTGACAGACCAGACGTGCACATGCTTTTGTTCGGGCCTTTTGGCAGAGGGGCGAGTCACTCATGAAGCTATACAGGAAAGAGGGCAACGCCTTACATATTCTGAGTTTTCCAAATGAAACAATAGAGAAGGGCGACTATTTGCTTGTGGAAGATTCTGAGGCAGGCAAAGCATTGATAGCTCAGGTGATCGACGTGCAATTCGCCAACATCCCAGGTGTTTTCGAAGAGCTGCTTCGGAGTCTGCCAAATGAAGAGGATCTGGTTCAGGGAGAGGATTTCGACCCTTTGGAAGTTGCTCCCCACGTAACATACATTCAAGATGCCACCCTACTCATCTGCAAAATACGGGCTACAATGGAGAAAGACATATTGAGTCCAAACAGTTCGTGGCTCCCATCACGCTCTCGATCATCTATAAGAAAGCTTCCGGTGCCTACATTGCTGAAACTCGCCAAGGTCGAAGGTGAGCTCCCAATAATGCTGGGTGGCACGAAAGATTTTTCTCTCTTGACGATTGACGCCTCTGATTTGGATGGTAGACTCAACATAATCACGGGGAAGAAGGAAACTGGAAAGTCTCACTTATCGAAGCTTCTGATGATGAATCTGGTAGGGTATAAAGCTACGGTTGTTGTTTTTGATCTGAATGGTGAATACCTAAGCCTAGGGATGACGAGGGATGGAAAAAGAAACTCTTTTTATGACAAGGTTCACGTCCTGACACCGTCTCAGAATTTCAAGCTATCTCTAAAACAGCTAAATCTACACGTGTTGCTCGGTATTCTCATCCACGCGCTTCATTTGCCAGGAACATCCGCTCGAGAATTCAGGCGGATTTGGCACATGTTGAAAGAAAAAGACGCGCTCACAATGCAAGAGCTAGGTGAGACCATACGCAACTGGAACTGCAACCAGCATGTTCGTGATGCGTTGTTCTCGCGCTACCACGCACTGGTCAATTCTGGATTCTTCACCGACAACACTAACGAGGCTACTTTTCTAGAAGACTGCTTGTTTAAAGCTAAAGAGCAAGGTGGTGGCATCATAGTGAACCTTAGGAACACATCATCGATTGACCGCCAGATAGTTGTTGAATACGTACTGGGAAAGCTCGTTGAATTGTTAACGAGTCTAAGACTCAAGGCAGTCTTTCTTTTCGCAGAAGAGGCCCATCTGTATCTTCGTGAAACATATTGGGATGACATTGTGACCCGCATGAGGCATTTTGGCATATTTACAACCTTCATAACTAACCAACCTGACACGATTCGAGAGAACATCTATCGCCAAGCAGACAACATATTCCTCTTCAACTTCACAAACGAGCATGATCTTGACGTCGTGTCACGGGCAGCCAGAGTAGATGCCGAGACAGTGAGATCGATTGCCCGTGACTTGCCCCCACACTATTGTCTCACACTCGGCAAAGTCGTGAAAGACTTCCCAATGGTTGTCAAGGTTAAAGCTCTCGACGTCAAAACGATGGGGGAAACAAGATTTTTCTTTAGAGATCTGTGCCAGACGGCAACATAGACCAGTTGGATATCCAAAGACTGTAGCCAAGTAGGAGTGGTCTTTTGTCAAGTCGTCAAATAACTTTGTTCGTTGCTTAGGGTTCTGAGTTTTTCACTGTTTTTCTGATAGAAGGTTCTGAAGGTTTTTGTCAAGTCATATTCTTCTACTCTATCTAGCCTGACCCATTCTAGTTCCTCTGCATCGCTCGCGACTCTGAGTTGACCGCCTTTGAGCTTCACGAGATAGTCGATTATGATAAAGTGAAATCTGACTTTGCCACGTTCGTCTGTAGTTATGTTCTCAACAATATCAATAAACCTAGGGTCCTTGACTTCTAGACCAGTCTCTTCCATGACTTCTCTGACAACGGCTTGCTCCACACTTTCTCCAAGCTCCACTAAGCCTCCTGGAATACTCCATTTCCCTCTTCCAGGCTCGTTTCCTCTTTTCTCAAGCAGAATTCTGCCTCTATCGAGTATGACGGCACCAACACCTACTAGTGGCTGCTCAGGATAGAATCTTCTCAAGGTGAATGCCCCCAGACTATGCCTTCTTCCGATATCTAAAAGCTTCTACTGGCTAAAGCCTTAAGGCTTGCAAGCTGAACAAGGCCCAAAAAACGAGCGCGTGCTACCTAAGCTTTGCTCATGACATCCGAGAATTTCAACTAGCCAATCAGTGTTCCCACTTTTTCTCCTTTTACTGCTGATAGAAAATTCCTAGGATTGAAGCCGTTGACAACAGCGACCTTGGCCTGACCCTTATTTAGGATTTTTATGGCTTCTGGATCTATGATCTGATGGATTCCTGCTTTGTGCTTGCTTTCCGCGAGTACGCGTGACAGATCTTCAAAGTGTAGGTGATCAAGCTTGACAGCATCTGCATGTTTTCTCGGGTCCTTGTCGTAGATGCCATCTTGGTCTGTTCCCTTAATAAGCAGATCAGCTTTCACGGTTCTAGCAATCTGGGCTGCCACTGTGTCCGTCGTCATGCCTGAAGCCAAGCCCCCCATGACCGCGATTTTTCCTTCGTGGAGACATCTTTCTAAATCCTCAATCGTTGTCGGAACATTTCCACATCCTGATTTGCCAAGTTTCTCTGCGAAGAGCTGGGCGAAAAGCCTTGAGACGGATATTGCGACCTCATCTTGAGCTGCTTCACCTAATCCTAGTTCTCTTGCAGTTTTGATGAACTCCCTTGCTAAGGAGCCGCCCCCGACAACGACGGCGATTTCATGACCTTGCCTTTTCAAGTCTTTCAATACGTCAACATATTTCAGGATAAGGCTTGGGTTTACTGGCGAAGCGATTACTGAACCGCCTATCCTCAGAACGATTCGCATTATCCTACATCCTAAGCATCCATATGAGTATCGTTTTGGGATAAAGATTTTCTAGATGGAAGTATCTAGACTTGCTGATTCTTTCTTGGCAACTGAAAGTCTATGGTTTCCCCGAGAAGTATCTTTAGCCCGTCAACAGCTGCAGCAGTTGGAATCCCTGTCCTCTTTTTGATCAGTCTTGCCTCTTTTTCAGGTCCCTTGAATATCATCTGCATACCTAAGTGAGTTACTATTGTCTTTTCTGGATGAGTCTCTTCCAAGATTCTTGTGTCGTCATCTGTCGTCATGTGGCCTTTCCACGGCTTTCCAGCAGGTCGCGCAACGCATAGCATGAGGAGTCTTACATCTTTATAGTACTTGCTTGCGTCTCCAGAGTACTCAGCTTTGAAGTCTCAATAAGAAGGGACAAAGGCTGCGGCGCTGTACCAAATCGCCTTTGATTAATACAAAACTGGATATCGTGAAAGACTCCAAAAAGGAAATTCGATTTCAGAAAGCTGGTCGAGAAATCTGTTACGACCGCCCAGACAGTGACAGTCTAGATCCGATGAGACTTATTAACTCCGTAGATTAATCTGGCTTGACCATGTCATCTGCTGACGTTGCCGTGCAAGTCTTCCGAACTCTTGAAAACGAAGACTTCAGAGTGCTGCAAGTCATAGAAACTGCTATGAGTGAACACGAGTTTGTCCCCAAAGAGCAAATCGCGAAGTTCACCAAATTCAGCCTCTCACGGGAGACAGACTTCAGGCTAAATCGTCTTAGCAGATTAGGCTTGGTCTATCAGACGCGCGACCCGTATACAGGCTATACGTTGAACTACGCTGGTTACGATTGTCTGGCTATCAATGCCTTGGTGAAAGCCGGGGTGCTCGACGCTTTCGGAAAATCCCTAGGTGTAGGAAAGGAAGCAGACGTGTACGATGCATTGAACCCTGAAGGCGGCCAGATAGCGGTGAAGTTCCAAAGGTTGGGACGGATTAGCTTTCGTCAAACGCAACGAAAGAGAGGCTACGTCAAGGAGCATGCAAGCTGGCTCTTTCAATCCAGGCTCGCAGCAGAAAAGGAATTTCGAGCATTAGGGATTCTTTATCCGCAAGGAGTGGCGGTGCCAAAACCTATCAGCCAAAGCCGCCACGTAATAGTAATGGGGATTATTGAAGGGTCAGAGCTTGCGGAGTGGAGAAGGATCCCAACACCGGAAAAGACGTTAAGGGAAATCCTGCTAAACGTCAAGAAGGCGTACTTGAAAGTAGGGATAATCCATGCAGATCTAAGTGAATATAACATCATTCTGAAGCCAGATACGCACATTCTCATAATTGATTGGCCACAGTATGTGATAAGTGAGCACCCAAACGCTCGAGAGCTTCTCGCAAGGGACGTGAAGAATGTTTTGCAGTATTTCAACCGCAAGCGTATGTTAAAGGCCGACCCGGGAAAAGCTCTGGAATACGTGACCGGGAAAAGCAAAAATATGTTCTAGAAGGCACGCTACGCGGATTCCAACGCTATGTAAAGTATGTTGTTTCCCCGCAGCAATACACTGCCGTAATTGGTCATCAATTGCTCTTCCTTGCACTCAGTCGCTCCTTCCAAGAGTATGTTCATGTGTCCGTCACACTTGATCATTTTTCCCTTGTACTCGCAACCGTTTTTCAGCATGACCGAAATGTTGGCATTGAGTTGTTTGATCAGCACGTTCAACGGCTTCTTGCTGGGTTCCATGAAAGCACCATTCGTTTTGATTAACCATAACCACAATGCCCTTGTATATAAAAGTTTTACGAAAGACACTGGCAGAATCACGGCGTGCTGAGCCTCAGTTGGCTCTTAGCACTCTAGGAGGCGGTTTTTTTTGATCACAAGGTTAGAAATAGGCTAGGAGTATGCGCGATGCAATGCCTGTCCATCAGCAATGTTGGCATTGCAGTTCGAAAGAGCCCAAGTGAAATCTCCCAAAGGATTTTAAAACACTAGATGGTTCCAGTTGCATAGTGGAGAAAAGAGTATGGGCCGAGTATTTGTCGACGGGGAAAATTTGACCATTGAGGATATTGTCAAGGTAGCCCGAAACGATGCAGAAGTTGAGATCCAAGAGGAAGTCAAGAAACGAGTAAACAACTGTCGCGAGGCCTTGGAGAGAATGGTCAAGGAGAAGCATGTGATCTATGCAGTGAATACTGGTTTCGGAGCCCTGAGCAACGTAAGAATCCCGCAGCGAGAAATCAGAAGACTGCAATCGAACCTTATCAGAAGCCATGCTTCAGGCATTGGAAAACCAGTAGACAAGGAGGTCACAAGGGCTCTCATGCTCCTCAGGGCTAATACTTTGGCCAAGGGATTCTCAGGCATACGCCTGGAAACACTCGAAACACTCTTGGAAATGCTGAACGAGGGAGTCCACCCTATAATTCCGTCGAAAGGCTCGGTTGGAGCAAGCGGAGATTTGACTCCATTGTCCCATATGATTCTAGTACTGATAGGCGAGGGAATAGCTGAGTATCAAGGCGAGACGATGAGCGGCAAAGAAGCCATGAAAAGAGCAGGAATAGCACCGATTCAGCTCGAGTTCAAGGAAGGAATCGCTCTAAACAACGGCACTCAATTGATGACAGCCATTGCTGCCTTAGCGGTTCACGATGCTAAAAAGCTGATCGAAACAGCAGAAGCTGCTGCAGCCTTGACCCTTGAAGGGTTGCTGGGCGTCCTTGATGCCTTCGACGAGAGAATCCACAAAGCAAGACCGCACTTTGGTCAAGCAGCAACAGCAAGTAACATTAGAGAACTAATTCACGATAGCAGACTCGTTCAGACAGGAAAAGAAGCCATGAAAAGCAGACAGCGCCCACATGATCCATATAGTCTGAGGTGCATTCCGCAAGTCCTAGGAGCTACGAGAGATGCAACTGCTTTTGCGGAGAAAATCATTATGATCGAAATCAACTCGGCTACAGACAATCCGCTTGTATTTTCAGATGAAGAAGAATGCCTTTCGGGAGGCAATTTCCATGGCCAGCCCATTTCGCTTGCAATGGACATTCTAGGGATAGCCTTGGCGATAGTAGGAAACATGTCTGAGCGAAGAATAGCCAGACTGCTTGACGAGAAGTTGAACAATGGCTTGTCAGCTTTTCTAGTATCGTCAAAGGCAAAAGCCGGTCTCAACAGCGGTCTGATGACAGCCCAATATACAGCTGCGGCCCTTGCATCAGAAAACAAGGTTTTGGCCCATCCGGCCTGCGTGGATTCAATCCCAACTTCCGCAAACTTTGAGGATTTCGTCAGCATGGGCCCAATCGCATCTCAAAAAGCCATGAAGATCCTAGAAAACACAGAATACATAATCGCCATAGAGCTATTGTGTGCGGCCCAAGCAGCAGACCTTCGCGGTCCTGAGCAACTCGGAAGAGGGACAAGAATCGTTTACTCAGCAATAAGGAATGCTGTCTCACCGCTTAAGGAAGATAGAGTGTTGAGTGAAGACATAGAAAGAATGAGACTGACCGTCAAAAACTGCACCATCCTGAGTGAGATTGGGAAATCGTTATGAGCTATCGACTGAGCGCCTTGAAGGCTTGAACCATCTATCCATATATCTGGCTTTTCTAACCAGAATTGAGAACTGGTTTCCGATTCTTCTTGGCTCGCAAAGCAATGGTCGGGCGGGCGGGATTTGAACCTGCGACACTCCGGTTTCTGCATGTCTGCTTGGTAGCTGAGCGATACCCACCTTAGGCAGGCACCTACAGCGTCTCCGTCTGCTAGTTAACCTAGCTGGCTCGGAAGCTCTACCAAGCTGAGCTACCGCCCGACTGAAGCTCTTAAGAAGGGAAAACAGATTTATGTGTTTCGTAGTTGCCATACTAAATGTAGAAGAGGCATAACTGACACGAATACCAGGAGATTGAGAGAGTGATAAGTTCGGATAAGAATGAATGTTGCCCAAGATGCAATTCGGTAGTCCATGAAGGAGATGCTAAGTGCCCAAGATGCGGCTATAATTTAATGAGGACGCCTCTAGAAGGACCTCTCCTTGAGGTGAGGCGAGCGATAGCTGACAAGTGGGTCGATAGAGCCAAGAGCTATGGCAAATGGGGAGTGGTCGGCCTGATTCCAGGAATCATACTCGTCTTGTTGCCGCTCTTTGTGGGAAGGATCTTTGAGCTTTTGCCTTTTATTGTCCTCGGAATAGTCTTGCTGGTCTTGGCAGGGATATCCTATGCTCTAAGCATTTACATAGAAGGTAAGATAGAGAAAGGAGAGAAACCATTCGATTGATTTGCCTTTTCTGGGCGATTATGTTCCAACTTCCCTCTCTGATCGTACTCTTGCGACAAAAAGATGGAGAACGAGAAGAGCTGCCTGACATGGCACTAAGAAAAGCCTGGCTCGCAAGGAAGTCTGAAGAAAATCGCCATTCCATTTGTATTAGAGTGAAACATTCTCAAAAATGAAATATGCCAATGCAGGTAGCAACGGTTTTATAAATATTTGGCTCTATAGGTCATGGCCTAAGCAGGAGAAAGGAGAAGGCCAGAACAATCAATCTCTGCTCTAAAGGGTTCCAGATCTTCCAGTGCTTCTACCTCTAGATCTGTGAAAAGGCAATTCAAACGGGCTATTCGAACGACAGCCAAGCTTTGCGTGAAGAACGAGAGTCGAAAGAATGACTGTTCAGGTTGTCAGCATGCGCATTGAGTTACAGCTTGACTCTTGCAAGAAAGCCCTTGGATTCCTTTTTTCTAGGTTCCGGGAAAACTTCGCATATCTCGAGAATAGCTCCGCAGTGCTTGCATTGGACATAGCTCTTTTTGCGGTTTGCTGTGAGCCAAAAACCCTCATTGGAACTGCATTTCGGGCAACTCTTCAGTGAGTCGTGGAAATGCTCAATATCTTCTAGGTCCAAGCTTTTTCCCACTTATTGTAGAATTCGGTGTTTCATTTATGTCTTATGTAGCATTTATCTAGCGGCAGGCTCATTAGTATTGTTTCTTACGATATATTACAGACCCGAAACATGCCTTTTAATCAAATAAAGGCTTAAGATAACATGATCGCTATGTCTCAAATCAGACCAACAATAACATTTATTATGCCAATACAAGAAGTGCAAGACTTCGCAATTGAGCAAATAAACGCGCTCTTCAACTTCTCAGATCAATATGATGGGTTCTGCGAAATCCTGATATTGACTGATCAAACGGAGGAGGCATGGCTTAAGCTAGCATGGCTTGCGCTAAAACTAAACAAGTTGAACTACCCACATGTGAGAACCAGAATGATACGGTACGCCGCCCGACTGAGTTTGCCCGACTTGATGGAAACAAGCATAAGCCAGGCAGTCGGGCAAAGAATAGTGGTCGTTACTGACGCGGCTGCTGATATAGAAGAGACTGGAATATACGATCCGATGGATCGAGACATCCTATTGATGAATTACACGCTCAACTTGGATGCGCTCAAGAAGAACCTAGCTTGACTGTTGCGCTGCAAGAACGACGAATCAAACTGAAATATGATCAGCAGTCACAATTATGAACTGAATGACCTACCTGATCATTTCGCATCATTGTGATAGAAGCTCTTCAATAGAGTCCGCTACTCGTGACGACTAGAAGGTCTTTGTGCATTTGACGTACAGAAGGGTTTTGCGCACCAGACTTGATACTTCGGCAATCCATACTTCTCGACATCGACATGCTTTGTCCAGATATGTGAAAGAAAGCCCGGTGCTAGGTTTCAGCATTGAGCCAAGAAAGATGCATAATACATGGGAGGAGGGAAAATGCGTGAGGAATGGAGAGAAACGTACAAAGCAGGCACTCTAGCGGTGGCGTTCTGCAAAACCGTGGTTGCGGTCTTGCTTGAGTTGATGAAGACTGCTCCCATGTGCAGGAAGCCAAGAGGTATCACGTTTTCTGCTGCTCGGAGAATCTCCGATCGAATTAAGAATAACCCACGACCTGAAATGTGGGTCCATTTTACACGATGCCTGAGGGTTTTTGGTCACACTAGTGCCGCACACATCTTCTCTAGTAATATTCATGATTACGGAATATCCGTTAAAGAATCACATGACGACTTAGTATGTGATGATAATGAAGAATAGGCTTCGAAGGTCAGCTATCGCGCTACTAGCTTTTGCTCTTCTTTTCGGTCCGCTACTCATGAGCTTGAGCAATGTACTCGCGCAAATATCCTGTGTGAAAGTTGACTTGTTCACACAGAAACAACCCTACAGTGGTATAGGACCAAACATGCCAAGCGACGCGTTTGGCCCCGAGGAAGCTGTAATCCTGTCTGCCTTGGTAACCTGCAACGATTTCCCATTTGAGAATATCCTCGTATCTTTTGATGTAAAATCTCCCAATGGAACGCACTTTAGTCTTTCGGCTCGAACAAACTCGAGTGGAATCGCCACTGTTAGCTTCGGCATAAAGACTCCGCCGATAAACATCAGCGAAACCGAGGTTTTCGGGATCTGGATAGCCCTAGCAAACGTGCAGGTCGAGGATGAGATCTTCCAAGACACTTTGACTTTCAGAGTTGACTGGGTAGTGAAGCTGCTTTCGGTTAGAACGATTGATCAAGATCGCCAAGACGAGACCTATTTTGGAAGGGACGGCGATGTGGGGCTTGAGATCACTCTGAGAAGCATTGCTATGACCTTGAGAAATGCAACCATCGGCATACTCATCCAGGATGAATTAGCCATTCCGGTCAACTACACCGAGATTACGGACATTGCCATACAGCCGAACGAAAAGCTCGTCATATTGTATACGAAATCAACTTTCATCAAAACTGCGTACGTCGGCATGGCTTCGGTCATAATATCTGCCTTAACAGCCCCTGTCAACAAGAACGGTGTTCCGTATTGCCCCCCCATATCGGCTGAATTCGTGATCAAAGGCGAAGATCCACTAAAGATAGACTATCATGACGCAGCCGTAGTAGCCGTCTTGCCGTCAGCAAGAACAATCGAAATAGGCCAAGGTCTCAATCTGACGACACTAGTCAGAAATGAAGGGACCGTAGCCGAAAGCTTCAGTGTGAGCACGTATTTCGACAACGTAAATCTTGGGACTCGACAAGTCACGTCCCTGCCCCCTTATTCCGCCATGACTTTCAACTTCACAGTCGATCCTTCGTTGTTGACTCTTGGTCAACATGCAATAAATGCTTCGATACCGCCTGTGCCCAATGAAGCAGATTTGACAGACAATTACTTCACTGATACGGTTGAGGTCAAACTCAAACCGCCCCCAATTATTCACGACATAGCGATAACTAACATCGAACTATCTAACAGCAGCGTTTTCATCGGTGAAAACGTCAAGATCAACGTCACAGTTTTCAACAAGGGAACTGAGGTCGAAACCTTTGACTTGGGAGTATACTACAATTCCTCTTTGATTAACATTCACGAAGTCACGTCTCTAGCACCTGCAAGCCAAATGACATACACTTTTGTGTGGCACACGACCTTCCTTAAAGAAGGTATCTACAGAATAAGCGCTTTTGCGCCTCTTCCAGAAGATGTCAACTTCACCGACAATACTCTTGTTGACGGAACAGTTGAAGTCAAAGCAAAACCTCCACCGGTCCCTGTTCATGACGTCGCTATCACGGCAGTTCACGCTTCCTCATATCTAGTTTACATAGGCGACGTGGTCGAAATTATGGTAGTCGCCGAAAATGTCGGTGGTTTCAACGAATCATTTGCTGTTACAGCATCTGCGAACTCTACTGTAATAGGCACAATGTCTATTGAGAATCTGGTAGCAGGTGCTGAAAGAGTATTGCCCTTTTACTGGGACACATTGAATGCTGCTGAAGGGAACTACACTGTAAGTGCATATGCAGCCGCGGTTTCAGACGAGGTGAATCTCGAAAACAACCTGTACGTCAACGGCGTTGTTCAAGTCAAGACTGGGGTTCCCCCGACAGAAATTCACAACGTGGCAATCTTGAACGTTGTACCTTCAACTCAACTGGCATACGTTGGAAGCGTTCTCAACATCAGCGTCTCCGTGAAAAACAAGGGGCTTGAAACAGAATCCTTCAACATAACCATATACGCCAATCAAATAGCCATAGGTGAGGTACATATCGAACGCCTTTCCTCGTCAGCAGAAATGCTGGTGATATTTGAATGGAATACGAGCAACGTACCACTCGGATACTACTTGATAAGCGCGGTAGCCGACAGAGTCGAAGGAGAAACTGAGTTGCAGGACAACGTATTCTCAGATGGGACAGTCACCGTCATGCCGTTTCCGTCACCTTATCCATCTGAATTCTCACTCCTTGGTCTCGGGGCCCTCGCACTGATAATAGTCATTGCACTGATCGCTGGTCTTTGTTTGCTTCTCCTTATTTATTGCCTGAAAAGACCTAGAAGAAGAAAGAAGACTGCAAGGCGTCCTTACAAGATAATTGCTCACCTCCACATCTAGTGGCAACATCGGTCAGGGCTCTGTTATCAAAATCGAACTAGCCTGCGAAACCTTCCTTCTGATCTCTTGATATGAACCTAGCGCACGCCTGAGATAGATTCTTTTGCCTTCGGGAATAGGTGGTTATGCCGGGGAGAAGAAGAAGCGTTTTGCGTCTTTTACTTTCTTCTCACGTAGCCTTTGACATGGACTGTCTTGTTTTTCTGACCTGGTTTGGCTCGTTTGTATGATTGTATTTTCATTTCTCTCACTAGTGCTAGAAAGGATAGCTTATACTAGAAAAGAATTATGAACTGACAATTCATAGCGAAGTCTAACGCGAAGATAGCGCGTGCTACCGTACTCCTGCCTCCGTAACGCCACGGCATGCCCAAATTCACAATCATACTTCGCAAGGAAACAAAGGAGCGATTGCGTGACCACATTCCCAAGACGCACCCACATGAAGTCTACTGGAAAATCAGCCAGGTCATTGAAGAACCGCTCAAGCGGTTTCCTGCCAGGGCAGCGGCTGACAAGCCGAAGAAGCAGACAGCTTGTGCTATGGTTTCCTGCATGCGCGGCAAATCGCATTCAGAACTATGATTATTGACGGAAACGCAACGTATGCTATGCTTTTTCAGTACTCTTGTTCTAGATCGTTGGAACCGGCTCCGTATTCTTGCCCAAGCTATTCAAAAAGGATCTAATGGCCTCAAGCCTATCAAAAGCCTCCAGCTTTAGCTGAGTCTGTATGGCTTGGGCTACTAGACCGAGTCAGACTTGGATAGTATTTGCCAAAGGGCGATGAACAGGTATACGGGCAGAGTCATCACTAGCAGTAATGCAAAGAATAGCACTACTAGCAACTGCCATGGACCGTAAAACCAAGGGAAGTTGACTGTGATCACGACTACCAAAGACAACACTATGGCTACTAGTGTCCATAGTATGGCAATAGCCTGTTTGGCATTAATCGTAAACTCCAACATTTTCACCTCCCCAGCAGTCGAATCGACTATTTCAGCTTCTCCTTCTCTTAATCCTTAGAAGAGGTCTCACCAAATAAATACCTATGGAGAAATCTTCTATATTCTGACTACTAGCATACTAGCCGCCCTGACTGGCTAAGAATCACGTATAAGCGCGCGATCAACATTCAGACCATCAAGCATAGGCGTCTGTGGAGCGCTGAGACTTCATCTCTGCCCGCTTCTCCTCAAGCCCCATCCGCTGGGGATAGCAAGCAATATTCAAAAGGCCAGTACGGTCGAACAATCGGTGGGTCCAGGCACCCTTCTCTTATGTGATCTTGGCGGGCCCGCCGGGAATTGAACCCGGGACCCCCGGGTTTCCTTGCAACTACTGTTTGCGTAAAAGCCCGGTGCTCTGTCCTTACTGAGCTACGGGCCCTGAAGGGCTCTTCTTTTTGCGCTTAAGAATCTAGAAGTGTCTCTTTTTAGTATTTCGATCCATCGAACTCCCTCAAGAGCACCTGTCACCAATAGAGTCTTAAGAATGGGCTTGAACAGGTGTGTCCGCATCCATACCAATCAGTTTGCCCCTCCTATTCTCCTCTTTCGCGAACGTGTCTTTTCGGCTTCTGTGACTATCGGGTTCACTCTTCTAGGCTAACCAGACAAAGAACAATAGTGCCTGGACGTGCAAGCACCCAGTATTACCAGAGCCACGACAGAGTTCCAGTTCTTTAACAGTGTTTTTGGCTAACGCGGCCTTTCATCAGGTCTGATTCTTAAGTGGGAAACTGGGAAGAGGCTCCCTCAACATTCAGCGATACTATCACTTGTCATGGAGGCTTCTCATGCAAACCCCACTATCTTCATTCAATCCGACCAAAGAACCTCAAAGGTTACTGGAATGGTCTTGAAGGTTCTACGGGAACCAACAGGCTTGTTGCATCACTTCATGACTCCGAGCTTTCTTTTCTTAGGAGTATTTCCTTCTCTGAATATCTTTGGTTGTGCATTTTCCTGATTCTCAAGTACCTTCTTAGTCCATCCATGGAGTCTTTTTCGCAAAGATTGATTTCGCCTTCAAAGAGATCTTGTATGGCTCGGGCTTCCTGGGATGAATGCATCTCTGGATCCATCACTGCGAAAGTCGTAAACGCCTTTGATTTCAGTTCTGGGATGAGGGCGCTCAGCCATCTCCTAGTTTGAACTGCATGATGCTGCAACAGGACGTCCGAAATCATTTCGAGGCAAATCCTTCTTGGACATTTAGGCAGTTCATCCAGTTTGCGAAAAGTTGAGGCTAAAGCAATATTGATGTCGGTCAGGTTCTCAACGCCTGTAAGCTTGAAAACGTTAGGAAAGCTTTCGATTATCGTCTCCGCTTGCGGATTACATACGAAAAGATAGAAGTTGGACGGGTACTTCTCTGCGAAATTGTGTAACCCGGTTGCCTTTGCAGTAATGAAGAGTGCGATATAACCTTCTTTCAACCCGGCATCAAGAAAGCTTTCAATAAGCAAATCTCGTTCATCGCATGGCGGAGACGTCAGCAAAACCGCGTAGTTCTCAGGTAACCCACCAAGCAGCAAAGCATCAAGATCACTGTACCCTGTAGAAACCCGACCTGAAAGCACCTCTGAGGCCACAGTATGGACCGATTGGGAACCTCGAGAGCTTTCGCCCTTCTCAACTAGAGTGTAGGTTGGAATCCGCCCTTCTGCTCTCACTGCAACGCCTTGCTTCACTAGTCTTTCTACTCTACTTCTGATTATGCGCCTGCTTGCTTTTCCCCTCATCGCCGCTGTCTGGCGAGTAATGGCGGAGATGTTTAGCGGCCCTTTCAAGGCTAATGCTTGAATGATACATCTTGAAATCTCGTCTTGCGCGATCACTCTCTGGCGCAGATAATTCTCTGCGTTTTTCAGACGAGAAGCAATCTTCAATGGTTCTCCGTACATTCCTATGCCTAGTCTTGTCAGTTGCAACGTCGCTGCTAGACCTTCGTACTCTGGCTTTCCCAGAATTGATCTTTCTAGGAGATCCAGTCTCTGGAGTATTTGATCAAGTTTCTTGCTGAGGTCTTCTACACTTGAAGCGGAGACTTCCTTTCGGCTCATGCCTATCTCTCTTTCCAAGCATGTGCTCAGTTCGAAATAAATAGCCGTCTCAGAGCTTAAATTGTTGACTATGCCAGACTCGAGATGCGAACCAGGGGCACATACAAGACATGCCTAGTGGATTGATCACTTTTGAACAGAATATGTAAGTAGAGTGACCAGTCCTATATTCCTTTGAGGCGAGAACTATGGTCCAGCTAAACCTAAACAGGCTTCAAGCAAGAAAACTGGGGGTGAATGAATATGATTGATAAAGAAGGAAAGGATCGGAAGAATGACGCAGAAGAAGTTAGAGAGATACTAGGCGTCGTTTCCGCCCAAGTTCCAGCTCTAATAAAGAGCCTCCTAGAATCAGTCTTCTCCGAAGAAGCAGGAAAAAGCATGGGTAAAGCGGCAGCCGCTTACTACAAAGAGCTAAAGAACGGAGGGATGCCTGAACAAGTGGCAGTTAGAATGACTGAAGACTACATGCGAACCTTCACGAGCTTGGGGGATATGCTAAAGGGCGCTACTAGAGGAAAAGGCGGCGCAGACATAGGCGAAGAGATTTCGAAAGCCTTTGATAAGAGAAGACAAGAAAAGGAAAAGCAAGAAGAAGAGGAGTAGCAGCTTAGACGTTAGAGAGAAGGATTTGAGAATGAGCGCCCCCCAAGTCTTTGCATCAATAGCCAAATCTGCACCAAACCTAATACGCATGCTCTTCAGTCTTTTCTGGACGTATCTTATGTTAGGTTGGCGAGTGAGAAAAGCAAGAAAAGCGTTTGAAAGCCAGCTCCTTCTGCAGGGAATGTCGAAGCATGACGCCAAGAGGCTAAGTGCTTGTTACGAAGAACTCAAGAAGAACCTACTCACTGCAATGAAAAAGGGCGTGAGTCTGAGGTTCTGAAAAGAGAAGCAATGAAGCATACATGTACAAGAACAAGCACGCAAAAGAAAGCATCCGTGAAAACCTCGGCAGCCTCCAAGCTCTTCAGAAAAGGAACGCCTATCTACTTGGCCCTGAGCCGGTCAAAGAAGCAATTGGCGAAGGAGCAGAAATGGAGCCAGAACAGACGAAGAAATGGGATTAACGCCTCCACACTTTTCTTGGAGATAAACAATGTGTAATGGGAGAAGCCACGATGCAACGTCGTCAGATAGATTCCTTTTACACCCACGGAGCAAGAGATCGACGATCTAATAGTCGGTTGTCCTGGAAAAGCCTCGACATTCCCCAACTTCTCAAAGCGCGCGCTTGTGCGCTAGTAGGATTTGAAGCGTGAAATCAATGGGTGCTGGTTCGGTAAGATATGCTATCGTTCGACCTGTGCCCGGTTCATACGACCGTTGCATACGGATGAATCGTGAAAAGATAGATGTTGACCTTGCGAAGAGACAGCATGCCGAGTATTGTCGAGCGTTGCAAAAGCTTGGACTCAGCCTAACTTGGGTAAGGGGCGACAACACTCTTCCCGATAGCTGTTTTGTAGAGGACACGGCTGTAGTATTTGGGGAAAAGGCGGTTATCTGCAATATGCGTGCAGAGTCGCGAGCGAACGAAGTGGCTGAGGTCGCAAAGGTTGTGGGAGGGCTTAAGGAGACGTTTCGTATCAAGCCACCCGCCTTCATTGACGGCGGAGATGTTCTAGTAGTTGAGGACAAAGTCTTCGTTGGAATATCAGCTCGAACCAATCTGCACGCAATAAGTCAGCTCAAGAAAATCTTGGAAAACAGCAGAATGAACGTAGTTCCAGTGAAGGTTCGCAAGGTTCTCCACTTGAAGTCTGCGTGCACTTATCTTGGAGATGGAGTTGTCATCCTTTCGAGAGGGTGCTTTGACTCGAACGTTTTGCAGGATCTGGGAAAGATCATTGTTCCCAGAGGGGAGGAATATGCTGCGGACTGTCTTGCCGTAAACGGAACGGTTTTGATGGCAAAAGGGCATACTGAGACCAGAAAACTGGTGGAAAAAGAGGGCTTTCGAGTCGAGGAAC
Source organism: uncultured Candidatus Bathyarchaeia archaeon (assembly GCA_964506875.1). GTDB lineage: Archaea > Thermoproteota > Bathyarchaeia > Bathyarchaeales > Bathycorpusculaceae > CAZDNV01. The sequence continues at coordinate 28,059 of CAZDNV010000004.1, forward strand.
TGGAGATATCAGAGTTCCGAAAGGGAGACGGTGCCTTGACTTGCCTGTCGATAATACTGTAACCAGGGCCCAAATTCTGTCTGAGCGAAAACAAGCTAGCGGAGAGATTCAAACAACCCAAGACGAGTGGAGCGCGCGCAGAAAAACGGTAGGGGGGTAGAGGTCAAAAACGATCAGACGTCGACTTGGTTTTGTCAACTTGCTTATGGCACCGCCGCTCTGGCTGCATCAAGCCCGAGGCGTCCCAATAGATTTTTGAGCCCGTAAGGTTGTTACACAGTCGCCGTTGTGTTCGAGATTCACGTGATGTCGAGGCTTGCGAGCTGTTTGTTCCTGTCAGACCCGATCTTGTTGGAAGCAGGTGGGCGCGCGCTTGAGCAGAAGAAGTGCGACCTAAACAAGACCAAGAGACTATCGGGCTACATCAACCGAAGGAGTATAAAGATGCTTTTCGCTGACTGGAGTTTTAGCGAGAAAGAGAGCATTCTGCGGAAGACACGAGACAAAGATCGGGCCGCAGAAGAGCGCCTAACGCGTGCATCTGATTAGCGCGCGCTCCTAGTAGAATGATGCAAGCACACGATTGACGTATATGAATATCATCCAAGACTCAAGCGTGTTTTCCCTCACCTCTTGAGTATCATGTTGCATATGACACTTTTCGGTGCCAGGAGAATTGGGCACGATGCTCTAGAAGACGTTTCCTTCTCTCAGTCACCTTGAAGCTCTTGACGGTCCTTTAGTGGGCTCGAATGGGCTGATGAAATCATGCGCTAAGAACCTGGGTGGGGCGGCATAGCAAAGGTGACTGCGATGACGCCTTCACCTACCACGCGCGGAAAAATAGACTGTGACGTAGCAATGGTCAGTTTTGATTGCAGCTATGTCTGTGAGGTTCGTGTGTGACTCTTTTGTTATGCCCATGTCAAATAGAAGCTGAGCGAAATTGAGCATGTACTTGCAGCGTCATAGGGCACTGTGAAGTAGAACGTGTCGCTTGGAACAGATATAGAAATATCTGCAGTATTTGCGCTTGAAGTCACAGTAGCCGTGTAGGCTGTCACCGCAAGCCACGATGATCTTGTTCCGTTATAGAGGCGTCCCCTAATATTGACTGCCAAGGTTTCTGCACCACTCAAGCTTGAACCTACTATAAGTACGTGGAGATGACCAAAACCACCTGTACTGTAAGGAGGGCTCACTAAGCCGCCTGGGACTACGTCTTCCACCCACCAAACGCTGACATCTCTGCTGATCTGCCAGTTTGTCACATTCACGTTCTTTGTTGCGTCTCCTTCTGCCCCAAAGCTCTGTGCCGTGTTGAATATGTCGTCTACTCCTATGTAGCCATCCCCCGTGTTGTCCAACCAAGGATCGTATTCGCCTGCACTGGCGGTCTTGTTGGAGATCCTGCTTGCAGTTGTTCCAACCGCGGTGAAAAACAGTGAGGTCACAAGGACTGTTGCCAGAATGATATTCATTAATGCTGATTTAGAAATATTCATAGTCAAATCACCTCCCCCTGTTCCTTTCAGATGTAATTGATGATTGTAGCCTAGCGCATATCTGGCTTGTGGAAACATCCTCTATAGCAAAAGACCTACGGCTCACGCCTGGGCTCTATGGATAGCGCGGCCTAGAAGAGTAGAGTTTAGCGCGCGATCAGCAATTCAAGCAAAAGAAATATACCAAAACCAAACGACAATGTTCTAAGAGGAATGCTTGTGACGACCAAGAAATCCAAAAGCCTTCACCCACAAGCGCTCGATGGAACGTCAAGAAAAGACCAGGCTAGACACATGGGGATTCATCGAAGATTCTTGAAATCTGACAGATGGGAAGAATGGAGGAACATCGAGACAGATCAGAAAAAAGGAGTGCCTCCTCCCCCGCCTCAGAAGCCCTATCCCAAGGATGCGAAGCTCATTGCATTGGTTTCTCCGGAGGAACTGACGATTGGAAGAATGCCGCTGATAGAGGCGATCAGGCACCGAAGAAGCCGCAGAGTATATACAGAGGAACCCTTTACCCTGGAAGAGCTCTCATTCCTACTTTGGGCAACTCAAGGCATGAGCAAGATAACCACGCGCGATGTAAGTGAGGATCTTCGCAAGGCTCTAGCCCGCTCACGTGCCACTTTGCGCACTGTTCCGTCTGGTGGCGCACGTCATCCCTTTGAAACCTATCTACTCGTAAACCGAGTGAAAGGAGTCAAGCCAGGACTCTACAGGTACCTACCACTAGAAAACAAGCTCTGCTTGCTAAGCGCGGATCGCAAACTAACGAGCAAGGCTCACGAGGCAAGCTACGAGCAATATGTGAAGAATAGCGCGGTCACGTTCATTTGGACAGTTATTCCATATCGAACAGAATGGCGATACAGCATACTTTCTCCGAAATTGATAGCCCAAGACTCCGGGCATACGTGCCAGAATCTCTACCTGGCATGCGAAGCCATTGGGGCCGGAACATGTGCGGTTGGAGCTTACGATCAAGAGAAGATGGACAGAGTCTTGGGAGTGGATGGAAAAGAAGAATTCACAATCTACATAGCTCCAGCGGGAAAGATCAATAATAGCACCGCGCGCTATGCGGTGAAGCAAAAAGGCTAGAGTGGACAGATATTGACTTCGAAAAAGGCATAGTTACTCTAAACAATCCAGAAAAAGGATCAAATCCAAGAATGTGGAAGATAAGCGCAAAGCTATCAGCCATGCTTAACAATCTTCCGCGAGAGAGCCAAAAGCTGTTTGGTGAAGGTCCAATAACTTCTGTGAAAACGACTTTCATCAAGGCAAGAAGACGGTTAGCTGCGAAACTCCAGAATCCAAGACTCATAAAAATCAGCTTCCATACTTTCAGGCATTGGAAGGCAACCACGCTCTATCACCAGACAAAAGATCCGTACTACGTCAAAGATTTCCTGGGACACAAATCCCTGTAGAACACCGAAATCTACATCAACATTGAGCGCACGATATTTGAACCGACAAGTGAAGATTGAACGGTCAAAGCAGTTCAGCAACCCGCTGAAGTCAAATCACTGCTAGAGGTAGGCTTTGAATACGTTTGCCAGAAGGATGAGTTGATATTTCTGAGGAAACGTAAATGAGTGGCTACCACAGAAAAAGCAACCGGAGTCATCCAAAAAGTGGCCGGGGTGAGGTATTCCCGACCGTTTGGGGATTCTTTCAGAACACAATCCCCTCTTTTTCGTGTGTTCTGTTGATGCTTTTGTATCCGAGCCCTTCATGACTTCTGCGTTGATAGAAGACAAATCAAAGCATGGAAAAGAATGGTCGATACCGCTGATGATTTGCTGGAAAAGATGAAATCGATTGCAGTCCTTCTTTTTCGCTCAAACCACCTCGAACAGCGTTGGACTTTCACAATAATAAGATTGTCAGAGCATCTTCGAAGTCGAACCGACGTGCGCTGGATAGCTTAATCTATTCTGAACCATCAGAATAGGCTGTTGGGCCGATCCGGATGGCTTTGTTAGAACTGCCTTCTTACATCAAGGGATTTGTCCGACGAATCAACAGACATCTCCAAAAAAGAGGCAAGGTGTTCAAGCTTTGCCTGAAGTTAGTCTCTTTGGCTCTTGGCGCAATTTTGACCAATGTGTTCTTACTTACGCTCTACCTACTAGTATTGACTTTGAGTTCGCTGTTGCTGTTGATCCTGCTTTGGGACCTAGATCTGCCATCAATCGTAATCGGAGAGAAATCTAAGACCCTCAAAGGACTATCATCAATCCTGGGATCATTGACTCCTCTAACCATCTGATTAAGCTCAGCAGCATTAGGGATTGTGGCTGTCCTGCTCAGCATCGTGTTTGTCGTGCTCTATTGGAGGAAAATCGCAGGCGAAATGAATTGGCAAAAAGGAGAGCTGCACAACTTGTATTGCCGACTTCTTAGAAAAGAGAAAGTTCAAGACCCTGAGATCAAGAATAAAGACGTGATCTTGTTAAGCCGCAAACGTCTCGGTTCAACTGATTTCTTGAAATCTGAGATAATAGTGCTTGAAACAGTAAAAATCGTTCTGTATACTCTAATACTATCCTTCTTCGTCAGTGCTCTAGGAAATCTGTATTCCATGAAACTGTCCTTGTTTATTCTGTTCGTGCTGATAGGACTGACTTCCTCAAGAAGTCTACTAAGCAGAAGTATCTCGATCATAAAAAAGCTCAGCAGAATCGATGAAAGGAGAGCATCGTGGGAGAAAGAGAGTTGGCAATCATTCATTAGCGCTTTCCTAACCTACCGAGGCCTGTACTATTTTACGTTTTTCCTACCAGCTGTTTTGTCAGCCATAGTTTCGCTTGCGGTAATTCTGGGTCTATTAGCAGCTTTCGTGGGGAATCTGGTTTCCGCCATGCAAGTGTTAAGTCCGATACTGTTGGCTGAGGCAGTTCTGTTTGTAGTTGCGCTCTTCTCACTCGCCGTTGTGGATTTCACATACCCATTCTATATCGCTGTTAAGCTGCTTCAGCAATTGAGAAGCAATCTAATCAGAGGAAAGACACGGGCAGAAAATGCAAGATCTGAGCAAATCAAGATTCTGCCATGCCCATATAGTTGTCTCCTAATGTCGATTGCTGTAATCTACTTTGCTATTGCGACACAATATACTATTCCGAGCATTACGTTGTTTGGACAGACAACCACAGATGAATTATTGGTCTATGGGATGATCATATCCTTCTTCATGATTTGGGTTAGAACTCTATGGAAGAGACGCAGAGGCTACTATGTGCAGATTTCTCAAGATACTGAAAAGAAGCTAGCGACACTGATGACCGTATGGTCGGCTCCCATCTACTATTTTCTCTTCACACTAAACGCCGTATTGATGCTAGGGGGGTTGATCATGTTATCGATTGCCTTCGCTTGCCTAAGAATCCTGTTTACAACGGAGCATAATGGAATGAGTGAGCTACTGCCCGCCACCATTCCATTCATTGCGCTCTGTCTTTATTCGGTATTTCTGATGCCAGAATACGCCTTCGTATCCCCATTGATCATCATTGAGATTTGCCTCATATCTTTCCTGTTAGTTCCTGACAGACTTATGGGGCGATTCGCCAGAACCATCCCTGGAGTCAAAGTTGTTGAGAAAAGAAGAAGAATCGGCAAACGCGTTCATAGTCATATGCTATGAAGGCGCCAAAATGCGCTTGACGGCCACTGCTATCTTCCAATACAAGAATTCCCTCAGGAGCTTATAAGTCAACGTGGAACTGTCTTCTGCCCAACGCCTATGCGTTTCCTTCTGTGGTCAATGACTGCAACCAGTGTTGAGATCATGAAAAGACCCAGGGTAAAGTGTGAGGCAAACTCAGGAACCGTGTAGGATTGAGTTTGGTTTTCTTCGATTGAAATGTTAATGAACTGGCTCGTTGAGAGGACGCCCGTCTCGTCGCAGCTTGCGCACGTCAGGTTGTAGGTTCCGGTCTGAACTCCGAAGATTTTGACTGAGTAAATTCCGACCTTCTGGTTCGTGATCGACACGATTTCTGGCATTAACCCATCCGTATAGAAGTAGGTTGCACCAGGCACTGCATTGAAGGTTTGATTGGACGGAAGGTCATATCCAACTCTAAGTCCGTCAGGATCAGTGACTAGCATCCTGACAGGACATTCGGCCTTGAAAATCGCGGATTTCACACCATATGATATTGGCGGCAACATGATCGAATCAACTATCTCTGTCGATCCATAATGTCTGATCTCAAAAACCACTGTGTACTCCTCTCCTTTAGTCAAGTTCGCTTCCGCCAAAGGAAGCATTCGACTCACGCAATAAGAGCCAAGCGAAGAGATCACAATATCCGTGAAGTATTTTTCACAGCAGATACCATTATCCTTGTTCTTGATTTCAAAATGAAAGTCGAGCTTCACATCTCGGTTTTTGTGGTTATAGATCCAGCAGCCGTAGTAGAGAATATCCTGTGGGTCCCATTCGTTTGTGTGCGAGCCTCTGGGCTGCCAGTATAGTCCCCACGCCCAGTACCATTCACTGTAAGTGATGTGTATGCCACTGTCATCGTTCTGACCATGAGTTGTCCACACGCTGGTTTCGTCTTGGTTATCAATATGCAGAGTTGCGTCCATTGGCTGTGGTTTCCCTTGGATAACAATGAAAACGTCAGAGAAGAGACCTATTTCGACTAGTGGTCTTAGTTCCTGCCATGATGCAAAATCGCGTATGTACTCGTGACTTCTGGAAAAAGGTCTTCCAAGCCCTTTGACGAAGAGTGCTCCGCTGGGATCATTGATGAAGAACCCAGAGGAGTTGTAACCTGTAACCACGACCATGTGGCCGCCCATGGCCCAGCTAAACACACGAAGCAGAATAGGGTAACCCCTGCTCAAGTTTCCTTGGATATCTTCTCGTGTCTGGTCCGAAATGGAAGAATACACTCCTACTAGAGTCTCAAACACCCCAGAATATTTAGCATCGATGAAATTTTTGATTTGCCCAAGATTCATGCATAACGGCATCGATTTTCCGACATCCCACGTGTGAACGTTTTTTCCATAGTATCGCAACAGCATTGCAGTTGACGCAGCCCAGCACCAGTGGGTGTTTCCTTGTCCTTCGTAGGGAACTGGCAGATTGCATGCATTTGGATTTGGCAGTCCACTCTCTATGATTGTGACTTCGTGAGTTGAGTGTTCATAGGCGAAGTATATCCATCTGTGGGTTCCATTGTCGTATAACGTGTGGTTTTCGTAAAGAATCGGCGTTTCTTCATTATCAATAGTCACTGAGATATTTTCAGGGCTCATTAGAATATGTGGAATACAGATTCTGCAGAAGCCGGATGTCTGAGCCACGGTGGTATTGGAGATGTGGAATCTGATCGTTTTGTTGAAATCAAAATACTCAAAATCTTCAACTGTGGAATTGGATACGAGCTCTACCTCGTAGCCCAAAGAGGTATTGAAGCTGCAAAACATACCCATTAATGGATGATTGTCCGCGTCATCGAACACACCAAATGGGGAGTCACCTATTCCATCATGGTTTGAATCGATCCACTCCGCCCAAGTCCACCCGCTCCAGTAGTTTCCTTCCAAACCGTTATCCCAGACATTCGGAAAAACAGGAATGCTGCTTACAAGCTGGACGCCCATGAAGTTGTTGTGATAAAAGAGATTATGAGGGGAATAGTTGAAATAGATTGCACATTCTATGTCTTCGAAGCGATTTTCAGATATGATGTTGCTTGAAGAAGATTCAAGCGATATACCAGCTGAATTGTTGTATACGTTGTTTCTAGACAAAGCATTGCCTGAACAATTCCAAAGCATGATCCCCCAATTACTTGTGATCTCACTCAGGAGAACACTGTTGTTGTTTGATGCTATGTATATTCCATAGCTTCTTGTTCCCCCGTTTCGCACAGTTAAGCTAGTGATAGTGACTTCTGGAGCTGTGACGTTAATGACAATTCCAAATTCGTTTCCATCAATGATCGTTGTATTTCTCTTCTCTCCAACTAGCGACAAAGTCTTGTTCAAAACCAAGTGCTCATAGTATGTTCCTTCTTCAATCAGGATTGTGTGCCTTGGCAAAGTTTCGTTTGCATTTATTGCTTCTTGAATTGTTGCGTAGTCTAAACCACTATTGAGATTATGAACTCGATAGTCGATAGGAGCCATCACTACTCCAACCATGTTGACTCTAATGTATAGCAAAGATGATAATAGGGTCATTAGGGTCAGAATTGCGATAGATCTCCTACTCATGGTCTGTCGAATAAGAAATCTATGTTTTCAGTTCTTATGCTTTTTGGAAGAACCCTCGATCGAATCCCAGTCTTCAGACTGGGCACACAAAGCATGTTTGCCCTCACCTTTTGAATATCGTGTTGCAAATGATGCTTTTCAAGGCCAGGAGGATTGGGTACGATGCTCTAGAAGATGCTTCCACAAAACCTAAATCGAATGAAGCCTAATATGCTGTTGTACATGAGAAGGGAGAACACTGTTCATGAACAAGAAGGCAGTTTCAACATTGATTCTCACACTATTGCTAACGAGCACTTTAGCGATGGCGTTTAACGTTCAACCTGTTGAAACAGAGCTTTCACCATTGACTGTTCCAGAAGAGTCTGCAGTAATGCAAGGAACCATAAATTTGGTCAGCCAAGAGCCTCCCCCAACGGAATGGAACAAGACGTACGGAGGAACAGGCGATGATTTTGCTTGGGCTTTGGTGCAGACGGCTGACGGCGGATACGCAATAGCAGGTCGCACGGGCTCTTTTGGTGCTGGCAGAAATGACTTCTGGCTGGTTAAGACGGACGCATCTGGCAATGCTCAGTGGAACAAGACCTACGGCGGTTACCACGAGGATGAAGCTTATGCTTTGGTGCAGACGGCTGACGGCGGATACGCGTTGGCGGGCTGGACAGGCTCTTATGGTGCTGGCATCTATGATTTTTGGCTGGTGAAGACTGATGCAAATGGGAATGCGCTGTGGAACAAGACCTACGGAGGAACAAGCGAAGATTATGCTCAAGCTTTGATTCGGACGGCTGACGGCGGATACGCAATAGCAGGCTACACAGGCTCTTGGGAGTACGACTACGATTTTTGGCTGGTCAAAACAGACGCAAACGGAAACGCTCAATGGAACAATACATATGCAGGAACACGCGATGATGAGGCTTGGGCTTTGGTGCAGACGGCTGACGGCGGATACGCGCTGACAGGATGGACAGGACCTGGCGGTGTTGGAGACTACACGGATTTTTGGCTGGTGAAGACGGATGTGAACGGTAATGCTCAGTGGAACAAAACATACGGAGGATATGGCAGGGATAGAGCTTATGCTTTGGTGCAGGCGGCTGACGGCGGATATGCGCTAGCAGGCACAACAAACTCTTATGGTGCTGGCAGCTGGGATTTTTGGCTGGTCAAGACAGACGCTTCAGGCAATGCACAGTGGAACAAGACGTACGGAGGAACAGGCGATGACTGGGCTTGTGCTTTGGTGCAGGCGGCTGACGGCGGATATGCGCTAGCAGGCCTCACAGGCTTTGCCTTGGCGCATGATTTTTGGTTGGTTAAGACCGACGTGAACGGAAACGTGCAGTGGAACAAAACCTACGGAGGAACAAGCGATGACTGGGCTTATGCTTTGGTGCAGACTGTTGACGGCGGATATGCGCTGGCAGGCTGGACAAACTCTTATGGTGCTGGCAGCCGTGATTTTTGGCTCGTAAAGGTCGCAGGCGTGGCATTCGAAGACTTCTCGTTATCCGCATCACCTAACACTGAAACAATGTACAGGGGATGTTCCAAAGTTGTCCAAATTGGTTTGACCAGCAGAATCCAGTCGCACGTATCGCTGGGACTAGCAGGATTACCGCATGGAATGAGTGCCTATTTCAACCCGTCAGCGTTCGATCTGGTCCCAGGCAGTAGTGTCTCCTCTGAATTAACCATCTCATCAACGCTCTCTGCCCCACCAGGAACGCATCTCCTGACGATTGTGGGTTCCAGCGAAGATATGCAACGAACCTGCTCTTTGGCACTCACTCTAAACGTTAGTCCCGACTACCTGCAAACTGCACAATCCAAGAGATCTGATGATGAGAATGCCTATCTCTGGCAGATTGTTACGCATAAGGGACAACAATACCACGTCTTTCTCTATTCAAAATCTGTTTTCAGCGACTTTTCAATTCAGAACTGGTATGTTGATCAACCACTCGAAGGATCAATGCGGATAAAGGCCACTACAGCTCAGGGAGAAGAATGGGTCAACATTGAAGGCGTCATCATAATTGATCAAGAAGGCAGCATTGTGAAAGACGATGAGACTTCAAGAACAGTCTTGACTCTAGCGGAGGCGCAAGCATACTACCGCTATTTCCAACAGAACAACCTTCGAAAAGAGGATTTTGATGACTTTCTGAAGAATCTCGAGGATACAACGAACAAGATCTATGGAAACCCATTACTGCTGCCAGTAGTCATAAGATATCATCTGCCGCCTCCAACTAGCATGCAACTCTACAAGGAGCTGTTGACAAGCGTCCTTGAAAATCCACTGGACTTGTCGCCTGGAACGTCAAGTGCGAAAGATGACATAAACAAGTACATCTCGACGGCCACAGGTGTCGTTGATAACGTCGCAGAATACCTAGAACTCAAGGATTATAAGCAGTTCATTTCTCAGTCACCAGACCTCCAAGAGCTTGTCGAGAAATCAGACTACCTTGGCAAGTTTGACAGAAACTTGAAGGATCTTTTTGACAAACTGGAAGAATATCGGCCTTACAGCACACCAGGCAAATACTTCGTGAAATTTCTCATTGGCATCGCATTGAAGAAGACAGTTGCCGAGCAGTACCTTCCCTACCTGAAAGCACTGAAGAACTATGTCCAATCAAACCCGAAGTCAAGCTATGACAGCGAATGGAGTAGTCTACGCGATGCCTTGACAGAGACCATTAACATGGTAGAAGGCCCAAACAGCATGTGGTATAAGATGGCCGATGAATTCTTTGATGTTGCTTGGGAATGCACGTGGGACGTCCTAACAGGAATAATCGCACAGAAAGTTAGCGAGAAGATCGCAAGCCTAGCTTTGGAATATGGGCTATCCATATCACAGGTGGGCTCCATCACGACTTCGATGAGTGTTGGAGTTGGAATTGGAATCATAGCCGGAGACATTCTGTTTGACATGTCCACGTTCTTCCGTAATCTTGATCTGATGGTCAAAGCAAGAAAGCTGAACTCTGTCTTGAATGAGGTTTACGACAAGATTTCATCAACAGAAATCACTGGTCTTGAGGCAAACATCGAAACAAGGAAATTGCAGTTCTCTCTTGTTGGGAAAATGTGGGGTTTGCTGGCAGACAACGCGGATGGGGGAGGCTTAACAGGGGCTGCGAGAGACGCAGTGAATGACCTGGTCGAGTTTCTGCGAGGACTGCTTGGTCTGCCTGTTCAATCAACAGAAGAGTACGTGGACACAATCAAGAAGGTATGGATTCCCTACTACTCATTCATGCGATCTCTAGCTGTGCCTCCACTGCATTATGCTGATGTACGTGAACCTGGGTGGAAACCTTTCTTCTACACGAACTCTTCCACAGCAGTTGTAAATAGTATGATGTTCTCACGAAGAGGACTCAACGATCCCTGTCTAATGACCAGTATGGAAGTTGACCGCTACTTTTTCCATGTGAACGAGACTGGAAATGCGAACATTACGATTATTAACCCGTCAGCCTTCGGCATAAGTGACGTTTGGATAAACGCGACTTCAGATCTGAGAATAAGCATTGTTCCCCAAAGTGTGCATATTGACTCGCTGCAACCCCATGAGAATGTGACAGTGCTCTTCCAGTTTTCATTCAACCAGCCAGGAATGCAAGCACTGTCTTTCTGGATAGACGCGGAAAACGGGACATACATCTATGCTGAGTCAGCTCTGGTCAATGCGTACCTTCAGGGCCTAAACGTAACTGTGAGCCCTGCCCTGCCATTGCTGGGAGACAATGTCGTCGTAACAGTAACGAATTCAAGCAGCCAACCCCTATGTAACGCTACTGTCTTCCTGCAGAGCCCATTGAAACTCGCGAATTTGACTACTAACGCTTCAGGAATGGTCAGTTACCCGGCAAACAGTACTGGGCTATGGTTCGTCTCTGTTGTCTATCCAAACGAACCTACCTACGGTCCGTCTCCTTTCATGGTGTCTTCTAGTGAGACCTATGCCTTTGACGTTGAAATGGACGACGTCAACTCCTCAAGTATATTGCCTAACAGGACTTTCTGCAAGGGTTTCAGAATATTGAACGGGGGAACTGGAAACCTCAGTCTCCAGATCCATCTACGAGAAGACGCTGAATGGCTAACTTCATGGCTTTCACCATGCTATTCTGGTGATCCGACATTCGAGAATGCTACGATCATAAATGCTACGCTGCTTCAGGTAGAGGTTCCGGTTGGACACTGGACCGCAGGTTTCGTACTGTTTTCTGTTGAAGCAAATGCTACTCTAGGATTCCAAACGACGCTGACGATGAATGTTTCCGACATTGGAGCGTCAGAATACAGAGCAGAGAGTTTCAATGTCACTGTGGATACACGGCAAATGCTGATTTTGTTAGAAGGGCTTTCCCCGGCTTATCATGGAGATAACCTGACAGCCCAAGTGAAGATCAAGGACGGATACGGGAATCTCAGTGCTCCAGATCTTTTGGAATTGAGGTTCGACTACTTGAACGGTACATCATGCCTCTCAGCTGTCCAACCAGGATTCTACAACTTGTCTATCCCAAACGTTGAAAGTGGCCAGCACATTCTGGAGGTAAGCGCTTGGAAGAATGGCTTCGAAAACGAGACGACCACATTTCCAATAACTGTACAAGAAAGAACCCTAGGCATCCAACTAATCGTGACACAGGAAAACTCGACGCTAGACTTGTCTGCAACGCTGAATGACACGATCAACCCTAGAAACATGTCAGGAGCAAGCGTTTGGGGAGTACTGGAAGATCAGGAAGGAAACAAGACTACAGTGATATTCACCGAAACTCAACCAGAAGCATACAAGGCGCACCTACTCTTCAACGAAACTACGACTGTAACCGTCTACAACCTAACAATCTCAGCCTCAAAGACAGGATACGAAAGCCACACACTGATGACTAGCCTAGAGTTCACACCCCAAATACTGGTGAGTACCAAGCCAAACAAGGACATTGTTGGACAGGATTTTCCGCTTTCAATAGACGTGCACTTCAAGAACAACGGAAACGAGACTGCAGCATTTAACGTCACCACCTATGCTGGAAGCGAACCCATAAACAATACGGAAATAGTTTTGGCAGGAGGTAGCTCTACGAATATCACGATCGTTTGGGACACGACTGGATGGCCAAGAGGCAACTACACCATACAAGTCGTAGGCTGCAGAGTATCAGGCCTCGTAGACATAGAACACTTTGCTTGCGCAGGCGGAATCGTTCGAATTGGAATACCTGGCGACGTGGATCCCGTTAATGGCTATGTTGGAATAGACGACATCTTCAATGTAGCCACGCATTTTGGGCAGGAACCAGGGCTTCCAGAGTGGAACGCCATATACGACATAACAGGCGACAGCTATGCTGGAGTAGATGACATCTTCATCGCAGCCCAGCACTTTGGACAAGAAGAACCATAGTTCTGCCTCTTTTTCTCAGCTCCTAGCTTGCCCAAAGAGGTGTGAAACGAATAGGGGGTTTGTGTTGGGCGCGTACTATATTGTAAACGATATTCCAATATCCTGTCCGTTCTCCAAGTGATAATGAAACTCCACTGCCTTTGAAGTTACTACGGAGAAGGAATTGCTGAAATAGAAACAATAGTTCCCTGAAACACTAATATTGTGCGCAAATGATTTGCTTCCCGAAATTCTTTCTATATTAGCAGGCCTTAGTGTAGAGACGGATGCTCCTTGATAGGTGAAAAATCCAAAATCCACATCATTGTTGCCACCAGTAACCTCTACAGTGCCGAATATTCTCTGTCCTCTTTGAAGCTTGAAAACTAGCCTTTGAATCCTTGGCTGGTCCCTGTTTCTCTTGATTATTCTGGGCCTGATTAATCCTAAATATTCTCTTCTTTTCCTTATAGCTGTTTTTGATTTGGTTTGAAGACTTGCTTCTAACGCTTCATCTGACAGGTCTAGGAATTTGCCACATAGAAAATCATCATCTGATTTCGACCACAGTTTAGGTTTCAGGCTTTCATCAGATTCCTGTTCCCTTCTTCTATGCTCCTCACTATCGGCTTTCAAGTGGTCAAGAAAAATGTTCTCTACCATTTCAGCCCCATAAGCCTTGCCAAACAGCTGAATCGCTGTCGGCAGACTAGACAGATCATGCCTAAAATCCCTATGCGACGTTCCAGCAACACTAGAAGGCTCATCCATCCAAGCATGAATCTCGTCTCCTCGAACGCCATACCTCTGAAAACTATGTTGACAATGCTCTTCGTGATTTGGCATTCCTAACCAGATTGAATTCCCATGCTGGAAATATAAATACCCCACCATGAAAATGAACCGCCAAACAACCTATTGCCGCCGCGTGCAAGCTACAATAAAGACCAAGGCTTCCCTGAACTGTTAACTTGCCTATTCCACTTTCTTTCTTCTTCTTGTGGAAAACGTGTGCCATGACTGCTAGGATCTGGCAGCCAATGTGCTCATAGAGGATGGTTCCACAATGCAATTAAACACGGTAGTGTCGTATCTCTAGTGTTCTTTTGGTTGGAAAGGGAAGTGAAACATGCAATGGTAAGTAGAAGGGATTTGGTTGTTGCCGTGCTCTTGACTTTCTGCGTCACAGCAAGCCTATTCACAATTACCATGACGAGAGGCTAGGGAAGCCAGTATGATCCTTGGCTGGACATCAACGATGACGGATACATAGGCATAGATGACATTTACGCTGTGGCAACACACTTTGGCATTGAAGGCACACCCGCAGCAAAGGGCTCAATAGAATATGACAGCGGATGGATCAACATAACCGACAAGCAAGGACAGAACATAACGATCGTGAACGGCCTAAACCTCAACATGAACGACGCCAACCTAGCCTTCGACATAACTGGAAAAACCTCGCTTGACGACCAGAAAATACAAAGACACCTAAGCTTAACTTGCAGCGAACAATGGAACAAGCCATATGGAGGAACAGGTCTTGATGAAGCGGGTGCTCTAGTGCAGACGGCTGATGGCGGATACGCACTGGCAGGCTGGAGCAATAGTGATTTTTGGTTAATCAAAACGGACTCTGAGAGCGGGCTTGGCTGGGTTGATTCTGACGCCAACTCGATAACGCTCCACAGGGGACTGACAGACATCTACTGGAACTACGTTCGGGTACGCGTCTGGAAACCACAAGAAACACCATAAACCGCGACCTCCTCTTTCTTTTTTTACTTGCATGGAATACGCCAGAACAGGTAGACCTTTGTCTGCATCAGGAACCCGCAGATCCTTACGAGATTGCCCTAATTTCCGCAATTAGTGGAGACGTCTCCCGCAAGACCCCTCTTTTTGTTTTGTGTTCACTCTTACTTGACTCTCTACTGCGGCTAGTGTCGTTTCAGCTTACTTGTTTTTAACGGGACTTGGCTAGGAGAGAGAGTGAGCAGTTATGTGTGATGAGTGTCTTGGCAAGTCTTGCATACTTTGTGGAAGAAGGATTACTGGAGCTAACTGGTATTGCCCAATCTGCAAGGTCTGTGTATGCTTCTTGTGTGGAGTGACAACGCTCCTCTGGACCCGCGCATGCCCAGTATGTCAAGGCGAATTGAAGTGAGCGGTCGAGCTAGGCAGGAAGCGTCTCCCTGCTGCTTAGCATTCTTTTGTTATGATGCCATATCTCCCTTTCGTCAGACACGCTTCTTCAGTGTTATGCAGAAAAAGCACCGCTGTCGGGTCATGCTCTTCCTAGCACCATTCTTTGATTAATCCTTGCCATTCCGAAGCTGCATCTTCGTTCTTCTTGTTCTTCTTATTATGATATTCATCTAGATAGCAGAAGTAGGCTTTTCTACATATGTTTTGCTTGAGAGCTCTCAATCGTTTTATGTTCCTTTCAAACTCTTCCTTCCGCGGCTCCTTGGCGGTCCGATGATCGATCAAACGATACGTGTTGAGGCACTCACTCCGTGTCAGGAGGTTGTCAACAGGTGTCAGTTTTTGTTTGGCTGGCCAGAAACGTTGCATTTGATGCAATGCAGGCTCAATCCGGTTCTTTTTCGATGCGAATAGAAGAAGCCTTCATAAAGTATTTATTGGGCCAAGGAGTGTTCTTCCTTGTTGCGCAGGAGAGGGCGCATTTTTGGCTATCGGGAAAACGGTTTCTGTGATGGCGCTGGCGTTGCTGCTGAC
>CAZDNV010000005.1:0-42186 GCA_964506875.1 uncultured Candidatus Bathyarchaeia archaeon
CAACGTAGCGCCCACAATGCTTCATGTCTGTATCATTTGACTAGAAGCATTTTGGGCGCTACGTTGTCGCGCGCGCGAGGGGTTCGATCTCACCCTTCGAACTCCATGGAAGCGGGCTCATGGGTTTTCCTGTTCGCCAAAGTGTTGTGCTGCGGTGAAGATGTCGTCAATGCCAACGTAGTCATCGTCATGCAAATCGTACGCGATGTTCCAACCTGGGTCTGAGGGTTCTTGCCCGAAATGTGAGGCTATCATGAAGATGTCGTCAATGCCAACGTATCCGTCTTCGCTCACGTCACCAGCAAGCCAAACCCTTACGACTCCATCAACCAGGGTGTTGTCGTCCGTGTTCGCCTCAAACATGACAGAATCTGCAACAAGCCTTATGGTGTAGTTACCTATCGCGAAACCCGTTGCATCCCAAACAAAGGTCATGGTTTTGTTTTCACCGATATTTAGCGTGACTGACAGGCTGCCAATGATGTAAGAGCCTGTTTCGTTGACAGCGAAAGCTGACACGCTGAAGCTCTCGGCAAAGCCACCTTCGTTCTTGACCGTTGCATTGATTCGCAGATGACATCCCTGACCTACAGTTGCTTTAGAGTGCCCAGCATTAGGTACTGATATTTCGTGAGTCCTTACCGTGAAGGCAGCGTCAGAGACGTCCACACCTGCGTTCACTCCGTCCGATGCAGTAACCTTGACCAGATACAACGATCCTTTCTGGAGACTGCCGGTGTCCCAGGTGAAGCTTGTCTGATTCATGTTGATTGCCATTGGGATCCAATTCTGTCCATTGTCAACACTATATGCCACCATGCATTGGGTCGGGTTGCCATCCGGATCGGACACATTCCAAGAGACAGCATAAGGTGCGCCTGCCTCCAAGACCTCTCCTCCAGAAGGAGAAGCAAGATGAACTTGGGGAGCGCCGGCAGACACGACTCTCGAGTAAAGAACGTGCCCCGTAGAGTTTGATATCTGAACAAATCTGGTAGCGTCGTTGTAGGGGATCATAAACACGAACGGTGCGGAATCTGAATGAATCTCTCGAGCCACTCTATCTATTTCTGTGCTATAGATGAAGCTTCGGTTGAACGCATACTCGCCAAGAACGTTTGAGGTTCCGTCGCGCAGTGTGATCAGGTAGTCTCCTGAAGCTCCTTCAACAAGATCCGGGACGCCTGTGGTTACAAGCCACGGATCTAGCGCTTCAGCAGTCCCGTTGGAGAAGAGTGTTCCACTCAACAGCAGAACTTCAGGATCTTGCCCAATTCTGAACTGGTCAAGGAGATTCCACACTGTATACGATTGGTCAAGTATCCTTTGTGTCTGGCCAATATCATTAAGGGGATCTCCCGCATACATGAGCTCAGTGCCCTTCTCATAAGTGTACTTTGAGTATGCACAGAACCTCATTTTGTCTATCCACGTCGGCGGGAACGGTTGGCCATTTATGTCAGGTTTGCCTTCATATCTGTAGCTCATGAAAGTGTTTCCATCTACCTCGTATTGCCGCTTCGCCACCCAGTAGCGTTTCGCAGAGAACAATACTGGGCCTATGTCGTGTGGATGCCTGAGGAAATATGTATGTCCCACCTCATGTGCGATGACTTCATCCCACTGGTTAACCGGATCCAAGACGATGGGAACCTGGTCATCCTCCATACCTATTGCTTGCCCAGAGGAGTCTCCGAGAAAACGACTTATGCCTTTGATCAGCAGAATGACCCTGTCATACTGGGTCTCTTTTGCTACGATAACCCATTTCCTAGCTGTTTCCTTCAGTCCATCACGGTTCTGAGCACTCAAACTCTCGCTCTGAGGCCACATCAGGGTTGTCTCTACGTTGGAAATGGGATAAGTGCCAAGAATGAAATCGCGCCAGACTTGCACTCTCTTGGCCAGCCACCCCCCAAGAACTTCGTTCCTCTCGAAGTGGCGGTCTAGGGTATCGCTAGTCAAGTTCAATGGAACAAAGAGAATGCGAAGCTTCTTTGTTTGGACAACTTTTGCAGGGGCAGCTTTCATCTGGTTGTCGTCTGCGTTTGCTTCGTTCGGCAAAACTGGGATTGCTGTTCTTATGTTATCATCTATTCCCGTGTTTGTCCATCTGAAAAAGAACTCTTTTCCTTCTGGAGGTTCCCACGAGTCTTCGCGGATGCTCCACTTCTGGTCCTTTCTTTCATATATTGGGCCCCCAGGAATGTAAATCCTGTTGAGGCCTTGCGTTAGAGTGATGCCGTTCTGACCTGCCCCTTTTTCCTGATAAGGTTGCCCATAGAAGGAATTGCCAAAATCGTAAGTGACGTTAATGTAAAGGATATTCACGTCATGCCCAAACGTGTTCATTATGTCTACTCGGATTGCAGTGTCTTTGTCCTTGACCAGGGTGGCAGCATCTTCAGTGACCTGAATCGGGCTGACGCTGATCATAGCGAGATCGCTGGGTGGGTTTCTGGGGGTCATTAGTGGGTAGTTGTCTTGATTACTGCTGGCGATTGTGTAGGGAGTGTCACCAATTCCGTCGCTTCCGAGCTGATCCTGATTAGGTCCGCTCTTCTCGTCGACTCCAGCATAGTCACCCCAGTAGTTCCCGCCTGAAGGATAACCATCATCCCAGACATTCGTCGCGCACTCCCAAATGTCCAAAATCTCGCCCCACTCAAGGAAGTTGTTGTGATATATCATGTTGTTGTTTGACCAACCGAGGACCATGCAACGTGCGCCAGTTCCGTAACCTTTCGTTAGGTTATTACCGGAAATAGTGTTACCAGATGAGTAAACAAGCTCGATGCCGTTGTGTATCATGCTGTTATGACAAATAGTGTTACCAGAAGAATACTCGAACCAGATGCTGCCCCAATAGTTGTCTGATATGTTGTTGCTGGAAATGGTGTTGCCGGAAGAGTGGGCGACAAAGATGCCCTCAACGTCGTTGTTCGTTATGTGGTTGTTAGAAATAGTGTTGCCAGAACAAGAATCGAGTCTGATGCCATACCAGAAGCTTTGGATGTTTGTGTTCTTGACCGCCACGTTACTTCTACCTGATAAGTATATTCCGACGCTCTCTCTCCCTCCTCCCCCTTGGAGAGTGTAGCCTGCCCCATCAAGGATTATGTTGTCTCTCTCGATCACAATGGAATCAGAGATGGAGGCTTTCATCATATAAGTGATTTTGTCAAGAGTCCAAATAGAAGACGTCGGCGGGTCTATGCTTCCATCAGCCCTAATTGTGATGGTTACACTCGCGTTGACGTGTTGGATCTGAAATGCAGGGACTAGCGTTCCAGCTAGAAGCGATACGACCATAATTATGGAAAACGTCCGCTTCATACGCGTCTTCTCCTCCTTCCCAGAACTGATAGATTATTCTGTGATGCTTGTTACTATTATTATTTGTGGAAACGTGCTCTACAGGCATGGAACAAAAAACAGCACGTATTCTTCTGAATCAAACGCAACTCTCACAGAGACGAGGCATGCACATTCGGAGATGTGCCACATGAGACAGAGGATTCGACACGGGCTGGTTCATGTATAATATGAGTCAACCCCAAATCCTGAAATCTAGCCAAGAGCCCAACACCAGCAAGAAAAGAAAAAAGAGGGGTTTGCGGGAGACGTCTCCTCTGTGGTGTGGGTTCAAACCCCATCCCCCGCACCTTCAACATGCTTTTGGATGAACCCCCCGCATTTTTGGTTGTACCGAGGGGTTACTTGCGTTTTCTGAAGATCTTTGCGCTTTCCATGTCTGTTACATAGTCGAAGCCGGCTTCCAAGAGTTTGCAGGCTTCTTCCAGGTTCCAAGCGACTTTCGAGACGTATTCGTCGTCCTGCACGTTGATTAGGTGCGTGTAGACGAGTGTGTTCTTGATGTTCTTGTGGCCTAGATGGTGAGTTACGAGGAATCGCTGGTAGTATCATAGAAATTCTTCAACAGTGTTAGAACCCGTGTTGACCAATCGTGCTGTTGGTAGTTCTTTTTTCGCCAGCTTCTTGAGAGAGGGAAGTAGACCGACATGCTTGCTCGAGGTCCAAAATCCCAGAATCCTTTCCCGTTTCTCTTTGTCCATAGCCAATCAATCAGGTTGCCTGCAAATCTTCGCCAGCTGGGGAAGAGAGAAAGCAGCTCCAGTGACGTGAAAAGCCTGTCTAACACTCCAGGCGTGAAACGAGTGGGAGGGGTTGACAATGGGATTTCCAAATATCCCACGCCGTCTTCTTTATGCCACACCCACTTGACGAAAGAAGCCTCAAGGCTTCTTGATAGCTTTGGGGCTCTTGACCCTAGGAGGGTCAATTGGTATCTATTGTTGAGAACCAGGTAGCTGTCTTTGATGGAAGCGCCGGTGAGCGTCAGGTGAGCATGTGCCTCTGCTTCAGGATCATATTCTCCTGAATTGAACGTGCGCTTCGCAATAGTGTTCCATAATTCCCATGTTTTGTCGAGTATTGGGAGAGTTGGAGACATTCTGGCCAACGTTGAAGCAGCGAACAGCTTCGTCCCTGTGACCCATCGATTGTTTCGTTCTGGAGGATCTGGAAAACCGATTGACCCGTCAAGCAGGCGTGAAAGATAGTTTATTGTCGCGCGAAAAACGGGATCGGAGGCTTCTAGTCCTAACGCTAATCCTCTTTCAACCGCAGCCTCTGTGGTTACAATCTTTCCTTTGGTTTTCATTGCGGAGTGGAATCTGCCCCAGCTGCCATCTTCTTTTTGTTCGTTTTTGAGAACGAGAATCCACCAGCTCCGCAGCATCTCTCGCCGAGCGTCAACAAGTGTGTCGGCGTCAGTCGGCGCTCTCAGAACGTCGCGCAAGAGGCGAAATCGAACTATAGGGTCAGGGCCTTCTTGCAGAAGGCGACAAGCTGTCTCTTCTATCGTCTTGAGTTCTTTCACAGTTTCCATCCAGATACTCTGGCATACGATCCAGCTTTCATAAGTGGATTTCGATAAGAAGTGCAGAAATGAGAGGGTTTGTGCGTGAAGTCTCGGCTGTAGCATGTGCAAGGCCGAAAAACTTATGCACCGAAATCAGCGTGATCTAAAGAAACGAGGCAAATGACATGGACTCAAGGGCTGAACTCGTAGATTTTCTAAGAAGGCAGATCAGTGTTGAAAAAAAGATTGTAAGATCATTGAGCAAGTCATTAAGAGAAATCGGCAACCCAGCAGTTAAGGGAGTTTTGAAGGGAATCTCGTTGGATTCAGCTAAACATGCAGAAATGTACAATTCGGCAGCCATGCTACTGACCACGATCCCACGAGCACTGACGCAAGAGCAACTAGACACGCAAAAGGATCTCGTAGAAAAGCACATTGAAATGGAGTTAGAGCTTATTCAGAAGATCAGCGAGGAACTACCAACAGTCGAGAATGACAAGGTCAAACTCCTCCTAGAAGCAATATTGGCTGATGAAAGAAGACACCATGAACTCCTCAAGAAGATCCTAGAAATCCTGGTCCACGGAGAAACCATTACGGAACAAGACTGGTGGGACATAATGTGGAAAAACGTACCATTCCATGGCACCCCAGGCGGGTAGAACTACAGCCGCTGCACGTTTCATGGGCGACTCAATCAGCGACTGTGCCTCAAAGAATCAAGTCAACTAAGTAACTCAAAGCCTTAGAACGCTGAGTTGAACAAAAAGACCTAGAAAGTTAACTAGATCCAAAGGCAGAGACATAGGAAGCACGCTGACGTAAGCTTTAATAAATCAGTTTTCATATCCTAGAGACTATATTGGAGCTGGCTTGAATGGAACGAAAGGACAATCTGGTTCAACTGCTCACAAAGCATAGTAGGATTGAGAAGGAGCATGTTAAGCGCCTTGGCGAGATGGAAAAGAAGGTCGGCAACGCCGCAGCAAGACTTTTGCTTCTTGAGATGCAACTCGATTCAAAGAAGCATGCTGGCATCTTGGCTGGCATTCTTAAGTCGCTCAAAGGAGTTCCGCCATCCAAGACCCTGTGGCAATACAAACTTGAGGGCTACGTTGATCCAATTGTTGTGAGAAGAGAGGTTGAAGCACACATAAAGATGGAAACTGACGTCTTGGCTCACGTTGAAGAAGAGATCAAGCAGACAAAGGATGAAGGATTGAAGCTTCTGCTGCAACACATCGCAGAAGACGAAAAGAAACACCATGCCATACTAGAAACGATAGTAAAGAACTCATACACAATCGACAAGTAATCACACAAGCGAGCTTCAAGGAGCATTCTTGCTGCCATCAGAACTGAAACTGCACGCGATTACTCATCGAGTCGGATTTTTCATTTTGCTATCCCAACACTAGAGATCAGTAATAGGTCGTTACCAGCTGAGGCGCTCACGGCATAGGTCAAGTGTTCGAGTGTGCGGCGTTATGACATGCGTCATGTTTAAATAGCCTGCCCATCAAGGCTAGAGCAAATGGTGAGGCTGCTTGATAATCCCATGCGAAGTTGCTGTAAGATCAGTTATACCTGCTGTGAAGGCTCTCATGGCGAAAGAACTCGTAGAGAGGCAGGGTCTTAAACAAGATCAAGTCGCAGTGATTCTCGGCATATCCCAATCGGCAGTGAGCAAGTATGCAGGCGGAACAAGAGGGCATGCGATTGAAGTTGACAGCATCAAAGAGATTCATGGCTTGATTGGCAAAATGACAGCGTTGCTTGCAAGCGGAGACTATCGGCGAGGAGAATTTCTGGAATTCTTCTGCCAAACCTGCATGATAGTTCGGAAAAAGAATCTAATGTGTGTGTTCTGTATGAAGACTGACCCTGCAATCGAAATCGAAGAATGTGATTTTTGCGCGGAGTGTAGTCCAAGCAGAAGCAGGAGACAGGAAAATGCATTCGTTTGACGAGAAAGCAATTCCAGACATTCTGGAAAACGTGAGCAAGAGCGTAGCCAGCGTAAGCACGGTTAGACTTGTCCATCACATGCTCTATCAGACAGTCCCAGTAGAAGGGTCGGGCTCAGGAACCGTAATCGAACCGAATGGATACATCCTAACCAATAATCATGTTATCAGGGGAGCGGAGCGAATAAGTGTAACCTTCTGGAATGGCGAGGCTGTCCAAGGAAGACTTGTGGGTTCCTGTGCCGTGCACGATACGGCAATCGTCAAGGTTGAAGGAAAGGATCTGCAGGCTGCCAGACTCGGAGACTCTGACAAATTGAGAGTCGGACAAAGAGTCTACGCGATCGGAAACCCCTTCGGATTGGCTGGAGGCCCGACGGTAACTTCAGGCGTGATAAGCGCTTTGAACAGAACAATAGAATCACAAAATGGATTGATGGAGAATCTTGTTCAGACTGACGCAGCCATAAATCCTGGAAATAGTGGTGGCCCTCTCGTGAATCTTGAAGGCGAAGTGGTTGCGATAAATACGGCCATAATCCCTTTTGCTCAAGGAATAGGATTCGCAGTTCCAATAAACTCGGCCAAGAACTGCACCAACGAAATGGTTACTTCTGGCAACTCAACGCGTCCATGGCTCGGGATAATAGGCCTTAGCCTGACTCCCGAACTGTCCAACTACTACAACCTGCCCCTAGAGCACGGCGTACTCGTAACCAAGGTTTTAGATGAGAGTCCTGCAAGGCATGCTGGAATTGCAGCAGGGGACACGATTCTGCGACTTGACAACGGCCAAGTTTTCAGCATTGAAGACTTGCTCGGCGAAATCCACAATAGGAAAATAGGAGACAAAGCAAGAATCGCGATATTCCGTAACGGTCAAGAGCAATCCTTCGATCTGATTCTCGGCAAGATACCTTAGTGTACGATGCATTGATCGATAGTGGCTCTCAACTATCGACAAGGCTTAAGAAGCGATCAAGCGAAAGCTAGAACAATGACGTGTTAGAGAAATGGTCACGAAAGAGAAGATCGTAAGGCATCCAAATCTCTCGATCTTGGCCATGTTTTCTTTTATAGCTACCTTTGCAGTAACCCGTGCCTTCACAACGCTAAATCCCAGAACAGTTTTGATCAGCGGGGGCTACCACATTCATCATTTCTGGTATGGCCTAGCCATGATTGCAGTAGGTGGGTGGTTAGGCATAAGTTATCAGAGCGAACGGATTGACCGTCTTGCCGCAATAATTTTCGGTGCAGGAGGAGGGCTTGTCGGAGATGAAGTTGGACTACTCCTCACTTTTGGAGACTATTGGACGGAGGTTACTTACACTCTTGTAGTGATATTCCTCGCGTTTGCATCCGTCCTAATCCTGATAAATCGATACTCAAGAACCATCCGAATTGAATTCTCACACTTCGCCAAGACCAATGCCAGCCTATATTTCGGAGTGCTTCTTGCCATTGTTTCAGTGGCCTTCTTATTGGAAACTGACAGCCAACCTATCATAATGATTTCAGGTGCCTCGGCATTAGCTGCCTGCGTGGTCATTCTAGCCTATTTCATCCAGCGAATCAGAGGAAGACAAACAAGGCAAGGCAACAACGCCAAAATAAAGGCGATCTGTGGTCTGCAAAGAACAGGAACTCGAGAAGAAACAGAAATAGGGCAAACATGACAGCCTTCTGATTGTGAGCAAAAGGGTCGATTGTTATGCTGGACGCTGTGAGGGAGATCCTGGCTAGCTATAGGACGGTCGCAGTCGTTGGTTTGTCCGCCGATCCTTCCAAACCCAGTTACGTGGTGGCTGAGTACCTGAAGAGCCAAGGCTTTCGCGTCATCCCAGTCAATCCCTTTGTAGACGAGGTTCTTGGCGAGAGGAGCTTCAAGAGCCTTCTGGAAATGCCACTGGAAGTTCAGAAGGCGATCGAGGTTGTTGACATCTTTAGGAGGCAGGATGATGTGCTACCAATCGTGGAGCAGGCTGTTCAGCTGAAGAAGGCTCATCATGTACCTTGTGCCGTTTGGATGCAGCTCGGCATAATCAACGAGCAAGCAGCTGAAGTAGCTCGAAGAGCAGGCCTAACGGTGGTTATGAACAAGTGCATGAAGCAAGAGCACCAGCGTCTTTTCAAAAGCGGCTCATCATAGAGCGCCCGTCAATATGAGTACGTGATCCTTTGAACTCTGGCATGGAAAGTGATTTAATGCTGACCATGAATACATACGACCATGGACAAGCAGATCAATATTCTTGGTTTCGCGGGAAGTCTGCGGAAAGGCTCTTTCAATAGGGCCTTGTTGCGTGCAGCCCATGATTTAGCGCCCAAAGGAGTAACGATTGAGATTTTCGATCTTGAAGGAATCAGTTTGTTTAACCAAGACCTAGAAAACAGACCATCTCAGAAGGTTAAGGAATTCAAAGCTAGGATCAGGGCCGCAGATGCGATTCTGATTGCTTCACCTGAGTACAACTATTCCATCTCAGGCGTGTTGAAGAACGCTATTGATTGGGCTTCAAGGCCGTATGGAGACAATGCTTTTGAAGGTAAACCCGCAGCGCTCATGAGTGCGTCAACAGGGATGATTGGAGGAGCAAGGGGACAATATCACCTGCGACAGGTTCTGGTCTCGCTGAACATGTTTCCGCTGAATAGACCTGAGGTAATCGTTTGCTTTGCAGACAAGAAAATCGATGGCAACGGCATGGTCACAGATGAAGAAACAAAGGATAGAATTCGGAAGCTGATCGTGAGTCTGGTTGATTGGGCTAAAACTTGGCGACCCCGTGATTCAGCCAAACTGGAAGGCTGATGGGCAAAGCCTGTTTAGCACGCACAGTTCGCACTTTGGCTTTCTTGCTCTACAGACTTTTCTACCATGAGATATTAGTAAGTCTGTGAGCCTGACCCAACTGGCTTTCGGCGTGAGCTTCATCAAGTCCTTTTCTATCTTGTCTGGATT
Source organism: uncultured Candidatus Bathyarchaeia archaeon (assembly GCA_964506875.1). GTDB lineage: Archaea > Thermoproteota > Bathyarchaeia > Bathyarchaeales > Bathycorpusculaceae > CAZDNV01. The sequence continues at coordinate 9,821 of CAZDNV010000005.1, forward strand.
CGATTTTTCTGTTAGCCCTAGTTTCTTCGCGAGTCTGCCTACATGAGTGTCGACTGCTATTCCTTCAACGACTCCAAAGGCTTTTGAGAGAACAATATTGGCGGTTTTTCTTGCAACGCCCGGTAATTCAAGGATTTCTTCCATCGTGTCAGGGATCCTTGAATCGAATTTCTCGATTAGCATTTGGCAGCACTTCTTTATGTTTTTTGATTTGTTCCTGAAGAAGCCGGTTGATCTGATATCTTGCTCGAGTTCACTTATGTTGGCGTTTGCGTAGTCCTCCGCTTTCTTGTACCTCTTGAAGAGAGTCTTAGTAACCACGTTCACTCTTTGATCGGTGCACTGGGCTGAAAGTATTGTCGCAACCAGAAGCTCCAGTGGATTGGAATAATTCAACGTTATCGTTGCGTCAGAATACTCCTTCTCGAGCAGTTTGATAGTCTTCAGAACTCGTTCTTTGTTCTCAGAATTGGGCTCTTTGGGCTTTTCCATGAAATCCCCGTCTCCGTTTATTATCTGCTACTTAAGGATTTTATGACTAGAGTAAAGCTTTTACTTCCTAGAAAGCATCTTGGGTTTGAGGCGATTTGGTTGGCTGTCAAGCTGCTGGTTGATGGCGAGGAGATAGTTCTCAACGAGTTTGCTGCGAAAATACTGAGCGGAACAATCATTGGCGCAGTGGGTTCCTTGCGAGGAGTAGGGAAGGACTGGAAGAAGATTGAGATGGAAATAGCGAAATAGTCCGTTACTGCCGAAGTGTCACGGCTACTCAGCGACGGTTATTGAGATATTAGCAAACATCTCTTTTTTTGCTTTACATATGGGACAGATGTAGGGTGGGTCTTCACGGAACACAACGTAGCCGCATTGCTTGCAGTACCAAAGTCTCTTTTTGATTTCAGAAGGTTCTTGAGTGGCGACAGTCATACTTGCTGTTTCTCTCTTCGCCGTGGTCTCAGATGAGGCAATGTATGATCTTGTCTGCTTTTCCAATGGTCTACGCTCGGGAACCGACCCCAAAGGGGTCTTTCTTTCATACACATCCTTTCTTGCGTATAGACCGCAGTAGCAGGTCCCGTGTTCAGCAACATCCAAATCTCGATAGTCGCACGGACAGATTACGTCTCTGTCAATGTCTAGTTTTCCTGAGGCAAGTCTACACGGGCATGCAGGATAACCATATCGCTCTTCGTTTTTCTTCAGGCCTTCAAGCAAGTTCTGGAGGAATTCAGCATCCGGATTCAGGTAATAGCCATAGGTTTTTGCGTCGCTTTCTGCCCTCTGACGTACTTTCTCTAGGGTAGTCAAATCTGCAGAATCTCCTTGATCTTGTCCTGTCGGAATCCGTTGATCAAGGTTTTGTCGTTGACTATTACTGTTGGATAACTAAGACTTCCACCTAGACTTAGGATATGGTTCTTGATCTTGTCCTTGTCTCCATCATTGCACAAATCGACATCTACATACTCATACTCGACGCCGTTGTCTTTGAGAAACTGCTTCGTCATCCTGCACCAAGCGCACGTGCTTAGAGCATATACGAGAACCTTGTTCTTGTTCTTCTTACCTGGCACTTTTTGTGTCTTCATCGCTTATTCACTATCTTGCGACTAGCGTATGAATCCACTGTAATATAACGATTCAGTTAGTGGTGGCAACGTGCTTTCCTTGAGCTAATGGAGTCTCTAGAGAAGCTCTGACATTACTGGGAGTTGAATGCTTCTCATGATAGAGTGGAGCCGAGGGCGCAACAGGGGGCGGTTCATTGCTTTCAGGATTTTGTCTCCGAAAGATCGTTATGCTCCTGATGCCTTCCTGTTTGTGAACATCGAAATCGGTTTAGATCTTAAAAAAAGAGTGAAAAGGGAGTTAGCGCGTCGAATGGCTGCTCTATGTGACTTCGCTTAGTCTCTTGTTGACTTCGTCCCAATTGATGTTGTTCCAAAATGCTTCTACGAACTTTGCTCTTTCGTTCTTGTAATCAATGTAATAGGCGTGTTCAAAGACATCGAGAACCATGAGGATTCTGAACATTGGATAAACGTTGGCATTGTGTTTTTCTATTTGCATTATTATCGGTCTTTTGGTGCGTCGGCAGAAAGTAAGCGCTGCCCACCCAGATCCTTCCACGCTGACGGCGGCTTGTGTGAATTCCTTCTTGAATCTTTCAAAACTGCCGAATTCCTTGTCGATAGCGTCACTGATAGCTCCTTTTGGTTTTCCACCGCCCTTGCTTGCTGGTGCTAAGTTACCCCAGAAGAGTGAGTGCAGAGTATTTCCCCCTATGTTGAAGGACAGTTCCTTCAGTGTAGCTTTCATGTCTATCTCTGTGCCCTCTTTTCTTGCCTTGTCAAGTTTCTCAAGGATTGCATTGGCACCGTTCACGTATGCTTGATGATGTTTTTGATAGTGAATCTTGAGCTGCTCCTCTGAGATGTAGGGTTTTAGGTCAGTGAATTCGTAGTCCAGTTTTGGCAAAACATAGAACTTTGAACCTTCCAATTTTTCACCTGCTAAACTAGTCTATTCTAGATGATTTTATGTTTTGTCATTTTAGCGTTTCGATGATAGATTCTATGTTTGTTTCTTCTATCTGGGCTCTTGCCAGTGGGGTTCTTCCCATCTGGGGAAGGTTGTCCTGGTGTGTGGGTCTTTCCTCTTTGTAGAAGATGCCCACAGGTATCCTGTCTCCCCATTCAAGGCTTCTTTCAAGGGCTTTCTGCTTGCTGGTCGGGTCGTGTCCAGTTTCTTCCAGCTTGTAGATTCGTTGGCGGAACCATTCGTAAGTGTTGAGGTAATTGAAGGTTACGCAAGGCTGGAAGACATCGATGTAGTTGAAGCCTCTATGCATTAACGCTTCTTTGAAAAGATTTTGGAGTTGGCTTGGATCTCCTGCGAAACCTCGGGCTACAAACGTTCCGACGCTGATCAGTGCATGCGCAATCGGGTTTAAAGGTGCAGCTATCGAGCCGAAAGGAGTTGATTTGGTTTTGAACCCAGTCTGGCTTGTGGCCGTGGTCTGTCCCGTTGTTAGACCTAGAATCATGTTATCATGGACGATCAGCGTAACGTCTACGTTTCTTCTGATGGAATGACAGAAGTGATCCCAGCCTTCATCATAGCAGTCGGCATCCCCGCTGAAACCGATTACTGTCAGATCTGGGTTCACAAGCTTTATGCCTGTTGCCAAAGGCAGGACTCTGCCGTGAATGCCATGAAATGTGTTTACGTTCAAATAGTCGGATATTTTTCCGTGGCAACCTATTCCTGACACTGCGACAACATTTTCTCTTTCTAGACCTAGCTCAGCAATGGCGTTCTTGGCCGCAGAGAGTATTCCGAAGTTGCCGCATCCAGGACACCAGGTAATCTTGTTAGGCGTGCTGAGGTCTTTTGCTTCAACCATTTAGATCAGCTCCTTAACCCTCTGTGAAAGATAGCGAGGGCTGAATGGTCTCCCATCATACTTCAGAATCTTGTCGTCTACCTCTCTGAGGGTGTAGTCTCGGATTAGGCTTGAGAGCTGAGAGGTCTTGTTATTCTCCAAAATCAGCGTTTTTCTTGAATTGTCCATGACTTTGCCGACCATGCGTTTCGGAAAAGGATGCAAGTACAGGATCTGCAGGTAGTTTGTTTCTATGCCTTCCGAGCTGAGGAGTTTCATCGCTTCCATGATAGGGCCTTTCGTTGACCCCCATGAGATCAGTGTTGCTCTTGCCCTGTTTGAACCGTACAGCTTGGTGGTTTCGATGTTTTTCTCTTCAAACTCTTTGACTACAGTGTCGAGTTTTCTCATTCTCTTGTCCGTCATCGTTGCCGTGATGGTTGGATCCTCGCTTGTGTAGCCATGTTCGTCATGTTCATCTGAGTTAGTATGAATAACTATTCCTTTGGTTGAAGGTATGGCCCTAGGAGATACTCCTGTCTCAGTGATTTCGTATCTGTGAAATTCCTCGTCATAATGCCCACTTATGAAGGAGCCTCTTTCTATCTTCACCCGGTCCATATCAAATGGCTCTACAGAATACTCACTCTCCAAGAGATACTTGTCTGTCAGAAGAATAACTGGAAGCTGATACTTCTCAGCCCAATTGAAAGCCCGCATAGTCTCATAGAAGCATTCTTCAAGATCTCCGGGAGCTATTACGATCCGTGGAAACTCACCTTGACCTGCATTGATGACAAACCTCAAGTCTCCCTGAGCCGTATAGGTCGGTAGCCCCGTGCTAGGCCCAGGTCTCTGAGCCACCATAATGACAACTGGAGTCTCGGTCATTCCTGTCATTCCTAGGCCTTCACTCATCAAGCAAAACCCTCCGCCAGAAGTTGCTGTCATGGCCCTTGCACCGGCAAAGGATGCTCCAGTCGCCATGTTTATAGCAGCAATCTCCCCCTCTGGCTGAATGGCTATCATCCCATAGTTTCTCTCGTTTGCAGTCATGAAGTGAAGTAAGCCTGTCGTCGGCGTCATAGGATAACTCGCATAGAACTTGCACCCAGCTTTCACGGCTCCGAGTCCTATTGCTTCATTTCCGCTCAGGAAGATTCGCCGCTTGCCTGCAGCCTCAGTTTTCCTCAACAAGTATTCAGACTCTTGGCCAAACTCGTTCTTTACGAATTCATATCCTATTCTTGCGGCTTTGACATTTGACGCCGCCACGTTACCTCTGAAAGTGTCTAGCAGTACTTCCTCCAGCAACGTTAAGTCATAGTCGATGACAGCTATTGATGCTCCAAGAGCCACAGTATTCCTCATAATCATGTTGCGTGGCTCTTTCAGCTCATCTAACACGATCTTTCTTAGTGGAATCGGATAGAGCTTCAGGTCTGCTCGTTCATGCACCTCAGGATTCAGTGGTGAGTCATCCTTGTCGTAGATGACTGCGCCCTTTGGAGTCAGCTTGTCCTTGTGTTGCATGATCGTCTCAGTGTTGAGCGCCACTAGCAGATTTATGTCGTCACCTTGAGAATACACTCGTTCATCGGACACTCTAACAACGTAGAAGTTGTGTCCTCCTCTTATGAGTGACTGATAGTCATTTGTTCCAAATACGCTAAGACCACCTCTCATGCATGCCTTAGCGAACAAGAAGCCTGAGCGTGCAATTCCTGCACCGGCCTCACCACCGATCACAAAAGAAAGGTCGTTCCTCCCCATGGAAAATCGCCTGAAAAATGATAGAAACTCTAGTTATAAAAAGGCACTCTTTCTGTCACTCATTCCATGCTTAACCGGGACTAGGACAAATCAAGCATGTTTTCGAGACGCGCACTGGTAAATCTTAATATCTCTGCGCTATTCAAATGTGAAATGGTGAGACGGATTTGCCCATCGATCCAGATTTCCAGAAGTCCAGAAAGGTCGTGGACAAACATCAGGGTCATAGTGTCTGGGGCCCAGTTGAACCGCCAAAGAAGCTTGGCATTCACGGAACCGACGTAGCGATTGATTGGGATGCTTGCACTGGTGACGGTGTATGTCAGGAAGTCTGCCCCGTCTCCTTGTTTGATTGGGCTGAGGCACCAGGACACCCATCTTCGGAGAAGAAGTCTGATCCGGCCAGAGAAAGTGAATGCATCAAATGCCTTGCTTGCGAGACTCAATGCCCAGCGCAAGCGATAAAAATATCAACCTAACCCGACGTGCAGCCATAAGTGAACAAATATGATGGCTCAGCTTAAACCTAATCGAAGTCTAACCTTCTTCACTGTCTGCAACAAGCGGGAACCCCTGTGAAAGCCCAACCTAATCGAAAACTGGACTGCTTAGGATTATACTGCCCAGAACCTGTTTTCAAGACAAGAATGGAGCTGGACGAGTTGAAAGCTGGAGAAACGCTTGAAGTCCTTGCCGACGACCCTGCGGCAGAAGAGGATATACGAAATCTCGTAAAACACCTGAACCAAGAATTACTGAGCGTGACCAAAGAAGGAGACACGGTTCAGATACTAATAAGAAAGGTCAGATAAACAGAAGTAAGAAGGGATGAGATTGATGAGTTCGAAAAAGAAAATACTATATGTCCAAACGAGTGGGGTTGAAAATCCAGAACGTGCATACGCACCGTTCATCTTGGCTACCACCGCTGCAATGATGAACATAGATGCGACTGTCTATTTCGTCATAAAAGGCATCACACTGGTTAAGAAGGGCGAGGCTGAGAAAATCAAGATGGGTAGCTTTCCATCACTTAAGGACGTAATGAATCAAGCTGTGAAGGCCGGTGTTAAGCTTGCAGTTTGTGAGCAAAGCTGCAACTTGCTAGGAATTCCACGCGGAGACTTCGTTCAGGAAGCCAAAATCGTTGGCGCTGCAACACTCAATGATCTGGCTCTAAGCGCAGATGCAGTTCTCTGCTTCTGAGTGAGAGAGCATTGTCGGAAAAGAAACGAATTTGCATGGATCATACTGCAGGTAGACCAGTAGATACTCGAGTAATCGATGCAATGCTACTATACATGAGTTCATCATATGGTAATCCTTCATCACTACATACTCTGGGTCAAGAAGCAAAGAGAGCATTGGAGACGGCGAGATCGCAAATCGCAGCGCTAATCAGCGCTGAAAAGAAGGAATCCATAATCTTCACTTCAGGTGCAACAGAAAGCAACAACTTGGCAATCAAAGGCGTTGCATACCGTTACAGGGACCGTGGAACCCGAATCTTGACGTCAAGTACCGAGCATATGTCCATAATCAATCCATGCAAGTTCATGACAACAAGAGGGTTCGAGGCCATTTTTCTGCCCGTTGACAGACACGGCTTCTTAGATCTCGTAAGTCTAGAAAAAGAACTGACCAGTAAGACAGTTCTCGTTTCAATAGCCTATGCGAACGGCGAGATCGGCACAGTCCAGCCCATAAAGGAGATTAGCAAGATAGTTCACAGCAAAGATGCCTATCTTCATGTTGACGCTACCGCTGCTTGTGGGCAGATCCCGATAGATGTCAAGGACGCAGACATAGATCTACTTACGATTTCCTCCAACGATATGTACGGCCCAAGGGGAGTTGGAGCACTTTATATAAAAGAGAGAATACGCTTGGAGCCACTGTCGCATGGCGGCGGCCAAGAGCGAGGGCTGAGATCAGGAACCGAGAACGTCGCAGGCATAGTCGGATTTGGAAAAGCCGCAGAACTGGCAAAGAAGGAAATTCCAATCGAAAGCAACCGTCTGACTAGGCTGCGAGACAAATTTATCGACGGCCTTCTAAAACCAATACAGAACTCATTCTTGAATGGACATCCAACCAAAAGGCTACCTGATAACGTATCAGTCAGATACAGTTTCATAGAAGGCGAATCAATGTTGCTAAGCTTGGATATAATGGGGGTCTATGCATCGTCAGGCTCTGCTTGCACGGCGAAAACTCTGGAGCCATCACACGTACTGCTAGCTATCGGATTAAAACACGAGGAAGCCCACGGCTCACTGATGTTCACGCTAGGCAAACAGAATACTGAAGAAGAGGTCGACTATGCAGTAGGCTTAATGCCTGGCATAGTGAAGAGGTTAAGAGCAATATCACCTCTAACGCCAAAAGAGCTGAATGAATAATGTATACCGAAAAAGTCATGGAGCATTTCAAGAATCCCAGGAACATGGGCGAGATCCCTGATGCGGACGGCGTAGGAACGGTCGGGAACCCAGTCTGTGGAGATCTGATGACAATCTACATCAAAGTCAAGGACAACCGCTTGGAAGACATCAAGTTCAAGACCTTCGGTTGTGGTTCCGCAATAGCGACAAGCAGTATGATAACAGAGCTGGCTAAGGGAAAAACACTGGAAGAAGCCATGAAAATCACGCGCGCAAACGTCGCGGACTCGCTAGGAGGATTGCCACCCGTGAAGATGCATTGCTCCAACCTTGCAGCAGACGCGTTACATGCTGCTATAGAAGACTACAATAGGAAACAAGGGGGAGAGAAGAAGTGAAACGAGAATTCATTCGATGTGAATATTGCAGCAGAGAACTGCCTTCAGAAAGATGTGAATTTGCAGTACATCTAACGGTCATTGATGGCAAAGAGTTCCTCTTCTGCTGCGCAAAGTGTGCCACACGATTCAAACAGAAAACTGCAAAATCCAAGGCGAAGAAACCTCGCTCAAATCAGTAGGGTTTTCCTGGTCAGCCTTTCCGTTCGTTCGCCATACAGTAGTAGTGGTTTCAAGGTATTCTGGCATGATTATCTATGTGGATTGTGGACGGACCGATTGTCATATTGGGGTTAGTTGAGACGAGCTGGTGATTGTTGAGCGATATTTGTGTTGCCATGGTTCAAGATAATGGCTTTTTGATGCTAGACCTTAAATAGGCTTGAGAAGGTGACTTCTGAACAAGTTGGTGAATAGCAATGGAAAAATGGGAGTGCTTAATCTGTGGCTATGTTTACGACCCGGAATTGGGCGATTCGGACCACTGCGTTGAACGAAGGACTCCTTTTGAAGCTTTACCCGCTGACTGGGTCTGCCCTGTTTGTGGCGCCTCGAAAGATCAGTTTGTCAAGAAGAGATAGCAACAAACACTTTATCAGCTTTTCAAAACACTAGTATTTGGATCAAGGCAGATTCAGCTGAAGCGTCATGTCTGTAACCAAGATAAAAAAGAGAGATGGAAGAATCGTCGTCTTTGATCCTTCGAGAATCAAAGACGCTATTCACAAAGCATTGATCGCTGTGGAGCTTGATGAGAGCGGCAGAGCTGAAGGTTTAACCGGAGAGGCAGTTGGTATCATAGGAGAAAGATACCAAGAAAGAATCCCCTCTGTTGAAGACGTACAGGACATCGTAGTAGAGGTCTTGAAGAAACAGGGTCATGATAGGGTTGCCTTGGAGTATCAAGCATATAGGAAGAAGAAACAGGAAATAAGAGCCCTGAGTGAGAAGCTTGGAATTGGGAAACCGAAACTCACCGTCAATGCCCTCGAAGTTTTGGGAAGAAGATATCTTCTGAAGGACTTGAATGAACAAATCGTAGAGACACCTACCCAAATGTTCACACGAATTTCTGGTGCTGTGGCCCAAGCTGAGGAGAAATATGGAGGAGACGTGGAACAAAGCGAAAAGGCATTCTATGGAATGATGACTCAACTAGAGTTCATTCCTAATTCACCCACTCTTTTCAACGCTGGAACCGAATTGGGTCAACTCTCAGCATGTTTTGTGCTTCCCATTGAAGATTCACTGGAAAGCATATTCACCGCAGTGAAGAACATGGCTTTGATCGAACAGACAGGCGGAGGAGTAGGCTTCGACTTCTCTAGGCTTAGGCCGAAAGGCGACATCGTCAAATCGACGAAAGGAGTGGCGTCAGGACCAATCAGCTTCATGCGAGTTTTTGACGTGGCTACGGAGATCATAAAAGCTGGCGGAAAAAGAAGGGGCGCCATGATGGCAATTCTGAGAGTAGATCACCCTGACATTCTGGACTTCATAACTGCAAAACAGCAAGCAGGTTTTCTCACGAACTTCAATATCTCAGTTGCTCTTACCGACGATTTCATGAAGACATACGGAGAAAATGGAGAATACTGGTTGACTAACCCAAGGAACAGAGAGAGAACAAGGAAACTCGCAGCAAGAGATGTTTGGAACCTGCTGGCGAAATCCGCTTGGCAAAGTGGAGACCCAGGAGTTGTTTTCATTGACGAGATTAACAGACACAATCCGACTCCAGGCGTGGGAAGAATCGAATCCACGAACCCATGTGGCGAGCAACCACTGCTACCATACGAGTCCTGCAATCTGGGTTCAATCAATCTCTCTAGGTTCGTTGAAGATGGGAGAGCAAATTGGGGGAAACTTGGAAGAGTCATCAGAAGCGCCGTTCAATTCTTAGATGACGTCATAGACGTGAACAAGTATCCATTGAAGGAAACTGAGGAGATCACAAGAGCGAATAGAAAAATAGGTTTGGGTGTCATGGGTTTTTCGGATATGCTCATCAAGCTTGGCGTCGCCTATGATTCTGAAGAGGCTTTGAGACTTGGGGAGGATTTGATGAGGTTTGTAGAGAAGGAGGCTATTGCAAAATCTGTTGAGCTTGGAGAAGAAAGGGGCTCTTTCCCAAACTTTGACAAGAGCACTTTGAAAGATAGGCATAGCAGTATGAGAAATTCAACAGTGACTACGATAGCGCCAACAGGAAGCATAAGCATTATCGCAGGATGCTCCTCTGGGATCGAGCCGATATTCGCTATTTCATTCATGAGAAACGTCCTAAGTGGAACAAGGCTTTTTGAAACTAATCAATTATTCGAAACGGTGGCAAAGGAGAGAGGATTCTATGGTGCTGAGCTTCTTGAGAGGATAGCCAGATCGGGTTCTGCCCAAAACATCAACGGCGTTCCTGATGACGTCAAAAGGCTCTTCGTCACCGCTCTTGACATTCAACCAGAATGGCACGTTAAGATGCAGGCCGCTTTTCAGAAACACACGGATAACGCCGTTTCGAAGACCGTCAACCTGCCCAACAATGCAACAGTGGAAGACGTTCGAAGCATATACGATTTAGCTTGGAAACTGAAATGTAAGGGCGTTACTGTCTTTAGGTATGGAAGCAAGCCTGAGCAGGTTCTATATGTAGGGGAAGTGAAAACTGAAAAAGGGAAGTTTATCACTGCCGAATCAGAATACTCAGGAGGGTGTCCAACCCAAACCTGTCCATTTCCAAGCTGAAGACGATGAGAGTCAAAAACTGCGCGCACGCCGCGTAGTGCTAGGAATCTGGGCAAAGGACATACGGGATTGACAAAACTAATAACTAAGGATATTGGTAACATAGAGAGGATTAAGAGGATTTGCCCAGCGCTGATTCTGGAGAGATTGAAGAACTGATTGGTTAGAGATGGTGATCCGACTTGGGTTTGATCCCTGAAGAGCATAAGGAGCACCTAAGAAATGAGCTTAGCGAGAAACTAGTATACCCTCTACGAGTCCTAATGTTCACTCAGGAGCTTGAATGTCAATTCTGTCGTGAAACTCGACAACTAGTCCAAGAGTTGGCTTCCCTCAATGACAAAATAGAGGTTGAAATTCATGATTTCGTTGCGAATTCTGAAAAGGCTAGAGAATACGGCATTGACAAAGTCCCGGCGGTAGCCATTGTGGGCGAAAGAGATTATGGAATCCGATTCTACGGATTTCCATATGGGTACGAGTTCCAGAGTCTTATTCAAAGCGTAGTCATGGTTTCAAGGCGCAAGACTGACCTGCTAGAGCCGACGAAGGCAAAGCTCAAGGCGATTGATAAGCCTATCCACATTCAGGTCATAGTAACTTTGACGTGTCCGCACTGCGCAATGGCTGCTGTTATGGCTCACAAGTTTGCGATGGAAAATGCCATGATAAAGGCTGACGTCATAGACGCAAATGAGTTTCCGTATTTGGCTACGAAATACGGAGTAATGGGTGTGCCCAAAGTGGTGATAAATGAAAAGATAGAATTTGTGGGGGCAGTTCCCGAGAATCTGTTTTTGGATCAAGTGCTTCTTGCTGTTGGATAGGATGTGCGAATTCTGTTGGCAGGTTCGTTATGAAAGAAATGGAAGTCGTTCTGCAGATTCTAGGTATGCATTGTCCGGCATGTGCAGAGGGAATAAGCACCGGACTTGCCAGAATTGACGGAGTAATAAAGGCTAACGTAAATTTCGCGACCAAAGAGGCAATCGTCAGATTTGATGCAGATAGGGTCAATCTGGAAAAGATAAAAGCCACCATCAAACGAGGCGGATATGAGGCCGTTGAACGTGTTGAAGACACAGCCGAGAGGCGCAAGAAAGACGTCAGACATCAAATGCTGCTATTCCTCGTTGGGCTTTCTCTGACCATCCCAGTGGTTTTTATCACCTATTTCTTGAGTTTCGCACAGAAGAACCTTGTATTGCTGATCTTGACAACACCTGTCCAGTTTGTTGTCGGCTGGCATTTCTACAAGGGCGCTTATGGTTCGCTCAAGAACAGGTTTGCTGACATGAACGTACTAGTCGCGCTAAGTACATCTGCGGCCTATGCCTTTTCAGTCTATGCGACTTTCTTCATGTCTGATGCTATGGCTTTCTTTGAAGCCTCAGCGGTCGTGATAACAACTATCACGTTAGGAATGCTTCTGGAGGAAATGGCGGTTGAGCGAACTGGCGATGCCATCAAGAAGCTCATGGCTCTCCAACCCAAGACAGCAATCATCGAACGCGGAGGTAAAGAAATCGAGATCGGAGCTGAAGAGGTCCAAGTAGGCGACATCGTTATTGTCAGGCCGGGGACAGGCATACCGGTTGATGGTCTCGTTGTAGGTGGGCATTCATTCATCGATGAATCGATGATAACAGGAGAGTCAGTACCTGTTGAGAAGGGAAGCGGCAAACCTGTATTCAGTGGAACGATAAACAAGACTGGCACTTTCAAGTTTAAGGCCGAGAAAGTAGGCAAGGATACAATGCTAGCCCAAATCGTACGACTGGCACGTGAGGTCCAGGCAAGCAAAGCTCCAATCCAGAGACTTGCCGATCGAGTAGTCAACCTTTTTGTTCCATTAGTCGTGGCTATTGCACTAGGAGCTTTCGCTTTTTGGTTCTTCGTAGGCGGAGACGAGATGCTGGCCGTGACGACACTAGTTTCTGTGCTGGCAATATCCTGTCCATGCGCATTGGGCATTGCGACGCCAGCTGCGATAATGCTTGGTGTGGGCAAAGGTGCAGAGAACGGTGTCTTGATCAAGAACAATGCTGTCCTTGAGGTTACAAAGAAGATTGACACTGTTGTTTTTGACAAGACTGGAACTCTAACCAAGGGCAAGTTGGAAGTGACAGACATCCTTGCTAGTGACGAGGGCGGCGTTTTGGAAGCTGCAGCTGCTGCTGAGAAGAGGTCTGAACACCCGATTGGCCAGGCTATTGTGAAGAATGCTGAGAGCAAAGAGATTGCTGTCAAGGAGCCAGCTTCCTTTGAGGCACTGCCTGGATTCGGTGTTACCGCGGAGGTCGGGCGCAAGAAGGTTCTGATTGGAAATCGGCCTTTGATGAAGGAAAAAAATGTCTCGATTGAGCGCTACCAGGATGAACTCGAGCGATTGGAAAGTGAAGGCAAAACCGTGCTGATCGTAGCTGTCGATGGCAAGGCCGCTGGGCTAATAGCTGTTTCCGACACGCTGAAGGAGCATTCCAAGGAGGCAGTTGAGACGCTGAAGAAAATGGGGTTGAAAGTGATTATGCTTTCAGGCGACACGAGGAGGACCTCAGAGGCAATCGCTAAACAGCTAGGTGTTGACGAAGTCTTAGCCGAAGTCTTGCCGGCAGGCAAAGTTGATGAAATCAAGAAGCTGCAGGATGAAGGGCACTTCGTTGCGATGGTTGGTGACGGAATCAATGATGCCCCTGCAATTACACAAGCAAACGTTGGTATCGCAATTGGTGGCGGGACTGACGTCGCTGTTGAGGCTGGAGACATCGTTCTGATCAAGGACGATCCGCGCGACGTTGCCTTAAGTATAAGGCTCAGCAAGAAGACTCTACAGAAGATCAAGCAGAATCTTTTCTGGGCGTTCTTCTACAATGTGCTAATGATCCCTTTGGCAGCAGGCGTTCTTTATCCTTGGCTTCACATCTTGATTATCCCAGAGTTTGCAGCCGCAGGAATGATACTGAGCGACTTAACGGTTGTCGGGAACTCGATGCTGCTAGCCAGATGGAAACCCTGAGATTGCACAGGTCCTGCCGAAGCTGAGTGAGATCCTTTCAAGCGTTTGTAGCTATGTAGATCTGCTAAGTCTATTCCAGTCTTTTGATTATGTGATACCCGAATTTCGTCTTCACTAGACCAGAAACCTGTCCTTTGTTCAGGGCGAAGGCGGCATTCTCGAATTCTTTGACCATTTTCCCTCTGCCGAAGGTTCCGAGGTCGCCGCCCTTTTTTCCTGACGGGCATAGAGATATTTGCTGAGCTATGTTTGCGAACTTCTCGCCTTTTTCTAGGCGTTCTAGCACGGCTTTCGCTTCTTGCTCTGTCTTAACCAGGATATGGGCACAGTGAACTTTGTCTGGCATCGTATAGGCAATGTTGGTACTCAGCTTATAGTGTTTCTCGGTCTACGACTTGGTGGCACATTGAGTGATTGATGATTGGTCTTGGCGGATTCGACGGAATTTGTGTTATTCAGATACACCAGGAAGACTAGTGCTAATGCGAAATCGTGTATCGCAATGAGAATAACAGAGTTGGCATAGAAGACAAGAAATGCGGTCCCAAGGCGCGCATGATAATGAAGGGTAGCCAAGGAGAAAAGGAAGGGCTGCTATAAGGTTCCGGCTCACGCCCGCGAGCCAGTTCTCATGTGCCTGAAGCGCGCTTGTGCTATCTTGTCGGTCCTGGCACTTTTTCCTGATTTCGGACAAAAACTCATTTGTTTATGAGTGTCGATTTGCCATATGGACGTGTGTGTTATGCAGACGAGAACCAAAGAGTGTGAACGTGGACGAAGGGGGCGTCAAAACATAATCATGGGTATCCTTAAGACTGCCAAGTATGGAAACAAGAAGACCTACATTATTGACAAAGTGGGATTGAGTTCAGCCCAATGCACCCAGTATCTGAAGGATTTGAAGGGAGCAGACTATATTTCCGAAGAGAATAAGATCTGGAAGACAACAGAAAAAGGGCTACAAGTCATTGCTGCTTGTGAAATCTGCCAAAATCTCATGGATCTGACATAGTGAAGTAGCATCTTCAACGCCAAGCACGCCTTCTTGAGCCAGTGAAGCACAAGCACGATTCATTCATATGTGCCAGACTCGATTTCAGCCAAAAGAATAGTCCAGAAACGACATGCGAAGAGGATAGGACGACCGGAAACTCAAGAAACTGGAATTCCATTGGAGAAAAGAATAACCACTCGGGAACTGTGCATAATGAGCTTTCGTTTATGCCACGATTAATGGGGCGTACTGCAATCCGAAGAAAACAGACTACTAGAAGCATGAGAGGGCAACTCATTTATTGCTGTAAAGCATGAAGGTATGCTGCGCCTTGCGATTTCCGTTGACAAGCATAGAGAGCAGGCAATAGGATTTCTTCAAGAAATTTAGCACCAGTACATAAAGCTTTAATTTTGCCAATCAGGTCAAGACCCTACACAGAAGGTCATAGCCTTGGTTACGTTGAACCTTGACAAGATATTCAATCCTAAAACCGTGGCTATTATCGGAGCAAGCGACGAGGAAGGCACGGTTGGCTACGCTCTAGTGAGGAATCTCATTGAACTCAAGTTCACAGGCAAGGTATACCCTGTCAACAATCGGAAAGCCGAAATCCATGGGTTCAAAGCATTTCCCAACGTGGCGCAAATCCCAGAACCGGTGGATCTTGCCATCATTGCCACTCCGGCTCCAACCGTTCCAGATATTGTCGAGCAATGCGGCAAAGCTGGAGTATTGGGGGTAGTAATAATTTCAGCGGGCTTCAAGGAAACTGGACCCGAAGGAAGAGCGCTGGAAGAAAAGATCATTGACATAAAGAGAAAATATGGGTTGCGAATCATTGGTCCAAACTGTCTGGGGGTGATTCGCCCAAGCGTCAGTCTCAACGCCACTTTTGTGAGCAAGATGCCCAAGCCTGGTAACATAGCTTTCATTAGTCAGAGTGGCGCCTTGGGCTCAGCTATTCTTGATTGGGCGATGCACGAGAATATCGGGTTCAGCAACTTTGTGTCCGTAGGTTCCATGATTGATGTCAACTTCGGTGACTTGATAGACTATTTCGGAACAGATCCTAAGACGAAAAGCATCCTCATGTACATTGAAGGGCTAAGTGATGCCCGCAAGTTCATGAGTGCAGCAAAGCATTTTGCCAGAACCAAGCCCATAATCGTTGTCAAAGCGGGCAAGTTTGGTGAAAGCGCGAAGGCTGCTGCCTCACATACGGGTTCACTAACCGGCGAAGACATGGTTTATGACACAGCATTCAAACGTGCTGGCATAGTAAGAGTTGAAGAGATTGCTGATCTGTTCAACTGCGCCGAAGTCTTGGGAACACAACCACTACCACGTGGACCACGTCTTGCTATAATCACCAACGCAGGCGGACCAGGTGTGATGGCTACAGATGCCATCATGGCTAGAGGCGGAAAAATGGCCGAACTGGATCAGAAGACCATGAATGCATTGAATGCTATTCTCCCCCATTACTGGAGCAAGGGTAACCCCATTGATATCCTTGGAGATGCCAAAGCTGATAGATACAAGGCTGCGGTTGAGTCTTGTCTAAACGATGAAAACATTGATGGAATACTGATCATATATACAGCTCAAGCTGTAGGCGAACCTATTGAAATAGCTAAGAGTATTGTTGAGTTGTGCAGGGGGAGGCAATACCGAACCAAGACGATTTTGACGTCTTTTATGGGATATGGGGAAGTGGAAGAGGCGAACCGTGCCTTCAACGAGAATGACATCCCGACATATTCTACGCCAGAGCAAGCAGTCAAAACCTACATGTACATGTATCTTTACCAGAGAAACCTTGAGCTACTTTACCAAACCCCAGAAGAGCTACCTATTGACGTCGCACCGCCTAAGCGCCCTCTAATGGTGATAATACGAAATGCAGCAAAGGAAAACCGAGAGATATTGAACGAAGCTGAAGCTAAGACATTTCTTGAATACTGCAACTTCCCTGTAGCGAAGACTAGGGTTGCCAAGAGTGCTGAAGAGGCCACTGTCTTGGCTTCGGAAATGGGCTATCCTGTTGTCCTTAAGATATTGTCCCCACAGATCATTCACAAGACAGAAGCTGGGGGCGTGATTCTTGACATAACGAATGAAAAAGAGCTTCGTGAATCTTATGATCGCATCATACAACGAGCTAAGGAGCATCGCCCAGACGCCGAGATTCTAGGCGTAGTAGTTCAAAAAATGGTCAAGAAACGGGGATACGAAGTTATCATTGGTTCCAAGAGTGATCCCATGTTTGGTTCCGTTATCCTTTTTGGGATGGGCGGCATAGGTGTAGAGCTTTTCAAAGACTTCGCGTTGGGGCTTCCACCACTCAATCAGACACTTGTGAGACGCATGTTAGAGGAAACAAAGGTTTATCAGCTCCTAAAAGGCTACAGAAACGTGCCTCCTGCGAACATCAAGCTTCTTGAGGAGATTATGATGCTTTTCTCGCAGATGCTCGTTGATTTTCCTCAGCTTAAAGAGGTTGACATAAACCCTCTGTTCATAGATGAAGAGAATGCATACGTGATCGACGCACGTATCGTGATTGATGTTAAGAAGGTCTTTGAGAGGCTCGAACCTCACGATCACTTAGTGATAAGTCCATATCCTAAGAAATATGAAACCATGTGGAGACTTAAAGATGGTCGAGCTGTTCTCCTGAGACCTATCAAACCCGAAGACGAGCCATTGTGGCTAGAAATGTTCCAGAATTTCTCAGAAGAATCCATACGCAACAGGTTCTTCCAGATATTGAAAGATACACCTCACGAAACCAGGATTCGATATACTAACATTGATTATGATCGAGAAATAGCAATCGTGCCAGAGCTAACCGAGAACGGACATAGAAAGATCCTAGGGGTAGTCAGAGTAAGCATTGAACCCGATGGAAAAACGGGCGAAATGGCCTTCATAATCGCGGATCAATGGCAGGGCCTAGGCTTGGGGACAAAGCTTGTCGACTATGCAATTGAGATCTGCAAAGACATGAAGCTCAAAACCATCTACGCCATAATGCTCCCAGACAACCGCCGAGCGATTGATATGATGAGGAAAATGGGCCTTGCCATAACTTACATGGAGGACGGGAACGTAAGAGGCGTTCTCAATCTCGAAGAAGAGGAAATGAAACCCTGCCACGAACCAGAGCGTATTGAGGAACCACAAGCGCAAACAGTGCAGACTCACGTGGAGCATGGAAAGGCTGAACCTGCTCAAGCCTAGCCAGCCCGTGCATTCGTCTTGCCTGTGCTTGCCTTGCATGGCGTTGCTTTGCTTCACTTGTTATCGGACAAATCGTAGACGAGGTGCGAATCTCACTCACTCGCAGTAGATGCCCCACGGTTTCCCATCTCTTGAACTATCAGATTCTTTTCTCTCATCCGTTCCTGATTATTCTGTTTCTCTCTTGAGTGATCATCTGCTTGTCCAACTGGCTCACCCATTCCCCGTCGATAGACTATTGGCATTCCAAGGGCGTATATGAGAATTCGCGATGGCAGACCATTTCATGTTGAACATTGCCGAAACACGTATGAATAAGTTTCTCCAATCCAAACGAATAGAAAGGAAAGAGCCATGCGGAAGAACCTATCGGATATTCGATTTGAAGAGCTGAAGGACCGGCCTCTTCAGCTGATTCACGTAGTTGAAATGTTATGCGAGATCTGCGAAAAACCTCTAGGGACAAAGGAGAAGGCCATAAAGGATATTCAGATCCAGAGTAGAGAGGAACTCGTCCATCTATTGAACAGAGCAAGTATTCATGATCGGGCAGAGGTAGACTTTGACGACGGTAAGATATATTTCTATGATCACGACTTCCCTGGCGACATTCACAAAGAATGTGTAGAGAAACTCTAAGCTTTACATACGTAAAAGTTTCTGCTTGGACAGGTATATTAGCCGACGACGCCTATTTGTCATTAGATAGGTTTCAAAAGGAGAAGGTAAATGTCACATTCTGAATCATGGGAGAACACGTGTTGTCGCTGCGGCGATGAAGTCAAAGTCAATCTACATCCCGGAAAGAGAGCGTGCCACGTGACCTGCGGACCATGCCTATACCCAGAGGACTGGGGAAAATGCACTTCATGCGAAACCGTTGCTCACTGCTCTTACGCTTTGGAATACTTGAGAAGCCTCAAACCTAATGGAATCAAGAAAGGATGCTATTTTAGAGAGCAGCTCACAGGCGAAGAATCATTGTATCACACATTGTCCTTCGTTAATGCGCAAAACCATCTTGCGCGTGCATTTGGCGAAGACAAGTATCTTGAAGATCTGAAGAGAACCAATTCCAGAAGCCCTTGCCTTCACAAGTAACTTCTCAGAACCATGCTAGAACTGCAGAATGCGGTTTGCGCTGCCTAACAGATTCAGCCGGCTTTTTCAAAGCCCACATATAATAAGAGACGGACAACTGCGCGGCGTGCTGCCTAGACAAGTGTGTAAAGATACTGCCGGTCTTTTTCGCCTGATTCGCTTACGACACCGTTTCTTCTCAAAGCGACTAGGTGTTGCACCATTCTGCTCGGCTGAATGTCAGTCAGCTTTGACATTTCTCCGATTGTCAGTGGGCCTTTTTCCTTAATGGCTCCGATTATCATGTGTCTCTCGATTTCATCCTTCATTATAGAGTCCACGACTTTCTGATACTTCGCTTCGTCGATTTCCATCTTGACCTTTGATCGACCGGTGACCCATCTGAGTCTGAAAGACTTGAAAGCCTCAACTGAGGCGTCTGTTCTTCTTTTTAGCTTCTCGTTTTCGCTCATTTTCTCACTCATGTTTGACTCCCTGTTGTTCTGAAGGGGTTAGGTCCCAAGCGTCTTATCTCCTCCGTGGTTTCCCTGATGAGAGCCGCGAATTTTCCGCCTTCACTTGCTGAGATCCATTCAAGTCTTACGCGTTCTGGCTCGAATCCTATGCTTTTGACAGCTTTCTTGATGTGGTCAAACCTTTTCTCCATCATGAAATTCCCTTTTTGATAATGACAGTCGCCTGGGTGACAGCCGGCAATTATTACACCGTCTGCTCCGTTTCTCAGTGCCTCAAGCACGAACGTTGGATCGACTCTTCCGGTGCACATTACACGTATTATTCTCACGTTCGTTGGATATTCGAAACGGCTTGTTCCAGCTAAGTCTGCGCCTGCGTAGCTGCACCAATTACAGCAATAAGCTACAATCAAAGGTTCAAAACCATTGCCTTCAGCGCTCTTCTTGTCAGAAGCGTCATTAACCATTTATCATCTCAACCTCCTTCAATTCAGTCGGTTTCAGAAGCGCCTTAACTTGGGCCAGCACTTGATGATCCTTGTAATGTCTCATCGCTATTGCCTGGCTTGGGCATTCTGCAGCGCATGTGCCGCACCCTCTGCACAGTATTTCCCGAATCTTTGATTTTCCGTCCTCAATCTTGGGTGCTCCATAGACACATATCTCCTCGCACAATTCACATCCAACACATAGGTCCTCATTGACAGTGGCTGTTATGGCCTCCGTTTTGACTTTTCGGTTACCCATAAGGATTGTTGCTCTTGAAGCTGCAGCTTCGCCAGATATTATGCTTTCAGAGACATCCTTCGGTCCTGACACTGTGCCTGCGATGAACACGCCGTCCACGTTTGTGTCTACAGGTCTCAGTTTCAGATGAGCTTCCATCACGAAGCCGTCGGAGCCTATTGGGATCTTCAGCATTCTTGCAAGAAGCACCTCGTCTTTGTTTGGAATTATCGGTGTAGAGAGCACGATCCAGTCCGCTGGTAGCTTCACTTCCAATCCAGACAGAGAGTCGTAAGCCGCTACTTCAAGCTTGCCGCTTGGAGTCTGGGTTATTTCGGGCGGAACTTCCTCTAAGCGTCTGATGAATCTTACTTCAAGGTCTCTTGCTCTCTTGTAGAAGTCTTCGTATTCTTTGTAGACTCTCAAGTCTCCGAAAAGCACTACGACGTCTGTTTTCGGTGATTTTTCCTTTATGAGTATGGCGTTCTTTATCGCGTTCATGCAGCATATTCTTGAGCAGTAGGGCCAGCCCTCTTCTTTGCGTGCCTTAAGTATCCTTCTTAGAAGGTCGGCTGTGTCTGACTTGGGAAATGCTTCAAGTTCAGAAGGTCGGATTTCGCCTTTTCTTGCTCCCACGCACTGTATCATAACTATCCTTTCTGAACTGTCAAGCTTCCCCTTTCCGAGCATTTCATCCATTTGTGCTTGCGTTACAACGTGGTCATAGACACCGTACTGGTAAAGTCCCTTGGGAGGTGTGTAATTCGAAGCGCCTGAAGCAACGACTATCGTGCCGACGTTGACTTCCTTGTCTCCGTCGGGGCCGTTCAATACTGCTTTGAAGTTACCAATGTATCCTGAAACTTCTTTCAATGATGTTGAAGTCATGAGTTCAACGTTCTTGTGGGTTTTTACTGCGACAGCCAATGGTTCTATGACTTCTGAGGAGTTGACCAGCGTTGGATACAGTTTATGCAGTTTTGATGTCATCCCGCCCGGTTCTTTCTCCTTCTCAACCAAGTGCACTTTGAAGCCTTGGTTGGCCATTGACAACGTGGCAGTCATTCCGGCAATTCCTGCTCCGACAACAAGCGAAACATCCTTGACTTCGACTTCTGGTTCAGTTTGAGGTTCGAGCAGTGCAGCCTTGGCTACTGCCATTCTTATCAGGTCTTTGGCTTTTTGCGTGGATTTTTCCGGTTCATGCATGTGTACCCAGCTGCACTGGTCACGAATATTCGCCATTTCAAACAGGTAAGCGTTTAATCCAGCTTCTTTGCACCTAGTTCTGAATAGTGGTTCGTGCGTTCGTGGCGTACAAGAGGCCACAACCACACGGTTAAGATCGTGTTCTTTGATCGCTTTCTCTATTGTCTGCAGCCCTGCTTCTGAGCAAGTGTAAAGGTTGTGTTCAGCGTGCACTACGTTTGGCAGAGTCTTGGCGTAGTCTGTTACTTCTGGCACGTTGACGATTCCGCCGATGTTCGTGCCGCAGTGGCAGACGAACACTCCAATACGTGGTTTCTCGCTCACTTATGCTGCCTCCTTGTTTGACAAGATCTCTGCGATGCGTGCGGCTGTTGCACTTCCCTGCGTTATAGAGTCAGGTATATCTCCGGTTTTTGGACCCAAGCAGTAACCTGAAGCGAATATTCCCGGTATAGTTGTGTCGAGAGGCTTTCTAATGGCATCTTCGGTTTTCAAGAACCCGTAGGTGTCCAATTCTATGCCCAGTACTTCGGACAGCTCTTTCATTCCAGCGCTGGGAATTAGAGCGGGGCACAATATGACCATGTCAAAGGAAACGCTCTGAACGGTTCTGGTTACAGGATCTTCGTAGGCAATCATCAAGTCTCCCGTTGCTGTGTCTTCAGACAATTCTCCTGGGTTGCTTCGGATGAACTCTATGCCGAATTCTGACTTTGCCCTGTTTACGAACTCTTGGAATCCTTTGCCAAAGGCACGCATGTCTATGTAAAATATCGTGACAAGTGTGTCAGGTTCATGTTCTTTTATGAGTACGGCATCCTTGACTGCATATTTGCAGCAGATGCTGGAGCAGTAGGGGTGGTTAACCCACTCTCTCCTGTCGCGTGAGCCTATGCATTGTATGAAGGCTACACTTCTTGGTATTTTGCCGTCGGAAGGTCTTATCAGGTGTCCGCCTGTAGGTCCAGACGCACATAGGAGCCGTTCTAGTTCCATTGCGGTGGTGACGTTCTTGAACTGTCTATAGCCATACTGTGGGATTATGGAAGGATCGAACAGGTCGAATCCTGTGGCCACAACTATGGCTCCAACGTTCAGCTCCATCTCTTTGGGTTTTTGTTCTCTGTTTATGGCTTGGGATGGACAGACTTTTTCGCACAACCCACATTCTATGCAGTTGTCTTTGTCTATGAGCGCTACTCTTGGAACGGCCTGAGGATAGGGCATGTATATTGCCTTTCTAGACCCGATGTTCTCGTCGAACTCGCTGGGAGCCTCAGTCGGACACTTTTCAAAGCAGATGCCGCAGCCCGTGCATTTTGTTTCGTCAACGTATCGGGGTTTCTTGAGAACCTTTACTTTGAAGTTGCCGACTGCGCCTTTTACTTCTTTGACTTCGGAATAAGTCAACATGTGAACGTTCGGGTGATGTGAGACTTCTATCATTTTTGGCGCTAGGATGCACATTGAGCAATCCATTGTTGGGAATGTCTTGTCTAGTTGCGCCATTCTTCCGCCGATGCTCGAGTTTCTCTCAACAAGATACACGTTGAAGCCCCTGTTCGCCAAGTCCATTGACGCTTGTATGCCTGCGATTCCGCCGCCAATAACCATTGCTGCTTTCTGCATTTTTATCTCCCCTCACTCGGGTTGAGTATTTTTGTTACCGGGATTCTGTGGGCTTTGATTTCCCAGTCTTCAAGCTTCATTCCCATTGCTATTCTAAGCAATTCAGCGAAGTGTAGGACAGGAATATTGTACTCCGCTTTTGTATGTCTCTTGAGCTCTACCTGTCCACTGTCCAACTCAAGATAGCAGAAAGGGCATACTGTAACTATGGCATCAACGCCAGCAGCTTTCATAGAGTCTAGTTTTTGCTTCGCCACTTCTGAGGCTACGTCGTCATTTATGCCGCGCAAGGGGCCTCCGCAGCATGTTTCTTTCCTGCTGTAGGGGACTGACTTGGCTCCTGTTGCCTCTACAAGCTCATCCAAAGCTGTGACTCCCATTCGCTGGCCGAAATGTATCCTTTTGGGTTTTGTCAAGTGACAACCAGGCTGTACCGCAACCCGAAGTCCATTGAAGGGGGTCTCGATGGCGTTCTTGATTTTGTCTATGCCCACATCTTCGTACAAGGCATCGCTGAATATTTTCACGTCCGTTTTCCCTTTGAACTGAAGACCAACGTCAGCAAGGATCTTGTTAACCTTCTCCCTGATTTCCTTGTCTTCTTTCAGTAGCCTGTTTGTCATTAAGAGAGACTCGTAACAGTCGTTGCAGAGAGTTATGACGTTGAGATCCATTTGTTCTGCAATGCAGAGGTCTCTTGCGGCGAGCGCTAGCCAACTTATGTAGTCGACCGACTGGACGCCGAATGGTGCGCAGCAGTTGGTTCCCTCCATTTCGACTAGTTCCATGCCTAGTGCGGGAGCGATTTTCCGGACAGAGTTCTCGTATTGTGGTTCCCTTGCTGGGATTAGGCAGCCCAAGAAAAAGGCGTACTTCATTTGTATCACATGCTTCTGCTGATCAGTTTGTCGAAGCGTGTTTTTCTCAGTATTTTCTGGACGGCTTCGACGTCAACGCTGGGTTCTTTGCCTAGTCCATGCTCTTCTCTTTGAGCCGAAGCCATCCTCGTTGTTGTCACAACTTTTCCCTTGTCGAAGAGGCTTTGGGCTTGAGCAAGTATTCCCTTCGGAATGTTACCTCCACGAACTGCTAGATTCCTGATGGCGAACATGGCTTCGCCTACATCGCCTCCCTGGGGGCATCTGTCGAGGCAGGTAAAACAGGAAAGGCAATACCATGGCAATTGCCCCTGCAGTAAATCTTGACGTGAACCCAGTATGGTCATCTCCATAAGCTTTCTTGGATTGTGTTCCGAGACCACTCTGGAAACAGGGCAGCTATTCGTACATCTTCCGCATTGTATGCACGCGAGAACTCCCTTGCCTCTCGGAGTATTCGCCACTTCATGCATAAAACAAGCATCTAATGAACTCAATCCCAACTCTCCGTTATTTGAAGTAATCCTTTGGCAGATTAATAAAAGTATGGCGTTTTAGCCAAGTGAAAAATGAGCAGAGACGTATCTGAATGATGTTCTTTCGACGGAGGAAAAGCCAGAATAGCTATGCGCTTTTCGTCGAAAATAGCGCATCATCTTAATAAGGAAGTTTACGTATGGGAGCTTTTAAATTCATTCAGGATGGCAACGTAATGGTCGGGAAGGTTGGAGCCGTCCTTGTTGTTGGAGGTGGAGTTGCTGGGATTCAAGCATCCTTAGATCTGGCGGACTCAGGATTCAAAGTTTATCTTTTGGATGAATCCACTAGCATTGGCGGCACAATGGCGCAGCTAGACAAGACATTCCCAACCAATGATTGCTCCATGTGCATATTGGCCCCTAAGCTTGTCACTGCAGGTAGACATCCCAACATTCAGTTGATAACCAACTCGGAGTTGAGAGAAGTCAAGGGAAAAGCAGGCAACTTCCAAGTATCGATATTGAAGCGCCCTCGCTTCATCAACATGGAAAAATGCACTGGATGCGGAATCTGCGCACAAAAATGCCCGGTTGAGGTACCAAACGAGTTTGACATGAGCTTGGGCGTCAGAAAAGCAACATATGTTCCCTTCCCTCAGGCTGTCCCACTCAAGTATGCCATAGATGAGGAAAACTGCATTAAGTGCCGCCTCTGCGAAAAAGTGTGCCCTGCAAAAGCTGTTGACTTTGATCAGAAACCTGAAGAAGCCAACATTAACGTAGGAGCTGTCGTACTTGCACCAGGGTTTGAAGAGTTTGATCCTCGCTTGAAAAGCGAGTACGGCTATGGGCGTTATCAAAATGTGGTTTCAAGCATCGAGTTTGAACGCATAATGAACGCTTCCGGACCGTTTGGAGGGAAGATTTTGCGTCCTTCAGATGGGAAGATTCCGAGCAAAATCGCTTTCATCCAATGCGTTGGATCTCGCGATGCCCAACTGGGGAACAAGTATTGCTCTGCGGCATGCTGTATGTACAGCATAAAAGAATGCGTTATAGCTAAAGAGCACAGCCCAGGACTGAATTGCACTATTTTCTTCATGGACATGCGTACCTACGGGAAAGAGTTTGATGCTTACTACATCAGGGCTCAAAAAGAGCACAACGTGAGATTCGTAAGATCAAGAGTTGCGAGCGTGGCCGAAGACCCGCATACAGGAAACCTTTCAGTACAATATGTGGAAGAAGAGAATCCAAGAACTGAAGAGTTTGACATGGTTGTCTTGGCAGTTGGAATGTGCCCGCCAAAGAAAGCGGAGAAGCTTGCCGAAACAACTGGAATAGAACTCAACAAGTACCGTTTCTGTCAAACCAGCGTCTCCGCACCAATTGGAACGTCGAGACCGGGAATATTTGTTTGTGGGGCATTTGCGTCACCAAAAGACATTCCTGAAAGTGTTGCGCAGGCAAGCGGTGCCGCAGCAAAAGCTATGAGCCTCATCGCGTCAGAGAGAGGAAAAGAAGTTGTTGAGAAAAAGTATCCTCCTGAGCGCGACGTAAGCAGCGAAGAGCCACGTGTAGGCGTTTTTGTTTGTCACTGTGGAACAAACATTGGTGGGGTTGTGAAGGTTTCCGAAGTCGTTGAATACGCTAAGACATTGCCTAACGTGGTTTACGCGGAAGAAAACCTCTATACGTGTTCGCAAGACACGCAAGAGCTGATCAAAGAGAAGATAAGAAAGCACAATCTTAACCGTGTGGTTGTAGCTTCGTGTACGCCTCGTACGCATGAGCCTTTGTTCAAGGAAACAGTTCAGGAAGCTTCGTTGAATCCATACCTCTTTCAAATGGCGAATATTCGTGACCAGTGCAGCTGGGTACACATGCACGAGCCCAGAGAGGCAACGGAGAAGTCAAAGGATCTTGTGAGAGCGGCTGTTGCCAAGGCTCGATTGCTTCAGCCATTGGCGAAACCAGTGTGCAATGTGATTCCTGTAGGTCTAGTCATCGGGGGCGGCTTGTCAGGCATGACTGCAGCGTTGGAATTGGCTGAGCAAGGTTTTGGAGTTCACCTTGTTGAGAAGGAGAAACAGCTTGGGGGTCACCTGTGCAGCATAAAATACCTCTTGGAACCTGAAGATCCTCAAGATATTCTTAAAACCGCTGTCAAGAACGTTCACGCCAACAAGAACATTCATTTTCACCTCCAATCAGAAATCACGAATGTCGAAGGATACGTTGGCAACTTCAAGACAACAATCTCATCAAAGGGCAAAGAAGAGCAGATTCAACACGGCATAGTTATAGTGGCAACCGGAGCCGTCGAATACAAACCAACAGAATACTTTTATGGTGTCAGCTCCAGAGTTCTCACGCAGCATGAACTTGAAGAGAAACTGGCCAGCGGGGAGTTCAAAGCCAAAACCGTGGTAATGATTCAATGCGTTGGAGCCAGGAACAAGGAAAGACCAAACTGCTCAAGAATATGTTGCTCACAAGCAATAAAGAATGCCTTGAAAATCAAAGAGCTTTTTCCAAGAACAGAGGTCTACGTGCTCTACAAGGACGTCAGAATGTATGGTTTCAGAGAAGACTACTACCGCGAAGCTTCCGACAAAGGAGTCACGTTCATATGCTACGACGATGAGCACAACCCAAAAGTAACTGAAGAAAGAGGAAAGCTAGCAGTCTCAGCTTGGGAGCCCGTACTAAAGGCATGGCTTCCAATAAGGGCTGACTTGCTTGCGTTGAGCGCTGCCACAGTGCCGAATAGTGACAATGAACGTCTCGCGAAACTGCTGAAGGTTCCTTTGACTGGAGACGGATTTTTCCTAGAAGCTCACGTAAAGCTGCGTCCAGTCGACTTCGCAACTGATGGTGTCTTCCTTTGCGGGATGGCGCATTGGCCTAAACCAATCGAAGAAAGCATTGCGCAGGCATGTGGAGCCGCGGCGAGAGCCGCTGTGGTGCTGTCCAAGAAAACGCTTGAGGTTGAGGGAGCAGTAGCAAGTGTGGATGACCGATTATGCATTGGATGCGGACTTTGCGTAAGCCTTTGTCCCTACAAAGCCATCGATAAGGATGAAAAAGGAGTGGCCCGAGTAAACGACGTTCTATGCAAGGGCTGCGGGCTTTGTGCTGCAAGTTGCCCTGAGAAAGCTATTACCGTGAAACACTTTTCTGACGACCAGATACTGGCGGAAGCAACTGCCGCCTTAGGAGGAACGTAATTCGACCAAGTTCGAGCCGAAAATAATCGGCTTCCTCTGCAACTGGTGCAGCTATGCTGGTGCAGACTTGGCAGGAGTCAGCAGATTCCAGTACCCACCAAACTTGCGAGTCGTCAGGGTAATGTGCAGTGGCCGAATCGACCCAACTATTCCGCTGGAGGTTTTCATGAAGGGCGCTGATGGAATAATGGTTTTGGGCTGCCATCCTGCAGACTGTCATTATGTGGAGGGAAACCTGTACGAAGAAAGAAAGATCAGGATGCTGAAGAAGCTGCTGGCTTTGACAGGGCTGGAGCCAGAACGCCTTAGCTTGGATTGGGTCTCTGCAGCAGAAGGACAGAGATTCGCCCAGATAGTGACTGAGTTTACAGAACACATTAGGAAACTTGGCCCCTCACCTGTGTCTAGGCAAAACCCAAACCAGGCTATTATGGCCAATCTTGAAGCAGCGAAAAACGCTGTCGCAGACTATAGACTGCGGGTTCTGGTGGGAAGAGAGAGAGAAGTGACTGAACGCGACAATGTGTACGGAGAGAAGATACCGCAAGAGGATTTTGATTGTCTGCTTGACGAAACAGTCAAGGCAGAGTTCATACGTCACAAGATTCACCTGTTGGCCAGGGACAAACCCTTTTCAGTGAAGGAGTTGGCTTCGGTTATCGGCATGAAGCCTGCAGAAGTGCTCTGCCAGATCGTGAACATGCGGCGAAAGAATGTGATTGCGCTAGACCGCATTGAAGGAACGACGCCGCTGTACAGGGCGTTGGAGGTTCCATAGAATGGAAGACAAGAAGGTTGGAGCCGTTCTGGTCGTGGGCGGCGGCGTTGCAGGGATACAAGCGTCACTGGACTTGGCCGACTCGGGATTCAAAGTGTACCTAGTGGATCAAGGCCCTAGCATAGGCGGAGTGATGGCTCAACTGGACAAGACCTTTCCGACGAATGACTGTTCGATGTGCATTCTTTCACCCAAGCTTGTAGCAACTGGAAGGCACCCCAACATAACGATTCTGACTAGCGCTGAGATCGCGGGTCTAAAAGGCGAAGCAGGAAGCTTCGAAGTTAGACTTCGAAGGAAGAGTCGTTTCGTCATTGAGGACAAATGCAACGGCTGTGGCCTCTGTGCACAGAAATGCCCAATCGAAGCAGTTGACCTTTACAACGAGGGCCTAGGGAAAAGGAGCGCCATCTATGTTGAATATCCTCAGGCAGTCCCACTTAAGTACGTGATCGACCGAGAGAAGTGCATCGGATGCGGAACCTGCGACGAAATCTGCAAGGCACATGCGATCCAGTATAATCAGGAAAACAGCGAGGTCACGTTGAAAGTTGGCTCAA
Organism: uncultured Candidatus Bathyarchaeia archaeon; assembly: GCA_964506875.1. Classification (GTDB taxonomy): domain Archaea; phylum Thermoproteota; class Bathyarchaeia; order Bathyarchaeales; family Bathycorpusculaceae; genus CAZDNV01. The sequence goes on from CAZDNV010000005.1 coordinate 38,804, forward strand.
TAATTCTGGCGCCCGGATTCGAATCTTTTGATGCAAAATTGAAAAGCGAATACGGCTACGGACGGTTCGCGAACGTTGTGAGCAGTATTGAATTTGAGCGGATTCTCAGCGCTTCTGGACCATATGGTGGGTTGGTCCTGAGACCCTCGGATGGAGATATACCCAAGCGAATAGCATTCATCCAATGTGTAGGATCTCGAGACTTCCAGCTTAAGAACAACTTCTGCTCCGCCGCTTGCTGCATGTACGGCATGAAAGAGGCTGTCATAGCCAAGGAGCATACCCCTTCAAGGCTGGATGCCACGATCTTCTACATGGATATGCGTTCCTATGGAAAGGAGTTCGACGCTTACTATGAACGCGCTCAGGGTGAATGGGGCATAAGATTCGTAAGATCAAGAGTAGCAGGCGTTACTGAAGACCCGAAGACAGACAACCTGTATTTGCACTTCGTGGAAGACGAAAACCCAAAAACAGAAGAATTCGACATGGTCGTTTTGGCAACAGGAATGCAGCCACCAAGAAACGTGGAAAAGCTAGCTACGGCGCTAGGTATCAAGCTCAACAAGTACAACTTCTGCGAAACAAAAACCTTTTCGCCCATGGAGACTTCAAAACCGGGAATATTCGTTTGTGGCGCATTTTCTGCACCCAAAGATATTCCAGAAAGCGTTGCTCAAGCAAGCGGAGCAGCATCAAAAGCAATGGGCATAATCGCTTCTAAGAGGGGTTCTGAAGTTGTCGCCAAGACCTACCCCACTGAAAGAGATGTCAGTAGCGAAGAACCACGCATCGGCGTATTCGTCTGTCACTGCGGAATCAACATAGGAGGAGTAGTAAAGGTCCCGGAAGTAGTGGAATACACGAAAACCTTACCAAGCGTGGTCTACGCAGAAGCAAACCTCTACACGTGCTCACAAGACACGCAGAAACTGATCAAAGAAAAGATCATTCAAAACAAGCTGAACAGAGTCATCGTAGCGTCTTGCACGCCCCGAACTCATGAGCCATTGTTCAAGGAAACGGTTCAAGAGTCTGGACTGAACCCCTATCTTTTCGAGATGACAAACATTCGTGACCAGTGCAGCTGGGTGCACATGCATAAACCAAAAGAGGCAACGGAAAAAGCCAAAGACCTAGTGCGATCAATAGTCGCCAAGGCCAAGCTTCTGAAGCCCCTAGAAAAGCCCCTCATAAACGTGACTCCTGTTGGTTTAGTCATCGGAGGCGGGGTTTCTGGCATGACTGCGGCGCTTGAGCTTGCAAAGCAGGAGTTTGAAGTGCATCTAGTGGAGAGAGAGAAACAGCTAGGAGGGCATCTGCGCAGTATCCATTACCTGCTTAATGGAGACGATGATCCCAAAGAGAAGCTTGATGCTCTGATTAAGGCAGTGAAGGAGAACGATAAGATACACGTCTACACAGATTCCGAAGTCACTGACATTTATGGGTTCGTTGGCAACTTCAAATCGAAGATAAAGCAGGCAAAGTGCGACGTGAAAGAGGTCGAGCACGGAGTAGTGATAGTGGCCACAGGTGCGGTTGAATACAAGCCTACAGAGTATCTTTATGGCAGGGACCCGGAGGTCATAACTCAGCATGAACTTGAAGAGAAGATTGCGAAAAAGCTGTTCAAAGCCAAAACCGTTGTCATGGTCCAGTGCGTTGGAGCAAGAAATGAGGAGAGGCCCAACTGCGCAAGGATATGCTGTGGGCAAGCCATAAAGAATTCATTGAAGATAAAGGAAATGAGCCCGGAGACAGAAGTCTACATTCTGTACAAGGACATGAGGGCATACGGCTTCAAAGAGGACTATTACCGAGAAGCCGCGATGAAAGGGGTTCTATTCATAAACTATGATGACGAGAGAAAACCACAAGTCACAAACGACGAGGGCAAACTCAAGGTCATTTTCTGGGAACCCGTGATAAGACAGGAAGTCGAAATCGAACCAGATTTTCTGGTATTGAGTGCAGCCACGATTCCGAACCCTGACAATAAGCACGTGGCGGAAATGCTAAAAGTACCTTTGACAAAGGACGGCTTCTTCCTAGAGGCACACATGAAGCTTCGACCTGTAGACTTTGCAACGGAAGGCGTGTTCCTCTGTGGGATGGCCCACTCACCAAAATACATAGAAGAAAGCATCTCTCAGGCCTGTGCAGCAGCTGCTAGAGCAACAACCATACTTTCGAAAAAGACACTAGAGATGGAAGGAATCGTTGCAAACGTGAACGAAGATTTATGTAGTGGCTGCAAAGTCTGTGAATACCTGTGTCCATACGGTGCAGTCGAAATGAAGGACAAGGATGGCAAGCCTATTGCACACGTGATTGAGGCTTTATGCAAAGGCTGTGGAGCGTGTGGCACAGCATGTCCAACCAAAGCCATCATGATGGGGCACTTCACAACAGAAGAGATTATTGCTCAAGTCGAAGCCGCCCTGCTGGAGGAAAAAGCATGAGCGAGAAGAATGGTTTTGAACCGAAAATCATTGGCTTTCTCTGCAACTGGTGTAGCTACGCGGGCGCTGATCTGGCAGGCGTGAGCAGAATCCAGTATCCGCCAAACATAATAATCATTCGTGTCATGTGTAGCGGCAGAATAGACCCAGCGTTTATCTTTGAAGCTTTCAAGGATGGTGCTGACGGTGTGCTTGTCGCGGGATGCCATTTACCATCAGACTGCCATTACATCAGCGGCAATTTCAAAGCACAGCGAAGAGTGAAGCTAACAAAGAACGTTCTAAAAGAGTTTGGGATTGAACCTGAACGCCTTCGACTGGAATGGATTTCGGCAAGCGAAGGAGACAAATTTGCCGCCGTCGTGCGTGACATGGTAGATCAGATAAGAAAACTCGGGCCGAATCCACTAACCAGCAAGGAGGTTCAAGCCTAAATGACAGAAACAACGCAGAGAACGGTAAAGCCATCAGAGATCGACGACAAGTTCAAATATGAAATCTCGAAAATGCGCGGGGGAGAAAAGCTGATGCGGTGTTTCCAGTGTGGAACATGCACATCAGACTGCCCGATTGCACGATTCAGCGACACCTACAGGCCGAGACAGATAATCCGCATGGCCCAGTTAGGAATGAAAGACAGAGTGCTAGACAGCGACACTTTATGGCTCTGCGCATCATGCTTCACTTGCACGGATCGTTGCCCACAAGACGTTGAGGTTGCCAGCGTTATTCGCGTTCTACGTAACTTGGCGGCAGAACGAGGTCACGTGCCCCAGGTATTCAAGGAGCAGTATGCGAGCATTCTTGAATCAGGCTATGCTTACAAGATCCCAGAATTGAGAGTAAAGAAGAGGGAAACCTCCGGGCTTCCACCGTTACCGAAAGGCAACCCTGAAAGCTTGAAGAAGACACTTCGAG
>CAZDNV010000006.1:0-35112 GCA_964506875.1 uncultured Candidatus Bathyarchaeia archaeon
CTCCTTCTCGAAGGAGCGTCTCTTAGTCAGCTACGCGTAGCGACAGTGAGAAAACTGGAGCATCTTGACCTGATTGAAGATCTGGGCAATCTACCCCGCAACCTTGGCATTTTCTTCAGGAAAAATGTACACCAAGAGAAGAGCATTAGAGCGCGCGAGGATTGATCATTCTCCTAGAGCAAAGTCAACGGCCGCCAGAGAATGGATACGTAGCGTGTCGAACAGCGGCAATTCTGTGTCCTGTTGTTTGATGAGCAGGGGCGCGCGCTCTCTCTCCAGATAAGGGACTTCTAAGGTCTGTTTTCTCCAATTATGTGTCAATCAGAACAAAGCTTTAAACTTGGTCCTGCGCCTTACGCCATGCCTCTTCTTTGGTTTTATTTCGGGCTGAGGATACTACACTTGCTCTGATGTCCAATATAATAATCGTTGCACCGACGGGGCCATAAGTCTCTGTACGAGTATGTTGTTACACTTTGATGATCTTGCACCATGATTAACATCCCGAACTCTTGTCCATGCAAGCCACCTATAGGCTAACAAGACCTGATCACAAACAGCTTGACAGTATCGGTTGTCCAAAAACTATATTATTACTGTTGCACACCCACATGGAGAACAGTTGTGCCTGAAATGATTCCGGTTGAAATCTCTTCTGTTAGAAAGTCGTATGGCGATTTGAAGGCGGTTGATGGAGTTTCCTTTTCGGTTAACGAGGGCGAAGTTTTCGCTCTTGTGGGCCCGAACGGTGCTGGTAAGACAACGCTGATAGAGATAATGGAGGGTCTGCGGAAAAGAGAGGAAGGCACGGTGAAGGTGCTGGGTCTTGATCCGTGGGAAAACGGTTACGTGCTTCATAGAAGAATCGGGGTTATTCCACAGGACTTCACGTTCTTTGATAAGGCAAACCCGAGGGAGGCTGTGAATTACTACGCGGTTCTTTTCGGTGTATGCGTTGACGCCGATGAGATATTGCGAGAAGTGGTGCTGGACGATTCAGCTGGTGTCCTCTTTGAGAATCTTTCTGGAGGGCAGAAGCAGAAGCTAGGCCTTGCGCTCGCACTGGTGAATTCTGCCGAGCTTCTTTTCCTTGACGAGCCGACTACAGGGCTTGATCCGAACGCGAGAAGGGCGATCTGGGACGTGATAAGAGGGTTGAGGAGTAAGGGCAAGACTGTGATTTTGACTACTCATTACTTGGACGAGGCTGAGCAGCTTTCCGACAGGGTGGCCATCATGAATCATGGGCGCATAGTGGCGATGGGAGCTTCTGAGGAAATCATTGAAACTCACGGTTCAGGGGAACGGCTGGAAGTCCATGGGACAGAGGAGTTGGCCGCCTACCTGAAACGAAACACGAACCTAAAGGTTGGGTATAGCGGCAAAGGTCTGATCACAATAGCGATCACTGAAAAACACGACGCGCTGACGGCGTTGACGGCTACCGAACGGTCGGGGCTCGAATGGGGCGATCTTCACACTCGTCGTGACAGTTTGGACGACGTCTTTGTCAAACTTGTGGCCGGAAGGATTGATGAGAAAGGCGAGATCAGAGCCGAAGACACCGGTAGCGGTCCGCGTGATGCGGGGGGGCGATAGGACAGATGGCTAGTGCACGGAGAATCGCGTCTGACCTTCGCTTGTTCGGTCGCGGATACCTGAGAAATGCGGCAGGATTATTCTTCGGTCTGATATTCCCTGTGATTCTCATACTCATCTTCGGCGCCATTTTCTCTTCAGGTTTTTCCGGGACGATAACGCTCTACGTTCAGAACCAAGACGGCGGTCAGGTCTCCACTTCCTTCGTGGACGCGCTCAGCAGCACGGGCACACTCAGCGTGGTGTTGGTGAACAATTCAGAGAGCTTCTCTCAATACCTGTCGGCTCACTCTGCGTCCGACGGATTAATCATTCCCGCGGATTTCTCGGCGAACTATATAGCAGACACGCCTGTCAACGTGACAGTCTACGGCAACCCTTCCCAGAGTTCCAGCGCTACCGTGAGCGGAACCGTCACCGGAGTGATAAACGGGTTTAACCTGAAGCGTTATGGCGGTTCACCGATCATCGGCATGACCCAGACTACGGCCCAAGCTCAGGTGACCAAATACATTGACTTTCTGGTTCCCGGGCTGATCGGTTTCTCGATTCTCGTGAGTCCGATGTTCTCTCTCGTGAATATATCCTCCGAGTACAAGAGGATAAAGCTGTTCAAGCAACTGTCGCTGACTCCTCTCACCAAGATCGAGTGGCTAGCCTCCAAAGTGCTGTTTTACATTCTCTTGTCGGCGGCATCCTTTCTATTGATGGTTGCCGTGGGAGTGTTTGCTTTCGGCGCACATATCGTGCTCTCACCTTGGCTGATATCGTTCCTGGTGCTGGGACCAATGTTCTTCGCCTCGCTGGGCATGCTGGTAGGAACAATCTCCAAGAGCACAGAGACAGCCAGCGTCGTCGGAAACATAATAACGTTCCCAATGATGTTTCTCTCCGGCACGTTCTTCCCCATCTCACTCATGCCTACGTACCTGCAATACTTCGCCCATGTCCTACCCTTGTTCTACATAATCGATGGGCTCAACGGAGTCATGATATACGGCAACTACGCCCAAGCAACCATAGATCTTGTCGTAGTCGCGATAATAACGATCATAGCATTTGTGGCCGCGGCGAGATTATTCAAGTGGAGAGAAGACTAGCCTCAAAAAGAAGTGCTCCATCTCTAGAACCCTAGCGCGCTAGTCGTTGAGTAATAAAATGCGTACGGGCAGCTCCTAGACTAAGCACGCTAGTTCTGGCGATTGGGAGCACGAATAGCATTTGAACTTGACTATTTTGCGAACAGAAATGTCCTGCGGATGTAGATTGCAGATTCATAATCTCTTAATAGATCCATGATTGGGTAACCTAAGTAACACTGGACCAGCTATGTGGACATGACATGAATGTCCGCTGGAAAACACTAATCACAATAAGCTTAACCTCCCTTTGTCCAGTTTCTGCCCTGTATTATGTCGCTCAGAAAATGATGGCCGACAGCATCGCATCTGCAGAGAGAACACAAGTTCAAGATGACGTTCAACGGTTCCTCAACAGTATTTCATCCGAACTTGCTGTTCTAGACTCCACGGCACATGACTGGGCTTCTTGGGATGACACCTATGCTTTTGTTGCGAACAACAACACAGACTACATAGACTCAAATCTCATGGATGCAACGTTTAGCAATCTAAAACTCAACGTAATGCTTTTTGTGAGCTCTCAAGGTCAAATAGTCTTTGGCAAAGGCTTTGACTTGGCCCATCAGAAAGAAGTCGCAGTCTCCACAAGTCTTACTGAGCACTGTAACTTGAACGACGAACTTGTAAATCATGAAAGCGTTGGAAGCAGTTTGACAGGATTAATGCTGCTTTCAGAAGGACCATTCCTTGTGGCTTCAAGTCCTATTCTGACAAGTTATGATGAAGGCCCTATCCATGGAACGCTAGTCATAGGACGATACTTCAGTGAAGTTCGATCTTATCTCAGCACCGTCGCTGGCTTGCCAATTGATATTCGTGCAACGAACGAAGTTGACATGCCTCTGGACTTTCAGATAGCTAACTCATCACTGAGTGTAAGTAGTTCCTTTTTTACCAAGCCATTCAACGAAACACTTATTGGTGGATATGCTCTGACAAGCGATATTTACGGAGCTCCGGTTTTCATCGCGAGAATCAGTGATTCAAGAGACATCCATGCGATGGGTCAAGCCTCCCTCTTCTATCTTTTAGTTGCTATGATTGTGTGGTTCTCGGCATTGTTCCTGACAAATGGGCTAGTCTTGGAGAGACTTGTGCTTCGTAGACTGAGTCGGCTCAGCAACGACGTTACGGACATAGCTACTAGTAGGGGTTTTGTAGGCCGAGTACGTGTGGATGGAAATGATGAAATGTCTCTTCTCGCGAGCAAGATCAACCAAATGCTGAACACTATTCAACATTCGCGCAAGAGATTAGAGAATTACACCGAGAAATTGGAAGAAAGAGTTGAGGAAAAAACAAGAAGTCTAAAGGAAAGCGAAGAGAAGCTCAGAAGCATATTCGCTACTTCTCCAGACGCCGTAACTGCAACTGATCTGAATGGAACGATAGTTGAATTCAGTGAGCAGACCTGCAAGCTGCATGGATATTCAAGAAGTGAGTTGGTTGGCATGAACGCTTTTGGATTGATCGCCAAAAGGGATCACCAGAGAGCCATGGAAAATCTGAGGAAGACCCTGCGCGAAGGAATGGTGGAAAGTGTCGAATATAGTTTTGTCAGAAAAGATGGCAGCGAGTTTCCGGCTGAGCTTTCAGCGACTGTTCTGCTAGATGATTCTGGAAAACCTGTGGGTTTCGTGGCAATATCGAGAGACGTAACTAAACGGAAGCAAACAGAGCAAAGACTCTTCAAATCTGAGAGGCTCGCAGCTATTGGCGAGCTTGCAGGAATGATTGGACACGATCTGCGCAATCCTCTTACAGGAATAGCAGGCGCGGCTTACTATCTCAGAGTTAAGTGCAAACCAAAAATGGACAGTAAAGAGCTTGACATGATTAGCACTATTGAGAAATGCATTGACTACTCAAATAAGATAATCAATGACCTACTCGACTACTCAGGAGACTTGAGACTTGAACTGACAGAAACCAACCCAAGAATGCTTCTAACGAACGCATCGACAATGCTGCAAGTGCCCGTCAATATACAACTGATCGACAAGACAGATGAAGAACCAATCATTAAAGTAGACACCGACAAGTTGCACAGAGTTTTCATCAATCTGATGAAGAATGCTTTTGACGCAATGCCGAATGGCGGAAAACTCATCATTAAAAGTCAATCGCGAAATGGACAAGTTGTGATCAGCTTTTCTGATACAGGAATAGGAATGTCGAAACGGGCCATAGATAGAGTCTGGACACCTTTGTACACTACAAAGGCGAAAGGAATGGGCTTCGGTCTCCCAATCTGCAAACGCATCGTAGAAGCACATCGTGGCCAAATCTCAATAAGCAGCGTCGTCAGAAAAGGAACAACAATCACCATAACACTGCCAGTTAGCCCCAGAATCGCTACAGACATAGACATCCGTGTAGACTATCCCGAATCTCAACGAACCATCATCAACCGAGGGTCCTGACAGCCAAGAACCACGGAAATGAAATCAACCCATATGCATCTTGCCTTTTTTTCTTTAAGAAGCCAAACTCATCTATGTAAATGGCACCCCATCATATCCAACGGCCAAGGCGCAACCAGAGCCCTGATCGGCTCGGAACCATTGGCCCTCTTCAGGCTATCAGACAGGATATGCAAATCTAGACCGCAAAGCCTTCACGTAGCCGCACAGAACCGTAATAGACGACGGTCAACTGGAACGAAACCAGCTTACACAGCTAACAACCGCGCTAAAGCAACAGATGCTGAAAAAATCCGTGAAAACCAGCCTGAAAAAAGTACAAAGTCTTGCTTAAGCAGTGGTAGCCCGGGATAGCTTCAAACTCTCGGTTCAAACTTTTTCTGAATACTATCAATTTGCGAGTAAAAACTAGCTTGATTGCGATTGAAACGGTTACGTTTTACTCGCATTTTCGCTATGCAGGCGAGCTCGAGAATTTTGGCCAGCATATTATGTCACAAATATGGCGTCTAAGAGATTTGAACATAAGTCTGCCTGTCCTCATACCCAAACGGGTTCAAATACTGAAACCCAAGCAATACGTTTGCTTATATTCGTCCGAGATCACTGTCCAGAGAAGAGATTCTTAAGTAATATGAGCTGTACATGTCACTAGTCGAGGTCTTTATTAATCACCTATGTTAGCTATTGCGAAAGAGTTTTATACGTGAAGTTATAAATTGGTTGGATGGATAATCCATCCAACGCGCAACGAAGGGAGAAAGGGTACATGAGAAGATTATTTACAGTCTTTATAGCTCTGTGGGTTTGTGCGATAATTCATGCACAGTTTGGCATGGTTGCTGCCGCAACCCAGACAGAGTTTTCAGTTGACGTTCTATTAGATTATGGGAACGGGACCAGAAAATGGTCTACATGCATATTATCAAAACCTGGTAACGACACTGTTTACAATGCCACGCAGTCAGCCGCCACAACTTTGAATATTACTTGGTACGGAGATGACATCTTTGTAGATGCTATAAACGGAGTGTGGAACAACTGGACGTCAGGCTATTGGTGGGCGGTATTTGCTTGGAACTATTCTTCCAGCAGCTGGGAAGCCTTGAGTGTTGCTTGTAACAAACATGTGCTAAACGAAAACGATATGGTGGCTTGGTTTTACGATGTTCATCCTTGGCCGCCAGTTCCCCCGCCGAACCCATCTGTAACGCAAGTAGATGTTCTGTTGGCTTACGGAAATGGAACTGCAGGCTGGTATGAAAACGTAAACGTGATCGGTGTTGCTACGGTTTTCAAAGCTACGCAGGCTGTTGCAACTTTAGATTATTCATGGTGGGGTGACGATGTCTTTGTTGACGCCATAAACGGAGTATGGAACAATTACACTACAAATTATTTTTGGCTTTATTGGTACTGGAACTCCACTTCTGGGAGCTGGAACTGCGGACCCGTCGCATGCAACAAATACCTTCTAAATGATGGTGACGTTATAGCTTGGTATTATGAAACCTCTCCTTGGGGACCACCGTCAGCTACCCCATACCCAGTTGCCAATTTCACATGGACACCTTCTATACCAAAAGTCGGCAAGTCCGTGACCTTCGATGCGTCAGCTTCAACACCAAACGGTGGAACTATACTAAAATATGAATGGGAATTTGGCGATGGCGAGTACGCTGTTGGAAAGATAGTATCGCATACCTACGCTAGTCCAAACACATACACGGTCTCGCTTAATGTCTCTGACAGCAATGGATTACAGGATATTGAACAAAAACAGATACACGTTGTCAAACCTCATGGTCCTAAAGCAGAGTTTACAGCAACCCCTGAAACGGCACGCCTGGGTGAACTAATAAAGTTTAACGCCTCAGCTTCATTGCCGGGTTGGAACGGCACGCACATCATGCCCATGACAGAGTACCGCTGGGACTTTGGAGACGGCAACAAGATGGCAACATTCATTCCAATAGTACATCATGGCTTCAGTAGTCCAGGAATCTACTACGTAACTTTGACTGTTTATGCACTTGGAGCCACGCCAGAAACAGACACGATCAGCTGGAGAGTAATAATAATTTCGGTGCCAGTCGGAGGTTACTCAGTTCCAATAAAAGGATACACAACGGAAAAGCCCTTAACACCTTACCTAGCGTTAGTAGCAATACTAACAGCTGTTTTCACAACAATCAGACGTAAAATATGCAGAAAAGAATAAGCCTCATCCCTTTCAACATTTCAGGTGATGACATGAAGAGATACCAAAAAGTCTTCGGGACGATTTCTTGCACAGTTTTTCTGATATTCTGTGTTTCGCTTGCATCCTTGAGTGAGACAAATGAAACATTTACTTCTTTCAGCAACGGCGATGGGCCAGTTTCTAAAGCTTTGAACTTTCTGAGGAGTATTCAGCAGTCTGACGGCCGCATCTCGGATTTTGCAACTTCAAGCTGGGCAGTTATAGCAATTGCAGCCGCAGGAGAAGACCCTCACGACTGGAGGGTAGGTAGTGGCTCCTCAATAGTTGATTATTTAATCGCAAACAGACATATGCTCGATTTAAGTAAGGCTACGGATGTTGAGCGATCTACACTTTCGATGACAGCTGCAGACGAGGACCCAAGTGACATAAATGGTACAGACTATGTCGAAATACTCAAAAATCTCTTCGTTAACGGCCAAATAGGAAATGAAGCGTGGCTAAATGACGATTTTTGGGGAGTGTTGGCATTAGTTTCGGCTGGTGAAGCCGCAAACTCGACAGTTATTCATGAAACGGTTGAGTTCATTAAGGAGCATCAGAACGCTGATGGAGGATGGGGATGGGCAGTAAGCGCCGGAAGCGACGTTGATAATACTGCAGCAGCAATAATGGCCCTGGTTTCAGCAGGCGAGAACAACTCTACAAAGGTGGTTAGCAACGCTTTACAATATTTGCGGAATAACCAGCAGCCTAATGGAGGTTTTCCAAGCCATGGTGACACAAACAGCGCTTCCGATTCATGGGCAATCGGCGCAATATGTAGCGTAGGGCAAAATCCCGCTGAATGGCAAGTAAACGGCACAAACGTAATTGAACGCTTGCTGAGCCTACAAAACGAGGACGGATCATTCAACTGGACGAGGAGTGATCCTCCATGGGTGAATAGGGCGTGGATGACTTCTTACGCCATAGTTGCCCTTTGCTTGAGGCAGTATCCAGTTAGTGGTCTACCTATCTACATTAGAATTGAGGGCAACCAAGCTACGATATGGAGGCGCAAAGTGTTTGTGGCAGCCTCCATAGTCGTTGACGACCAAAGCCAAGAACATTATTTCACGGAGCCAACCGCCTTAGCCGCCTTAGATAAGGCAGCAGAGGTTGGAGGCTTCAATTACAAGGTTGAACAAACAGTCTCGGGCCTTTATTTATATTCGGTGGCTGGTGAAGAAGCTGCTGGAACAAAAAGATGGATATACCGTGTAAACTATGTGATGCCTTTGGTCGGTGCAGATACATTCATCTGGAATGTCACATCCCCGCCAGAGCCTCCACATAAAGAGCTTCTTTTCTACTACGGAGAATGGACAGATTTGCCCCTAAAAATAGCTGTTGACAAAACAGAAGTAATTGTCGGGGACAACGTAACAGTTCACGTTACTTACTTCAATGGTATAGACGGGCAGTGGTATCCTCTTGAAGGGGCAACAGTACACTTTCTGGGCAGACAATTTATCACAAATGCAACTGGATACACAATAGTCACAGTACCATACGACCCCCCAATATGGGCTGAAAAAGAGGGGTTCACCAGAAGTGATGCAATTGAGATTAATGTGAATTATGATGGGGTGCCAGGAGGCGGGTCTTCACGTCGCCCATTACTTCAGTAATCAACCTATTTTCCTTTTTTGTTAGGATGATGTGGGAGAATGCGTTGTAAACATGTTGCTCTCTTAACTGTAATGGCGTCGCTTTGTGTAGGGTTTCAGCTAACTCCGAGACCGCCTAACGTGGAGTTTACTTCGCTTATTTGCTTTTTAACGGGATTTTTGTTTGGAGCTTTTTTTGGGGTGTCGCTCGGGGCTTTGACTATGTTCATTAACGGATTCCTGTCTCCTTGGGGCTTCGCTGGAATAATAATGCCCTTCCAGATTTTAGGTATGGCGTTAATGGGGTTCATAGGCGGAGTCTACCGCAAATCTATAGGTGAGAATCCTTCTGTGCACTGGTCTTCAAATCTGGAGGCTTCCTTCCTTGCGGCTTTTCTTACATTAATGTACGACATAATCACTAGTGTTGGTTATGCCGTGTTTTTTAATGTGGATATAATTGTCGCACTAGTAGCTGGCACGTGGTTTACTATAGTTCATGTGGTTTCAAATACTGCGCTATTTGGAACCGCCTTCTTTGGTTTAGTGAAAATTGTAGGTAATCTATTGGGTGAGAACGCATGGGGTTATCAAAAAGAAGCTTGATAATACTTTGTTTGGGCTGGTTGGTATCTATTGTCCTTACGAGTTTTGTGGCTGGATATTATTACATGGTGTTTCAAAAAGAAGCCCAACTAAGCAGAGAATATGCGGATATGTATAACGAGCTTATGCCAAACTACACAAGTCTTTTGAATGACCATTTGACGTTGAGCAGCAAATACACGGATATGTACGAGTTTATGCAGAACTATACGAATCTTATGGACGAATATTTGGAATTAACTCAACTGTACGAACTTGAAAAGCAAAACTTGACTGAACTGCATGAAAAGTATGGAAGCTACATAGTGCTAGTTAGTATCTGCATTGACTACAAAGAATGGAATGGAACAGTGATATGGCATAACGATACAATTGTACCCCTTGGATGCAATCTATTACAAGCAACAAAAACGGTTGCCGTTGTAAATTATACTTATTGGCCAGCCTACCAAGCCTCTTTTGTGGACGCAATAAATGGCGTATGGAATCATGGTGCTTATTTCTGGATGTGGCTTCGCTGGAATAGTGAGAGAGAAATGTGGGAATATGGCGATTACGGCGCGGATAGATATACCTTAACGAAGGGCGATATTGTGATGTGGCAATATGAAATCCCAAGCTATCCTTAGTTCGTCGAGAGGTGTGTTCTAATTATTCGTAACTGTGATCTGTAATGATCATGAAAGGTTCGCAAAAACTTGCCAAAATCTACGGCGAAATCTTTGCACTGACAGAAGCACCTATGCCAGCACCTAGAACGGTATAAATTACAATATGGGGGGGATAGCTTTAGACACTCTTTCACACCACACATCACGAATAAAAACATATTTGGAGCCAAATAGAGGGGCCTAATAGCGTTGCACGCACACAACGCATTTGGTAGCCCGGGAGAGATTCGAACTCTCGTCGGCGGGTCCAAAGCCCGCTATGCTTGGCCACTACACCACCGGGCTTCTTGTCCATGGCAGGTCTGGAACTAGCTTCTAGTTAAGCGGTTTTTGATTAAAACCTTCCTGTCTTTTCGTATTCTCAGTATTGCCGCTCGGCTTTTTCCAATAGTATCAGCTGCTGTCGACTTCTCAACATCGCTCAGGCCCAAAAAGCCTACCATACACTCATGATTAGGAGAGGTTCCATCTCGCAGGTTTCCTAAAGAGCGGATCAGAGTTGCGTAGTCTGGCCTAGTCTTGCTTGTTGAAGATTGTAGTGACAAGTAGCTCTCGATCATGCCTAGGAAAATGGTCCGCATATAATGTGAGGCTTCAGCGTTCTTCCTTTCGTCGATTAAGAAGCTGGTTCGTCCAACTGCTCCTTGAAGAAAGGTCGGGTTCAAACAGTAATTGAGGCTGGTCCTTGTTCTGAAGTGTGCACACTCGAGTTCCCGGGGTTTACCTTTGACCATAGCACTGATCTCGTCCCATGATGCCTTAAACAGCCTTAGCTGCTCCTGAACGCTGAAAGGGTCAGCCCCTTTCAATCCAGTTGCCTCTAGGTATTCGTTGAATTGATCCTGCATTCCTAGCTTTGAGGCTGAGTCTTCAAGACGGTTTAGGAAATGGCTGTTCGAGAAGGGTGTTAGGGCTATCTCAATGAGGACCTTCAGGATGCTTTCTAGAGCCACAGTGGCGAAGAGGTGTGCGCTTTGGTGATCTTCTTTCAAGAAGGCTGAAGTGGCGCGGCTCAGATAGATGTCAGAATCCACCACATGAGCTTCGGTTCTGATGTCAACTCTTCCAGGTGAACCATACAGCCTCGTCATTAGAAGCTTCGTGTTGGTTAATGACCAATCTCGATCATAGAGTATGTGCATTTCATACAGCTTCTGATCCAGTTCAGGTGGTATAAGAGTGCGAATCCACTTCCTAGGAACATGATCTAAGTCAACAAGCAACCCATTCTTCTCGATCCTTTCTACGTACTCGTCCTTCAATCCGTCTTCATCAAGGAGCAGCAAGTCAACATCGCTTGACTGCGTGCCTTCGCCTCGACTCCAACTTCCAAACAAGCCAACACCGTAGACGCTCTTCTTGCCCTTCAAATCAGTGACTACTCGTTCTAGAGTCCGTCGCATGTTCTCTGGAAGTCGGATCAAACAAATCCCGATTGCCCAACCGAAGAGTAGTACAAGTAAGTATTCAAGAGTTCTGATTGGAGTACAGTTGATCCAATCGTAAAGCTTATATATTCGAACATTCCATTAGGAAAGCTACGCGGGGACCGGATGGACATTTTTCTGATTCCGAATCCCTGAATTAGGAACATGAAAGTGACGGTTCTACGCACGACCAATAGGGCGAGACAATGAGCAAAAAAGAAAGCCGAACCCATCAACGTCTCCTAGACAAATGTCCAGAATGCAGTAGTGCAAACCTGGTTCATGACTATGATACAGGCGAAACAGTTTGCGGTGACTGCGGACTCGTCCTCTACGAGCAAATGATGGATAAAGGACCAGAATGGAGAGCATTCACGCAAGAAGAGAAGGCATCAAGAAGCCGTGTAGGGGTTCCAACATCCTACTCAGTGCATGACAAGGGGTTGTCAACGGCTATAAGCCAAGTTGACCGAGACGCCTTCGGAAGAAAACTCCCACTTGCTACACGTCTGCAGATGTGGCGCCTAAGAAAATGGCAAATACGTTCCAGAGTACACTCTTCAATAGACAGAAACTTAGCCCAGGCGATGGCTGAATTAGACCGACTGTCCGACAAGGTCTACATCCCACCACCCATCAAGGAGAAGGCAGCCGTAGTCTATCGAAAAGCCCTGGACAGAGGCCTAGTTAGAGGCAGATCCATTGCGGCAATCGCTGCAGCCGCATTATATGCTGCATGTCGTGGAAGCGGAACCCCGAGAACACTGCGTGAAATAGCCGAGGCAAGTCTCGTTGACAAGAAAGACGTCGCTCGTTGCTACAGACTTCTGCTTCGTGAGCTTGAGGTTCATATGCCGATTGCCGACCCGCTTACGTACGTCTCGAAAATTGCTGAGTACACAGGAATATCTGGAAGAACTCAAGGGGTAGCCATCCAGATCCTTCGAGAGGCCAGAAAAAAGCGGGCAGCAGCAGGCAAAGACCCTATGGGTCTGGCCGCGGCCGCATTGTACATTGCTTGCCTGCAGAACAATGAGAAAAAAACTCAGAAGGACATTGCCGAAGCAGCAGGAGTAACGGAAGTCACAGTCAGAAACCGCTACAAGACCTTGAAGCGGCAGCTAAACCTAATACTCCCTGACTAGAAAAGGCATGCGCTACTTGTTTTCCTCTTTTTCAAGCTCCATAACTATAGGGCCTGTGTAACCGCAGTTCTTGCACACATACTTGCCTGGGATCAGCCAATAGTCAAGGTTACCTGAAAAGCCAATATTGGGACTGGCACACCTTGGGCAATAAACCTTCGATGGGTTCTTACGTTTCAGCATCTTAAGTACTTCGCGGATATCTCCCAGTACTCCCATCCTTAGCTTGCGCCCTCTACGTCTCAGCTATTGAAGCTCTATGTTCTCTTCAGGGTATCCGCTTTCAACCAGATATTGACGAACCTTGTCCCTGTGATCTCCTTGAAGCATGATCTGCCTGTTTTTGGCTGTTCCACCGCATGCACAAAAATTTTTCAGTTTCTGAGCCATGCCTGGCAAATCTGCGCTCTTGGCATCAATGCCATCCACAATCGTTGAAGGTCTGCCGAATTTCCTTGTTTCAAGTCTAATGCGGATACGTTGTTGCTCTTTCTCTATCTCGCCACAAGCACACAAGTCCTTGGGAAGCCCGCATGTTGGACAAATCGCAGCCATGATGCTCAGACGTATAAGCGCCACTGGGGTATATAAGATTTTCAAACTGTCTCTCGCAATGACAAATACAGAGTCTGACTCAGTTTTAAGCAAGGTTTTAATGGAATCACGCGATTGAGTATCGCCCATGAAGGCGCTGGTGATAGGTTGCGGAAACATAGGTTCCATCGCAGCAGAGGATCTCGCAAAGAATGCAAGCCAAGTTGAGGTCATCGCCGCAGACAACAACCAAACTAGAGCCAAGGCGACAGCAGAAAAAATAGGGACAGACAACGTCTCATGGACCCAACTAGACATATCAGATCGCGAGAAGCTGGGCAAAACCCTGAACGATGTTGATCTAGCTGTAGGCTTCTTGCCTGGAAAGCTTGGTTACCGTTTGGCTGAAGCATGTATCGAAGCAGAAAGGGATCTGGTTGATGTCTCTTACATGGCTGAAAACATCCTATTACTAGACCGAAAAGCTTCAGAAGCAGGTGTCACGATCGTTCCTGACTGCGGCCTAGCACCGGGCATTAGCAACGTCTTGGTTGGTCAGTCTCTCAACAGAATCGGCAGGCCAGACGCGGTTCACATAATGGTTGGTGGGCTTCCGGAAAAACCCCTGCCACCTTTAGGCTACACCATCACATGGTCTCCTGAAAGCCTCATAGACGAGTACACTCGAAAAGCAGGAATAATCATAAGAGGCAACAAAAGAGAAGTTGAACCCTTAAGTGGGCTCGAAAAGATCCATTTTCCAGGCATTGGCGAACTTGAAGCCTTCTACACGGATGGGCTGAGAACCCTAATGCATTCGATAGGCGAAATAAATGAAATGTGGGAAAAGACCCTCAGATACCCTGGGCACGCGGATAAGATCAAGTTGCTCAAAAGGCTTGGGTTTTTCGACGAAAAGAAGATTGAGGTTGAAGGTATGAAAATTTCGCCTAGGAAGCTAACGGTTAGACTTCTGACAGAGAAGCTTCAGAGCCCGGATGCTAGGGACATAGTAGCTTTGAGAGTCGAGGTCACTGGCTTCAAGAATGGCAAGCGCACGCGCATCATCGACCACATGCTAGATTCTTATGATGAGAAAAATGGGATTACTTCAATGGCCAGAACCACAGCTTATCCTGCTTCGATCGTTGCTCAGCTGATACTCAACAAAACCTTGAAAGAAAAAGGCGTCGTTCCACCTGAAAAAATCGGCATGGACAATCACCTTTTCAATGCATTCATAGGTGAACTGGAAAAAAGACGCGTCAAGATAGACGAGCAAATCGTAACGAGCTAGCTACTTTGGTGCTGCTTCTTCTTTCCACGTGAAAAAGGCAGCGGTCAAAGAAAAGACGAATATTCAGAGAATCTATTTGTCATTAATCCTGCACAGCTGCAGGATCTTCCATCAAAGATCGGTTATCCTTCTTCTCCGAAGTTGCGTGCTGCTAGGAATATGTCATCTACACCCACGTAGTTGTCTCCGATTATATCGTATATTGGATTCCAGTTTGGCGGCTCCTGCCCGAAGTGTGACGCGATTTCAAATATGTCATCTATGCCGACATAGTGGTCCACGTTTACGTCGCCAGGTGTCGTCACGGCTATCCACACAATCTTCTCCCCATGGACACTTAGTCCATATTTCGCCTTCGGCCAGTTGGCCGTGTTCCAAGTGAAGGTCAAGCTAGTTTGAGTGTTCACATATAGACTGCTGACATGGACTGTTGCCTGTATCGTCGCATTGCGATAGATAAGCACGTCGAAATCTGAGGGCCCTCCCTGGTTTGCAATCGTGAAATTGACAGTCACATCGTAACCTTGTCCCACCACTGCCTTTGAACACGTAGAATCAATCACGGCGACTTCGTTCTGAAGCGGTGCTAGGCAAGTAACGCCGAATATGGATAGATGAGGAGTAAAACCATAGACGTCATTGGCTGTGGTCTCCACGAAGGCCGTAATGTCAGTCCAGTTCGAATCAATCTCGTTCCAAAGCCACATTTGAACGAACTCTTCTTCTCCAAGGCCCACGTTGCTGTCGTCATATGACAGCTTAATCTCGAACAGTCCCTGCGGGTAATTGCTCGTAGTAATCTCATAGCAGTTCAACAGAACCAAACCTTGAGGTGGCGGTGGAGGTGATGGCGGAACCCTTACCGTGGTCACGCCGAATATGCTCGTATCACCGAACGTTCCCAAAGAGCTTGTAACCCCGAATATTGATAGATGTGAGGTCACACCATAGACTATGTTGTTTTCGGTGTCAACCGAGGCTGTAATGTCAATCCAGTTTCCTGCAGTTTCATTCCAAAGCCATATCTTCATAGATCGTTCTTCCTCAAGTGAAAGGCCTGCCGGGTCATAAGCTCGTTGAACAGTGATGTTGCCTGTGTAGCTAGCCGTTGTTTTGATGTCGACACACTCGACGGAGGCAAAGGGGTTCAAGGGCGACGGAGTTATGTTCAGGGTGGTTACTCCCGGGCTGGCTATTTGAGTGAAAGTGACATTGACGTTTTCTGAAGGGGCTACAGTGATGTTATTGCCGCTTGGCGTTGTGACTCCGACCACGACGTTCCGACCAATGGATGCATGCGGCATGAGTTGGCAGGGCGACCCAATTGCACCATACATTGCGAGCATGGTGTTCCAAAGACGTAACGCCGAGCTTCCTGGTCCCGTGGCGTTGAACTTGATGGTCACCAAGGTGATGTTGCCGCTTATCGGTTGCGTGGGATCCACTAGCGTGATGCCATACCATATGAGGCCTCTTATGTTGTCTACGTTTCGCTTTGCTTCCATTGTAGGTGGTTGCAAGATTTGGGTCACGTTTAGGTCGAGGCAGCTCAGCTTGGTGGGATCATAGCTCAACTTGAATTGGATGCCTGACAGTTTGGTCAGATTCCTGAGCTTTACGTAGACGGTGATGTTTTCACCAACAAGAACCTGGTTCGCTGAAGGTTCAACGTAGATAGCGCAGTCACTAGGAGGCGGCTGGACGTATCGCTTTGCTGACAAGCCCCATGTCAAGTTGAATCTGTAAGCTATAGTCAACAGGTCAGCCAAATCGACTGCACCGTCACCATTCACGTCGCATCCCGGCTCCCATCTTGCAGAGTGTATCCCAGTCCCCGATGTTCCAAAGGCCTCCCCTGCCATAGCTTCATCCATATTGTCCACGACGTAGCATCCCATTTCCCAGTCATATCTGAAGTCAACCTCCCCTATCGGAGGAGTTTCCATGAAGTAGTCTCTGTTAGCCTCCAGAAACAGTACTGAAGAGCTGTGGTCAACGTATTTCCACGGCCCTGATCCGATGAGTGTTTCACTTGCCGGATGACCTTCATTAGCTCCTGGAGTATAGCCGGTTATGTCGGTAATGTTCTGGAATATGTGTTTGGGCAGTATGGGAAGCGATCCAATGCTGTTGAGGGCCCAGATGCTGGTGACGTTTTCATAGACGACAACTGATCGGGCATCCGGGGTCGTTACGTGGTGAACATCTGAGACAAGATAGAATAGCCAGCTTGAAGCATCTGACCCTAATCCTTTCAAGTAGTCTATTGTGAATTTGACGTCAGTCGAGTTCAGTTCAACTCCATCCTGCCATTTGAGCCCATCGCGAAGGAGGAAGGTCAACTTTGTGAGACCCTTCTCCGGCTCATATGGAGACTCCCATTCACCAACGTCCCAATCTTCAGCCATCCAAGGCATAGCTATTCTACCCATATCAGGTGTTCTGTCGTACGGGTTGAAGGAAAGCAGAGTATCATAGATTCTGTCAAGGCAGTTCGCTGCGGTGTTAGCGTAGTCTATGATCACGTTCAAGGAAGCTGGCGGCGAATATAGGCCATATCTGAGTTCTGTCTGGCTGGGATTCTGTGCATGGGCGGCAAGAAAAGTCCATCTATTATCAATGGTTTCTAATCTGGAGTTGGCAATCCCATATATGTTTCTGTAGCCCATAACTTGACTCTCAGTCCAAAGCCACACGCTGGCGGCTTCCTCGATAAGAATTCTCTGGCACTTCAGGGCAGCATCTTTTGCCGATGTAAGGTTTGGAGGGTTTGATGTTATTCTTGCATATTCGTCGTACGTGGAGTTCCTGAACTGCATATAGTTAGCCATGCCGATCAGGTCACTAGCATAAACGCTCAGGAAGTCCTGACCCATCGCGGGTGGAGGCCCTGCCAGACTCCAGCCTCCGATGGAAATGTGGTATTCTCCTTTGCGCATCTTGGTAATCATCACCGCATTCGTGACTTCTGTTGCATTGATGGGGATGCCCATCTTTCGCAGAATGTCTTCTAGGTACCTTCCAGATTCAAGAAATTGGGAAGGATCATTCCTTATGATGAAAATCAGCGGTTCCATAGTTGCATTTGTCTCGGGATGAAGCCGCAAGTATCGTGCTGAGCTCGTGAAGTTGGAATCATAATATGGATTTAGTGTAGCGCCTTGCACAAATCCGCTCAAGTTCAGGTAGTAATCTGCTAGGGTGGGATTATATTCATAGGGGTAGTTTCCCAGCAGGTTGCCATAAGAATCGTATTGGCTCACTGACCAATCTACCCACCAGTCTCCTTGTGGACGAGCAATCGGGGTGTCTATCCGATAGGAAAAGTTGCAGAGGTCATTGACCATGTGAGTCTTGTCCACTAGACATGCCAGACCTTGCCTGAAACTCTTGAAAGCAGTCGGGCTTGTCACATTCGGGTATACAGGCGTTGTAGCATTGTTATTAAAGAAAAGCTGTCGAATGCACGGTTTTTGGGATATGGCTGTCTCGATGTTTGGATCGGCGAAAGCATCCTCCATCTGGGGCTGATCTAGTGACGCGTCAGTCAGGTCAACTTCCCCATTCTTCAACGCTTCATAAAGAGCAGCGCTACCATTGGAGTACTTGATGCATAGATTCTCCATGTAAGGCCCACGCACGGGTGACTCGCCCTCAGACTTGACAAACAAAGCATCGGTGCCTGCCCCTCCATCGGTTTTGCCCAATTCTGTGGCGTGTGGTTCAGAAGGTGGTGGAGACGAACGCATATAGGGCTCTTCGCCCACTCCTCCGACTCTCGAATTACTTGCTGACATCAGTAGATTGATCAAAAGTAGCGCAAGAATCGCTCCAGCGAGTGTCGTTTTTGGCAACTTCCTCTCTCCCACTTATCCAACATGGTTCAATGCTTGATATAAAAGTTGTGAGCGAATCTTCTATTACGACTGCCGGTGTTCAGCGTGAGCCGAAAGCATGCAAACGTCGCCATCATAACTGCGCGTGCCATAGTTCCTTCTAGATGAATCACACTTCTCGGCCTAGCCTCGTCTTTTCAGTCTACCACGGATTCCAATTCACTTACACTTACTGATACTCGCCCAAGCTCGAAGGATTTCTGGTCTCCGGTCTCATTCATAAACATGAGTCTTGGAGCGAAGGCGAATTTCCCCTTTTTCTTCGGCTTCAATGTCAGCTTTATTTCCTCGGTTCCAAGAGAAGCCAATTTTCTTCCTTTCAGGTCAAGACAACCATCATTGGCCACGCATTTCTCAGGTTTCTCCACTAAATCGAAGCCCTCAGGGATTATATCTTCGACTTTTGTGAGAAACGCCGCGTTTTTCCCAAGGTTGGCAAGCTGAATCTCAAGATCCCAGTTTTCACCGACGACAATCTCATTCTGCCGAACGACTAGGTTGGCTTGGATAAACTCCCGTTCAAACTTCGTTAAGCCGACCGGTTCTTCCACATTCAGGACTGGCGCAGGGATGACATGTGTACTCGAAGCTTCGCCAGGTGCCGTCAACAGCTCCCCTAAAGAGACTGCGAATTCACGTTTCTCCTTAACATTCTTCAGCGTCTTGAGAACTTCATCCTTCTTTCCAATATATCCTGCAGTTTCATAAAGTCTGGCTGATCGCTCCAAGCATTTTTCAGCCAACAGGTAGGTTCTCATTTTCTTCTCAGGGTCACCCTCGATTTCAGCGTTGACCATGTAATTGTAGGCATCAAACAGGATTTCAGTTGCATTTGCCCATACAGAAGCACTGTCAAATCCTGCCTTCATGTAATAGTTCGCTGCACTTCCAAGATGCTGCTTCACCTTAGAGAAGTCATCCTTCTCCCTCGTCTCTTCAAATCTACTGCCATATTCTAAGGCTCTACAGAAAGAGCCATTGCCCGAGGCCAGGAGGGTCATCCTGTCGACCATGCTGTACTCCCTTGCCTTTAGAAAAAGCTCAGACGCCTCATGATATAATTCAGGTGAAGCTCTTGCATCAGCCATTTTCATCTTTTGCCATGCACGGCACATATGGGCGATAGGTTTGATTTCTCTTCTGTCACTTTCCGAGGGAGTCAAGTCCAAAACTCTCTCGAAACCTGAGGCAGCCAACTCGTACTTTTGAGCACTTTCTGCATGGTTTCCCATTTGGTCAGCCAGCCTGGCTTCTTCCACATACACTCTTAGAAGGCAATAGTCCATTCTTCGCGTAGAGGCGTTACCCAGCTCAGACGCTTTGTCTTTTTCATCGGCATTTTGGATCTTGTCGAGCTCTCTTTCAAAAGCCTCCTTTGCCTCTTCAAAAAGCGCTGATGCTTTCTTGAAGCTATCTTTTGATTCATTGCTACTTCCTTTTCTGCTCAGATCCTCCGCCTGTTCGAGAAGAGACCATGCCAAGAAATTTGTGGACATGTAGCCCCACAGCTTTGAGGATCCAAGAATACAAGCAACCCTTTCATAATGCTTCATTGCGGCAGCATATTCCTCTTGTTCATGAGAGAGCTTGGCCTTCTCAATCTCACTCCAAGCTTCCATATAGGAAGCATAATCCAGATAGAAGCTACTGAAATGAGGCATCTTCTGGGCCGCCGCCTTGTAGCTGTTAACTGCACTTTCGAAATTCTCGGCGGCCTTCTGATATTCGCCCATACAATCTTGGTTTCTTGCTATTTTCCAGTATGATTCTGCGACTCGGCTTGGCAAGTCGACTTTCTTGAATTCTTCTGCGGCGCATCTATTTGCCTCGTTTGCCCTAATCAGTGTCTTTTTGTCTTCCGTCAGAGCGTAAAGCTCGTTTAGCATTTGTCCGAACCACTCTTCAAAGGACCCAGTGGCGGCAATACGGGTTGGCAGGGGCTGCAAGTTGGTTGACCTTCTGCAAAATGCTACGCCACTCTCCATGTCAGAGACAGCGCCTTCAAGAAGATCCTTTCTCTTTTCTTTGTTTGTTTCCACTCTGGCTATCTCCGCCTTGATGAGTCCTTCATAGCTCTTGCCGACCCCTCTAACCCAAATATTGGATGAGAAGGCTCTTTCACTGATCGCATTGTATTGCATCCGATGGGATAGAGCTTCTTCTAGCAGCTTTGTCTTCTTCTCTTTCTCAGTTTCAAGAGTAGAATAGAACTGAAGTGCTTTGCTGAGTGCATGGAGGGCGCTTCCAGTGGCATCCGGTGAGCCTGACCGCGCTGCATATCCTAATCCTTCGCGTCCTGTTCCCACTGCCCTTTCTAGCATGGAACGTTTTGCCTCAGAACTGACCTCAACATCCCGTGCCAAAGAAGAGCAGCTTTCCGAATAGAGCCAGTAGGTCTGGGCTATGAAATAGTCACTGCAAACCAATTGCAGATAGCGTATTGCGTCTTCAGCATACTTGATAATATTTTCGTGTCCTTCCTTCTTCTTTTCAGGATCGCCCTCTCTCACCGTCATCCAATTGGTGACAAATGCTAGGATGTATGACGCCACGCCTTGTAGAAAGTTGCTCTTGGAGATCGCTGCCTGTTCCATCATTTCCTCAGCATATTTCAGTGAGATCTCCACTTTTTCAGTGAAAAGGAGAGTGCATACGGTTGCTGCCCAATTCGACATTGAGGTGTGATATGGGTTGTTGACCTTTTTTGAAAGCTCAACTGCCTTCTCTGAATATGATAGGCTCTTGTTTACGTGTTCTTTCATCTCATCTTCCTTTTCGCTCACGTTTGCCAAAGGCCATTCAAGGAGACTTGCCAAATAATAGGCACGTAAAAGCTCAGTTTCATTGTCTTGCTCTGAGAGAATCGTGATGGCTTTTTCGCCGTAATCTGTTCCTTCTTGAAGGACATTCTTCATTTCTTCAGAATTAAGGGAGACTTGCCACCTGTCAAGAAGGATCAGCATCAGATCATTATACATTCTGCTGGAATTCAGCTTGTCACCTACACTTTCATACGCCTCTAAGCCTTTTCTTCCCAGTTTGAGACATTCATCGAGAATTGCTCTTTTCTCCATGGGATCGTTTGTCAACCAAGATCGCGTGTATTCTGCAACTGCTCTGCAATGTGCACCTTTGCCCTTGCTTTCTTTGCCTCCGCTCTCAAAAAGATCAGCTGAATTTCTGTATGACTCGACCGAAAGCTGCCTGAGCTCTCTAAATCTTGCCGGATTTCGGGCTTGCATTGATGCCATGCTATAGCACAGGCCCAGTTTCTCCATGATCTCTGCATGGACAGGAGCAGCAACCTGCCCGGAATTCAGTACTGCTTCGTACGATTTTGCTGCTTCAAACCATTTGTGGTCCTTCTCTTGTTTCTCGGCTTGTCCGAGTCTAACTCTCAAGCCAACGTCAGGAGGCATTCTTTATCTAATCACGAATAGCAAATGTGGATATGAAAGGC
The DNA here is from genome assembly GCA_964506875.1 of uncultured Candidatus Bathyarchaeia archaeon. GTDB lineage: Archaea > Thermoproteota > Bathyarchaeia > Bathyarchaeales > Bathycorpusculaceae > CAZDNV01. The sequence goes on from CAZDNV010000006.1 coordinate 22,056, forward strand.
TTTCGTAGATGCTTAGAGACGAATGTGTGATCAGGTCGATTAGACTCTAGTGGGAAACTCAATCGCTATAGCTTAGTTCCTTGGAACATGAAGATGGCAAACGCTTAAAAGCCATGTTCGAACGGATATTGCTAATCAATCCAAAGGGTGTAAGGAACAGATGCACATTCGACCAGCGATAGTTGCTGCTGGAAGAACGAGGTTCGGGGAGCATTACGAGAAGGAGCCTGAAAAGCTGATTGAAGAAGCATGGCTTAAGGCTTCCGCGGATGCAAACATTGAACGCAAAGACCTAGAGGCCTGCTACCTTTCCGACTATTTCCTTCCAATCACGAACAAGCTCGGGCTTGAAGAGGGATTCCTGTCAGAACTCACCGAGTTACATGTCCCAATGGAAGTAACCCGATCATTCAGTTCAGCATTATCGAACGCATGCAACGCCATTAGAGCCGGCAGATTCAACATGGTTCTAGTCGGCGGCATAGAGAAAATGACAGACCGATGGGACAAGATACGTGATGATCTGATGCTTCTCGAAGATCCTTGGAGCTACTATGCAGGATGTACGCCAGAGGCAAACCATGAATTGATGCTTCGAGCATACGTCAGGAAATATGGCATAACTGGCGGAAACCTCGAAAAGCTGAACATGGCCTTGGCGCAAATCTCAGTGAAGAACCACTTGCACGCAACAAAAAACGAGTATGCCCAATACCAGAGGAGGATAACGATCGAGGACGTCTTAAACGCGAGAAAGGAAGCGCACAAACCTCTAGGGCTCTATGATTATGCACCAATTTCGGACGGAGCCGCGATTCTTGTTCTCACGTCTGATAAGATCGCAGAGAAATCAACAGACAAACCAGTTTACATTCAAGGTTCTTACTCGGCAACGGACTTCCTGACATTCCCAGCGAGAGAAGACATGACACACTTCGTTGCGACTAAGATTGCGATATCGAATGCCCTGAAAATGGCTAACCTGACACTATCAGACTTGAAGCTTGTTGAGCTTTACGATCAGTCCACAGTTATGGAAATGATTTCGCTTGAGGATCTGGGTTTCTACAAACCTGGAAGAGCTTGGGAGAGCATATATGATAGCTGCCAGAACTACAGAGGCTACTACGAGGCGGATGGAAAGCAGCTTTTCGTAAACACAAACGGCGGCTTAAAGGCTGATGGCAATCCTCTAGGAGCAACCGGTGGCGCCCAGATCATTGAAGTTTTCCGACAATTGAGAGCGGAAGCAGGTGAAAGACAGGTCAAGAGTGAAAAGGAACTGACGCACGGATGTGTATTGGAGCTCGAAGGCTTCGGTACGAAAGGGTACGTTAACATTCTAGGGAGAGACTAGGATGAGCAGTGAACCCATAGAAAGAAGAGTCTCCTACCTTGGGGACAGGCTAAGGGGTACTCGCTGCCAGACCTGTGGGAAAGAGTATTTCGAGATAAGAGACTACTGTGGCAACTGCGGCAGAAAAAGCTACGGAAAAATGGCTGATACAGACCTGTTCTATGAGAAAGGCAAGCTTGAAGTGAGCACACTTGTCAATGAACCGACAAACAAGTTCACAAAACTGGGAAGTTACATCTATGGAATCATCTCTTTTCATGATGGAAAAGTCCGGATCCCAGGAAGACTGACGGACCGAATGGTAAAAAGCGGCGAGGAAATCGACTTCGCTTCTCTTGAAGGAAGGAGCATCACTCCAAGGTTCAGAAGACGCTATTCTGTCGACCGAAGTGACGTCATTCCAACTATCTCCTTGACTTTCACCTTTGCGGATGAGTATTTCCCTCATCAAGAATACCACGTCGTCAAGCCCAGCAAAGAGTATGACACGCCAGGCATAGTAGGTTATGGCTTTTACTCATCAAGGTTTCGAATAAAAGAAGGAAACATTGAACGTGCAGTCCCGTTCATTGATGAAGATGCTATAACGGCTGCTGTTGAGGCAGGCAAGCTGGCGCTCATCCACTCTGGGGTTGACAGCTCACTTATTGGCAAAATCTATGTGGGCTCGGAATCCAACCCCTACGCGGTCAAACCCATTGCTTCGAAAGTGGCTCAGGTTCTGAAACTCGGTGAGGAAGACGAAGATGACGTGCAAGGAGTAGATGCCGTTGACACGGAATTTGCCTGCAAAGCCGCCACGAGCGTATTCAAGGATGCAGCTTCGCTTGTCAACTACTCAAGGTCAAACATCCGAAACGCCATGGTCATAGGCACAGACAATTCCCAAGCAGCGCCAAGAGATTGCCCAGGCGGGGAACTAGACCTCTTCGTAGGATATGGTGCAGCAGCCTGTATTTTCGGAAAACACGATCTTGTCGCAGAGATTGAAGGATGGTATTCATGCACATCTGACACGCCTGATTTCTGGAGAAGAGATGGCGAACCCTACCCGATGCATGGAGGGAGATTTACAGGCGATCCAGCCTATTTCAAACACGTCAGAAAAGCAGCCAAGAAACTAATGGAACGTCTGGGCCTACAACCTGAAGACATAAGCTATTTTGTGGCACACCAACCTAATGCCCAGTTCCCAGTAAGGATAGCAAAGGAACTTGGATTCAAAGAAGACCAGTACTTACCCTCACTTCAGGTGGTGAAATTTGGTAACACCTATTCGGGTGCTTCACTCCTAGGTCTGGCAGCTGTCCTAGATATAGCGAAACCAGCTGAACGCATCCTAGTTGCCAGCTATGGTTCAGGAGCTGGAAGCGACGCATACTCACTCATCACCACGAACCAGATGTTGGACAAAAGGAAGCGGCAAAAACTAACAGTTAAATACCAAGCGGAAAATCCCTATCTGGAATACGTGGACTATACGACATACAGACGACTGAAACTTGGCATGTAACAGTCCCAAGAAATCAGAGGTAATAGTTCGGTGGAAAAACAGAAAAAAACGTCATTAATCAACCAAATGCTGGAAGTGCTATATGCACCCCAAAAAGCCTTCAAGGAGATAACTCAAAACCCGAAGTATGCTGGACCCTTCCTGGTTTTGATTCTCTTCGTCGCAGCAAACTTGGCCTTTGCGTACGTTGTAGTGTCAAAGACCTACGTTGAGCAGACACTGCCAACTGGCGAGAAAATGGACGAATGGACAGAAAATGCCACCTTGTGGACAAGTTATCCTGGAGTGAGCATAACGGAGAATTTTGTTGATTTCATAAATGGCACGGCTTATGGGAATAGAAGCATAGAATTCTCGGTGGTTGATAGCAAGAAGATTCTTATGCAGTTAGACAGTATTGGGCCTGCAAACTGCTCTGGTCCAGATGGATACAAAGAGATTTACTTCAGAGCAAAAATGATCAACCCAGAAGAGAAACCCGCGAACGCCTCCATCTACATGCTCTCATCATCGACCGAGGACTATTTCTACTACGATTTGACAGGAGATTCTTCAAACATCACGCGCAATGTTTGGGGTAACATTACAATTCGACTGGGAAACGAGAAGTGGACCAACAGCACTGCCAATGCTGACTGGGGAAGAATAACTGGCCTAAAGCTTGAGTTCGAGTGGCCTGAAGGTACCAATACAACACTGCTAGTTGATGGTCTGTTTTTCCGAGGCGTTTTCAAGACGCCTATGCAGATCGCCGCTGCCAGCATCCTCATCAATTTCTCGTTGACGGGTCTTATGCAGTTCGTGGTTCAATGGGTTTTGTTTGCAGGTCTAATCTATGTGCTAGCCAGAGCCTTTGGAGCCAAAGTTGTCTGGCGGCCATTGATGGTGGTGGTTGGATTTGTTCTGATAACCATGTGCGTCCAAATGGCATTGAATGCTGCAGCTTACTCAACCTTGCCCAGCGTCCATTATCGTCTGGAATTCCTAGGCGGTGTTCAGGGAGAATATGAGAAAGCAAGAAACGCAGTGCTGGAGGAGACAGCGTTTGTTTCTGACTTTAGTAGTTACCTTCGAATTGCCGTGTATATCTGGACCATCGCACTGGGCGCTATTGCGACACGGTTGCTTACTGGATTCTCATTGATGAAAAGCACTCTCATTACAATAATAGCTTTGTTGGTCAGTGTCATTCTGGTCGGCCTAGTCATTGGGGTCTAGCCCCAAGCAGAGTTTATAAGAAGGACAACCCCGTAGAACCTTTTCACCTAGGTGGGTAAAATGCCTACTATCTTGAACGCAAACAATGTTACGAAAAGCTTCCGCATGGGAAAAGTTCTTGTTCCAGCCCTACGAGGCGTGAGTTTTGAAGTTGCGCAAGGCGAGCTTCTGACCATTTTCGGTCCTTCAGGAAGTGGAAAATCCACTCTGTTGCATTTGATAGGAGGCCTTGATCGTTCGGACCAAGGAGAGATTTTGATCGATGGCTCCAATCTCCAAGAACACAGCGACGATGAACTGGCTGAGCTTCGTCTAAGAAAAATGGGCTTCGTGTTTCAATTCTTCAACTTGCTCCCAAGGCTCACTGCACTGAGAAACGTGGAGTTGCCGTTGACAATTGCGGGGATGCCTGAGAAAGAAGACCTGCCAAAAAAGCCTCAAAGCCAAACCCAGTCGAGGCGTTACGTTATGAATAACGGCAAGAAAGACGTTCCAGCAAAACTTATATGATGGAAAGACCGTTCTGCATCTAACTAGCCTTGATTGGACTGATGCCAAGCACATGGCAATAGGCAAGGATAGGCTAGTTCCGCGATAAGGACGAAAACCCAACATGCCACGAAGGCTACCGGAAAAGACAAGGAACGCACCAGAAAAACCAAGAAGATATGGAAGCCAAAGCCGGTTCCGCCCGAGCAGACCCCTTGTGCAATTCTCGCCAGTAAAAGAAAATCAGGAACTGGAGGTTGTCATCGACGATATCGGAAGCAGAGGAGACGGAATAGCGAAAATCCAAGGTTTCCTGATTTTTGTTCCCAACAGCAAAATCGGAGAGCGGATGAAAGTCAGAATACTATCCGTAAGCGGTAAATTCGCAGTCGCGGAAAGAGTGGCTTAGAGAGGTAATCCAGCTTGAAAATAAAAGATCTCCGAGACGGAATGAAACGCATCAGCATAGAAGCCAAAGTCACTGAAAAATCAGACACACGCGAAGTCACGTCAAGACTCAAGAACCAGACGCATAAGGTAGCCAATGCGATAATAGCAGACGAAACAGGCACGATAAAGCTGACATTGTGGAACGAGCAGATTGACCAAGTAGACGTTGACAAGACTGTGAAGGTGGAGAACGGCTACGTCACAAGCTTCAGAGGAGAAATCCAGCTCAACATAGGGAAATACGGACAACTAACAGTAGAGCAAGGCTCATAATCGACAGGCTCCGCGTTGGCTTCTTGATAGGGTGGTTTACACGGCAGACTACCCATGCGTTCGAGAACACATAGGCAATCCTAGGGGATTTGAGCAGAAATCATCCATGGCAATGCTTCTTCTCGATGCGGAATAAAAAATGAGAATCTTGTTCAAATACAGTGAGACTTGCTTACACTTGTTCAAGCAATGTTGTGAAGGTGTCGTGATGGTCTTCTTCGTCTTTTAGGATTCCCATGAAGAGGAAGGCTGTGGTCTCATCATTCTCCTTTCGCGCTAGCTCTATTATCTGTTTGTAAAGCGTTATTGCCTTCTCCTCGTCCTTTACATCTTGCGACACCATTTCTTTCAGGGCTTTTCCAACGTTGATCGGGTCTGGCTTTGTAGTGGGTATTCCACCCAAGTAGAAGAGTCTCTCAGCAATAGACTCTGCGTGCTTCATTTCAGCTATGCCTATCTCTTGAAATGCATCCTTTGTCGCAAAGCCTTTGACGCCTATCCATTGAACGTGTTGCCACATGTATTGGACTGCTACCTGCATTTCTCTCGCGATTGCCATATTCAGCATATCTAACAATTTCTTCGAAGCCATACATTTTCACCATATTTCCTGAGTTGAGTGCAGTTTATCCTTCTTCTTATATTAAACTTATCATGACAACAGCGAACCGGTCAGAGTCAAATGCCATTTGCCCCATAAGAAAAACAGGAACATGAGAGAGGATTATTGCGATTCGGAGCATAAGTACCTGCTTTCCTTCAGTTCCAGAGGACAGCCACCACCACAAATCCGCAGTTGCGAGCAGTCCTTGCATTTCGGCTCGGCATATTCCCTTTTTCGTATGCTGAGTGCCAACGGGTGGTTCCAGATGTTTTTCCATTCATCTCGAAGAATGTTGCCCAAACTCTGGAAGTAGCTTTGGCAGGGGTAAACGTCACCGTTGGGGCTGATGCACATGTTGACCAGCGCTGCCGTGCATGATTTTACTCCTAGGCCTAAGCTGACTGGGTCTAATTTGCAATACTGTGTCGGAGTGTACCAGAGGAATCTTAACCCAAGCCGATTCGATTTTCCCCGTACCTGAGGCAACAGTTCCTTCAACGTTTCAAATAGCAACGCAAACTCGTCTGCCACCTGCCCTGCTTTTCCAGCATAGATCAGCGAGTTGCATCCGAAGCCCACTACCCCAAGCTTCTTTATGAAGTTGACTGTCTCCAAGAAGTCTAAGGCGTTGTATTTGTTCAGAGTGGTATTCGTTGTGACATAGATCCGCGTTGCGACCGCGTTTCTTATTCCTTCGACTGTTTCTTTCCAGCTTCCTTTGACGCCAGTGATCTTGTCATGGATGCTTGTCTTGTGCGACTCAAGAGTCACTTGAATGAAGTCCAATCCAGCCTTCTCAAGGATTTTCACGTATTCCTTGTCCTTGAGGCGTCTTCCGTTTGTGATCAGTCCTGAAACTATTCCCTTGTTCTGAGTGTATTGTAGCAGCTCAGGGAGATCCTCTCGGAGTGTTGGTTCCCCTCCTGTGAAAGTCAGTATGAACACGCCAATTTCATGTAAGCGATCGACAACATCTTTCCATTTTTCGGTTGTCAATTCCTCAGTTTCGTGGGGACCTCCTGCGTAACAGTGAATGCAGTCGTTTTGGCATCTGAACGTTAACGCCAAGTCCATGCGAAGAGGCGCTGAATATTGTTGGGTAAACGGTTCAACGCTCTTTATGTCCAGAAAGGATGTGGGACACACTCTTTCTGTCTGTGCCAGCGTACTTATGGCATAAACTAGCTTCTCATGCTCATGCTTAGCCGTTTTCCCGCTTACCCGATAAATGCGCTTTATCTTTTTCACGGCAGCATCAGTCGGCATTCCCTGCATCAAAAAGTAAGCGTGGGCCACAGCCGTCTCATTAAGGTAAAGAACGGTGCTGGCATTGATCACCATCTACCCTTGTCCGCTAGGTTCGATACGAAGCTGCAAAGCCAAACCAGAAAAATCGCCTTTCCCGCGATAGGCATAACGACCCGCAGGGATTTTGGGAGTCCGAAACACTCTTCTCAGCAAGCTCATGCTCTCAGTTTCCTCATGTTTTAGCCTACCCCTCCACCTGCGCAAGCACAAGCACATGATACACATGCGCAGGCACAAGCACATGCCGCACACGCGCATACGCACGTGGCACCGTGGTGAGCAGGCTCGTGTGAAGCCTGGCTTGAAGTGGGTGCGGGCAAAATAGAATTGGCGAATTTCTCTAGATTAACAACAATATTGTTTGAGGTAGTTTCGATGGCTGTGGCAACGTTGTTTGCTAAGTCAGCGCCGGGAATTGTTGGCGGTTTTGCTGCTTGACTTGGATTGTCCACGTTTGGCTTGTATGTGGGGTGAGGGTGATAGTGCTGATAGCCGTACCAGAACCATAGCCACGTTGGGCTAGGTTCAAAAGCCCTGTCATGGAAGGCTGTTTGAGTCTTCGTTTGATACTCGGAGTCGAGTATGAGCCAGAGAAGCTGCTCATCGTACGCTTTTGAAGCAAGGTCAGCTGTACCTGCCTGTTCTACTTGCTGCCAAGCCTTCTCCACTACGCTCCTATAATAGTCAATCGTATCGCGTCTGCAATAACCGTGCATTTTCTCCTCCACTGTGTCTCTGACTAGCATGACCGTCTGAGCTAGCTTCTCTTCTTCTAAGGTTCCATCATCCTTGAGCGCGCTGAGAAAGTCGATTTCATAGTAGCGGAGCGGTGAGTCTTCTGTTCCTGTCTTGTCCTGGAATCGTGGTATTATTCTCAGTTTGAGCGATGGGATAGTGGATTCCACCCAGACGGCTCTCTTCTGCAGGAGGCTGTAGACGATTTCTGCAACTATTCTTTCTGGCTTCAGGTCAAGAAGATAGGATGCTTCCACTGCTGTCAGTCCATGCTTGATTCCAAGGCTTTCCATGCTGAGTGTCGGCATAAGATAGGGGTTCTTGCGGACGAAATAGAAAACCAGGGTTACGACAGCTATAACCACTACGAAGATTCCTAGCATGATCAGCAAAGGTCCATATCGCATAAGGAATGCAGTTATGCCTCCAGGCTCCTTCTCATAGTTTTGCACGAATTCCTTGGGAAATGAGACTCCGACAGGATAACGCGCGTCTGGTTCGAGGTTGCTTGCATCCCAAAAAAGAGACCAACGATTGTCCTCAACCAATTTGCTACTGTTCCAGTAATAGCTTGGAGGTGTAGTCACATTGTCTAAAGCAACGTTTGCCGGAAGCACAATTAGAATGCGAAGATCCCGTACCGTTGCATCTGACCACCAAGTGGGTGTGAACTGCATGTCCACGTTCTGCTGATTCTCATAAAGCATGTGGCCTACTTTCGTTGTCAATGTGAGCCAAATTGTCTCTCCAGGCTTCAATGGCTCTTGAAAGGCAACCTTGACCTTGTAATCGCTACTGGAGCTTGCGTCGGTGGCTACGAGCGAGTTGCCATACTGGTCCAGTGCCTCTCCTATCGTGAAATCAGGCTGAGGTTGACCGATGGTAGCGTAGTTTATGTTATCTCCAGAATCAAGCGTGAGCGTAATATTGTAGAACAGATCTATTGTTCCGTCTTCGTTTATCCAAATCTTCACCCATTCGTGTTCCAGATGGAAAGTGCGAGCAGCTGATGTGGACATGATCAGTGGTGCAGCTAAGCTCAGCAAAACCAAGGTGAGCATGAGATAGCGACTTCTCACCATTTCGGTTCCTCAGCCACCTCGAATGTGTGGCCACAATACTGGCACGTTGCATATGGAATTCCTGAAACAACCTTGATTCGGCTGACATCTACAGATGCCCCGCAGTTTAGGCACTTGAGCCCGATGGCCCTCAGTTCTCCAGAGACCTCAAGTTTCTGAATGGCCATTTTTGGCTTTCTAGCCAAGTAGTAGGCTATCGCGAAACCGACGGCTAAGAGAAAGGCAGCAGTCAGAAATCTGATCGGTGAATAGGCAGCGGCTAGTGCAAATATGATGCCGAAGAAGAAGAGAACTGCTGCAGCAGCTACGCCAAGTATAGTTTTGAGATTCACGGTTACGGTTGATATTACCTCCACTAATTTAGTCTTGCTCCGAAGTGCTGTAAGACCATAGCGCGCGCTAGTTCGGCCCAAGCGGTATCAAGAGATAAATCATTAAATAATGCGTGCGCATGTGGATCATCAAGAGGCTGTGGCTGGTGAAGAAGGAAGTCCCTATTGCTGACGGTTTAAGACAGCTACCCGTCAGACCGGTTTATCTGGTCTCTGCGCAGCATGAAGGAAAAAGCAACATCATCAGCGTCGGTATGTTTGCATACTTTTCTGGGAAGCCAGCTTTAGTGGGCGTGGGCATAGCACCCTCCAGGCATACTTTCCGTTTGATCCGTGACAGTGGAGAATTTGTAGTCAACGTGGTTGATGAAGGGCTTAGAGAAGCCGTGCGTATCTGTGGTGAGAAGTCAGGCCGAGACGTGGATAAGTTTGCGCTAGCGAAACTCAAACCTTCAGAGGGGACAAAGGTCAAAGCACCCCTTATCGAAGAAAGCCCTGTAAGCATCGAGTGTAGAGTTGTTAAGGAGGTTGAAGCTGGTTATCATGTCTGGTTCATAGGGGAGGTTCTGGCAGCTCACATTCGTGAAGGCTATGAGTGGAAGGATGGCCTGCTTTTCAAGTGGATAGGCAAAGAAGGATTCTTCTTTAAGGCTGGAAAAAGGGCTGGCAAATACTGAAAGAGCTTGTTCAAACAAAAGCGAGCGTTAAGTGAGAGCGGTTGGCACGCAAAGCCTTGTGCTTTGAGCATCCTAAGCATGTTCGGTTCGAGTGCAATAGATGCGCGATTTGCTGCGGTGACACTGAAGCCAAGACTAGAATGATTCTTCTTATGAGATGCGAAGCTGACCGCATATCGCAGAGGACCACTAAACCTTTGGATACTTTTGTAGAGACAATCGAGGGACACGCGCCATACGTCTACTGCATGAAAAAGACCGACAAAGGGAAATGTCTCTTCCTCAGTGACAGCTCATGCACAATCTACAAGGTGAGACCTTTGATCTGCAGGTTCTACCCCTTTGAGTTGAGAAATGTGGGGGAAGGCAACTACGTATTTGCCTGCACTGATGAATGCCCAGGGATAGGGCAAGGCATTGAACTCGATGAGGAGCATTTTGAGAAGCTCTTTGCGCAATCAAAAGAAACGATGAAAAGAGACAGAAATGGGCAAAGTCCCACTCTCTAGAAGCTTACATGCGCTTGGTGTCGCGGTAGACAAACGTCGGAGGATGAAGCTGTGAAAGATAGATTGCGCCAACTATATTTACCTAAGATGGCCTACCTTCGGCTATGATCACTATTGTTGGTGCTGGAAAAGTAGGAAGCGCTGCAGCTTTCAATATTCTGAGATACAGGATTGGGGATGTTGTTCTGGTTGATGTTTTTGAGAATTTGGCAAAGGGTGAGGCGCTTGACATGATGCAGACTGCTCCTGCGATAGAGTTTGATGGGAAAATCGTTGGGACAAGCGAATATGGTGAAATGGAGGGCTCTGATCTTGTTATCGTAACGGCAGGCGAAGGCAGAAAACCAGGAATGGCTAGAATCGATCTTATGGCTAAGAACGCAAGAATAGTGAAATCCATAGTGAAGGAAGTGGCCAGATATGCTCCGGACTGCAAGCTGATGATTGTCACAAACCCTGTCGACGCAATGACCTATCTGGCCTATAAGGAGTCAGGCTTCGAAAGAAAGAGGGTTTTCGGCATGGGCAACATCCTAGACACTCTACGCTTCAGGTCCTACATTGCCATGGAGCTGAACGTTTCCAGAGAGGACGTAAGGGCGTTGGTCATAGGTGAACATGGAGACTCGATGGTTCCTCTTGTCGAATGCGCATCAGTATCAGGGATCCCGATAACTCACTTGCTCACTAGAGAACAGATCAACAAGATATTGAACCTGACGGTAAGCTCAGGATCCGACGTCATAAGACTGAAAGGATCAACCACCTATGCGCCGGCAGCCGTAGTAGCCATCATGTCAGATGCCATAATCAGAGACAGAAGACGAGTGATGGGCGTTTCCACTTGTCTGAAAGGCGAGTACGGGATCTCAGACGTTTCGCTTGGGGTGCCAGTGATACTCGGGAAAAACGGAGTTGAAAAGGTATTGGAACTCGAACTGATGCCGGAAACAAAGAACAGGCTTGAGAAATCTGCTTCGTCAATGAGAGAGGCCCTAGGAGAGCTAGAGAAAACAGAATCCTCAAAATCATAAGAATGGGAAACGTGCGATAGAAGCCTTCCCATAGTGATATCCGAAATTCAAATCAGGCATGACCATGTGCTATTTTCCGCTTGGTGTTATGGTTTTTCTCAGAACAAATGACCGTCTCCTTTCTTCCTTTTTCCTGAATCCAAAACTCCCGTAAAGCCTGAGCGCAGGCGCGTTTGCCTTTAGAACTGAAAGCTCAAGAGCCATCTTGTGAAGCTGCCCCGCCAATAACGCACTGTAGTTCAGTACGTAGGTTGCCATTCCCATTCTCCTGTAAAACGGGGAAACAGCTATGCTGCTAACGTACAGTGATTCAACTTTCTCTCGGAGCGCGAAAACTCCAACTATCCGTCTTTCTAGAACTACGAAGTATCTTTGATGTCTGAAGAAGTAAGCTTCCGCGAATAGAATGTAAGGAATAACCACGAATAGACCCAAGGGCTGACTTTCAATCAAGAAGCGGTCTTCATAGTCACTCTTTCTAAAGTAGAGGAAGTTAAGCAGGTTGAAGAGAAAATGCTGACGTCCCTTATCGCGTTCTATTTGAAAACGCTGCTGACTAGTCTTCGCGATCGTGAGGCCTCCTCTTAGATCCTACCAGTGGCACTCGATTGCCCTTTAATATGTCATCATATCTTTATCCGTATTTGGCACATGGCGCGCATCATCACATAGGCTACTAGGATCTGCTCCCCGCTCCAGTTGTGACGTCGCCCACGCGCATCCAGCCTTTTAATCCAAGGAGCAAGATCTTCAAGATCACGCAGAATATACCAGAAAGATGTTTGAGAAATGCAGAGATGAAGGAATATTCAGCAAGAAGATCAGATGGAGAAGTTCAGATGTGTTTCCTAAGAAGTATCTGGCACATTCGTCAAGAATCAGTTAAGAGAGAAATCCTAGGGGATAGGATGTGCTGTACAATCTGGGCAGAACGCACCGTCTTCTTCCAAAAGTGGCCTTGTTAGTGGGGCTGCTGGGCGATATGCCCAACCTTTGGCAGATGTTTCTCCCGCAACTTCCCTTTTTCTCAGCAGAGAAAGAGGGCGAAGAAATCATTAAAGAGGATAGACGTACAACCTCCTGATAGACCCCAGCAAGTCTGCAGGCTGACAGATTTATGTTTGAACCTGAGGAAATCAACTACTGGAAGTTGCAGGAAAATGAGCTTCTTAGAGAGCTCAATGCGTCAGAAATGGGGCTTGATGACACAGAAGCTGTGCGCAGACTTAAGGAATATGGGCTGAACGAGATTCCTTCAATTGAACACAGAACGTCGTTCGGCATATTCGCATCTCAGTTTAGGAACCCTCTTGTTTACGTGCTCGTCTTCGCTTCAGCAATAGCTGGTTTCTTAGGAGAGATGACTGAAGCAATTATCATAGTTGCCATCGTGCTTGCCAATGCTGTGTTGGGCTTCGCTCTAGAGCATAGATCGGAAAGAGCCGTTGATGAGCTCAGAAAGTACCTATCGTACAC